>JBCKNJ010000010.1:0-43973 GCA_038902795.1 Polaromonas sp. | reverse complement strand
GCAAGCCTTTCCGCTACAGCACCCGCACCTGGGAGCTGTCGCGCCGCAAGTCGGTCAGCCCGCATGATTCGACCGGTGCCAACCTGATTGTCCAGATCAAAAACAACAAGGTGTTGCGTGTGTTGCCGTTCGAAAACGAAGACGTCAACGAGTGCTGGATTGCCGACCGCGACCGCTTCTCTTACGAAGCACTGAATTGCGACGAGCGCTTGAGCAGCCCCATGCTCAAGCAGGGCGGCGAGTGGAAAGCTGTTGACTGGCAGACCGCGCTCGAATACGTGGCCAATGGCCTCAAAGAGATCAAGGCCGACCATGGTGCCGAGAGCATAGGCCTGCTCGCCAGCCCGCACAGCACGCTCGAAGAGCTGTACCTCGCCGCCTCGCTGATGCGCGGCCTGGGCAGCGACAACATTGATTACCGGCTGCGCAACGCCGAGTTCGTTCCCGCGCAGGCCGTACGCTGGTTGGGTACCTCCATCGCGTCGCTGTCGCAGTTGCAGCGGGTGCTGGTCGTCGGCTCAAATCTGCGCAAGGATCACCCGCTGTTTGCGCAGCGCATCCGCCAATCTGTTCGCAAAGGATGCGCTCTAAGCACGATTAATTCGACAGCAGAATTGACCACGGCTGAGGCATGGGCTATGCCCATAGTCAACGTGATGTTGGGCAATTCCGGATCATGGGCACAGGCATTGGCCGATGTTGCTGCGGCTATTGCGGCAGACAAAGGCGTTACGGCTCCTGCTGTTGGTCAGGCTACTGATACCGCCAAAGCTATTGCAAAGTCACTGGTGGGCGGCGAGCGCAAAGCCATTCTTCTGGGTAACGCTGCCGCGCATCATGCCAACGCATCGAGCTTGCTGGTACTGGCCAACTGGATTGGTGAGCAAACCGGTGCCAGCGTGGGTTACCTGACTGAAGCCGCCAATACCGTTGGTGCGCAGCTTGCTAATGCATTGCCAGGTGATAAGGGCCTTAATGCTGGCCAGATGCTGGATGGCAAACTCAAGGCCGTCATTCTGCTTAACAACGAGCCAGAGTTTGATTCGGCAGCGGGCATTGATGCTGTGAAGTCGTTGAATGCAGCGCAGATGGTCGTTACGCTCAGTCCCTTCAAAGCCAACATGGCCTTCAGCGATGTGTTGTTGCCGATTGCGCCGTTTACCGAAACACCTGGTACTTTCGTCAATGCCGAAGGCCGCGTGCAAAGTTTTCTCGCGGTGGTCAAGCCCCTTGGCGAAACCCGCCCCGCCTGGAAGGTGTTGCGCGTGCTGGCCAATCTGCTGGGCTTGCCGGGCTTTGATTTCGAATCCGCGCAGGATGTGCTCAAGCAGATCGCCGGTACTGAACAGGCGCAGGTGTCGGCAGACAGGCTGGGCAATGCAACCCAGGCACCGATCAACCTTGCCGCGGCCGGTGCCGTTCCTGTGGTGGCCAGCATTTATCAGCTGGACAGCCTGGTCCGGCGCGCCACCTCGTTGCAGCTGACCGCCGATGCGCGACAGGTTGCGCATGTTGAGGGAGTCACCGCATGATTGACACGATTTTCGGCTTCGGACAGGGCTTGATGGGCGGCATTTGGCCCGGCACGGTCTGGCCGGTGCTGTGGACCTTGATCAAGATCCTCTGTGTGTTACTGCCGCTGATGGGCTGCGTCGCTTACCTGACCTTGTGGGAGCGCAAGGCGATCGGTTTTACCCAGATTCGCCTAGGCCCCAATCGCGTTGGCCCCTTCGGCCTGCTGCAGCCGATTGCCGACGCGATCAAGCTGCTGACCAAGGAAATCATCATTCCGACGGCGGCCAGCAAGGGCCTGTTTGTGCTGGGCCCCGTCATGACCATCATGCCGGCGCTGGCGGCCTGGGCGGTCATCCCGTTCGGTCCGGATATCGCGCTCGCCAACATCAATGCCGGCCTGTTGTATTTGATGGCCATCACTTCGATGGAGGTCTATGGGGTGATCGTTGCGGGCTGGGCGTCCAACTCCAAGTACGCGTTTCTGGGCGCCATGCGAGCTTCGGCGCAAATGGTCAGCTACGAGATCGCCATAGGCTTTTGCCTGGTGGTGGTGCTGATGGTCTCGGCCAGCCTGAACATGACCGACATCGTGATGGGTCAAGCACGAGGTGTGGCGGCCGACTGGGGCCTCAATTTCTTGTCCTGGAACTGGTTGCCTCTGCTGCCGATTTTTGTGGTGTTTTTCATCGCCGGCCTGGCTGAAACCAACCGGCACCCGTTTGACGTGGTTGAGGGCGAGTCCGAAATCGTGGCCGGCCACATGGTCGAATATTCTGGCATGTCGTTTGCCATGTTCTTCCTGGCCGAGTACGCCAATATGTGGCTGGTGGCGATTCTCAGTGTGCTTCTGTTCCTGGGCGGCTGGCTGTCGCCAATCGACAGCGTTTTCTTCAACTGGATTCCGGGCTGGATCTGGCTGGGCATCAAGACCTTTGTGGTGGTCACGATGTTCCTCTGGGTGCGCGCCACCTTCCCGCGCTTTCGCTATGACCAGATCATGCGCCTGGGCTGGAAGATTTTTATACCTGTGACGCTTGTTTGGCTCGTCGTCGTAGGTGCCTGGATGCAGACCCCTTACAACATCTGGAAGTGAATATGTCAACTGCAGCCTCATTTAAAGATTTCGCATCGAGCTTCATGCTCACCGAGCTGTTCAAGGGCATGGCCCTGACTGGCAAGTACATGTTCAAGCGCAAGATCACGATCCAGTTCCCTGAGGAAAAAACGCCGCTGAGCCCGCGTTTTCGCGGCCTGCATGCGCTTCGCCGGTACGAAAATGGCGAAGAGCGCTGCATTGCCTGCAACCTGTGCGAGGCGATTTGTCCGGCCGTGGCGATCACCATCGAGTCGGAAGTGCGGGCAGACGGCTCGCGTCGCACCACGCGTTATGACATTGACCTGCACAAGTGCATTTTTTGCGGCATGTGCGAAGAGGCCTGTCCGGTGGACGCTATTGTCGAAACGCAGATCTTTGAATACCACGGTGAAAAACGCAGCGATTTGTATTTCACAAAAGAAATGCTGCTGGCCGTGGGTGACCGCTACGAAACTGAAATTGCTGCCAATCTTGCGACGGATGCCAAGTACCGCTGAAACGGTATGGCCCTCTGTATGGTCCTCTAGTAGCTTCAAGAAAGAATTCACAACAACATGGCCGCCAACCTGCCTTTCAAGCACAGACCATGAAAGTCCTCAACCTGCAGTGTACGCATCAGCATTCATTTGAAGGCTGGTTTGCGTCTGAGGATGATTTCCAGTCGCAACTGGTACGCGGACTTGTCGAATGCCCGATGTGCGCCGACAAGGGCATTCAAAAAATGCCCAGCGCACCAAGGCTTAATTTCGGTGCGCAGCAAGCGGTATCGACTGCCGCAAGCAACGCATCTGTTGCGTCAGCGGCATCCGCTCCGGATGCTTTGGCAGCATCGACTGAACTGGTTGCCAGCGCCTCTGGTGCTGGCCCTAACCATGAGCAGCAGGCGGCTTTCCTGAAAGCCCTGCGCCATGTGCTGGCCAATACCGAAGACGTGGGTGACAAGTTTGCAAGCCAAGCGCGCCGTATGCACTACGGCGAAGAGGAGGCCCGCAACATTCGTGGGCAAGCCAGCCCGCGCGAGGCTATTGAGTTGATTGAGGAAGGCATTGCTGTGATGCCCCTGCCCATGCTAGCAGCGCTTAAAGAAACGCTGCAATAAAGAAACACTTCAATAGGCTGTTGACGGTTTCCTCTGCTGATAGCTGCTACTCCACCTTCGCGCCAGAAGCCCTCACCACTTTGGCCATACGCTCATAGTCAACAGCCATAAAAGACAATCACTGCGAGAATTAAGCGCTGCGCAGAGAAATTTTCACAACCTTAATCACTATAGAGAGACCCCATGAGCAACCCCACTAGCAACCCGATCTTCGACGCATCGGTTCCAGTCTTCAAGCAAATGCTGGGCGGCCTGAGCGATGTACTTGCCAAAGCCGAAGCCCACGCCACGGCAAAAAAAATCGATCCCAAGGCCTTGCTGCAGGCGCGCCTGTTCCCCGACATGTTCCCGCTGCTGCGCCAGGTGCAGGTAGCCACCGACTTCGCCAAGAGCGTGTCAGCCCGGCTGGCTGGCGTTGAAGTGCCAAAAGTTGAAGACAACGAGCAGACCTTTGCTGAGCTGCAGGCACGCATTGCAAGCGTGCTGGCGTTTATCGGTGGGCTTGATGCCGCCAAATTTAGCGATGCCGCCACGCGCGAGATCGTTACGCAAGCCGGCACGCCCAAAGAAAAACGCTTTACCGGCCACTCGTATTTGTTCAACTACGGCTTGCCGCATTTCTTCTTTCACACCACCACGGCTTATGCGCTGCTGCGTCATAACGGCGTGGAAGCGGGTAAGAAGGACTACATCGGTAGCTATTAATCAACGCTACCTACCACCATGTCACTCAAAGTCATCGAAACCCAAACGGGTGAAAATCCCGTCGCCAGCATCATCATCATGCACGGCCTGGGTGCTGATGGCCGCGACTTTTTGCCGGTTGCCGAGCAGCTCGATTTATCCAGCGTGGGCCCGGTGCGCTTTTTGTTCCCTAACGCGCCCGTCATGCCTGTCAGCATCAACGGTGGCTACGAAATGCCCGCTTGGTACGACATTTTGGGTGCTGACTTGGTGCGCCGTGAAGACGAAGCCGGCTTGCGCCAATCACAGACCATGATCGAAGAGTTGATTGCAGGCGAAAAAGCGCGCGGCATACCCGCCAGGCGCATCGTGGTGGCAGGCTTCTCACAAGGCTGCGCCATGACGCTGATGGTCGGCCTACGCCACGCCGAGCCACTGGCCGGGATGATCTGCATGTCAGGCTACCTGCCACTCGCAGACAAAACCGCAGCAGAGCGCAGCCTAGCGAGCCAGCAAGTCCCGATCTTCATGGGCCACGGTACGCACGACGGCGTGGTCGCACTGCCCAGAGCCGAAGCCTCACGCGACGCACTCAAGGCGATGGGCTATGCAGTCGAGTGGCACAGCTACCCGATGGAGCACTCGGTGTGCCCGCAGGAGATTGCGGATATGCAAGGGTGGCTGGTGCGAGTTTTGGGGTGACTTCAAGCTAACTGGTTCGTTTCAATCAGCCCTCCACCACCCGACCCACGAACGGATTGACAATCCGCACCCCGCCCATGACCTCCCCGGTGTTCATGTCTTCTGAATACAGCACAGTGCAGCCGCTGGTTTGCGCTGCGGCTACTACCAGGGCATCGTAGTAGCTCAGTGATCGGGTTTGATGCAGGTCTAGTGCGGCTTCGATGATGCTGGGCGTGACTTGTACGATTTCAAACTGCTGCCAAAAGTGCAGTTGCTGGCGAATGTCTGCGTGCGGTAGCCGTAATTTATTCAGCGCTACGTTGCAGTACTCATTGAGCACTTGTGTGGATAGAACCCCGGTGTAGTTGATGCGCAATTGCTTGAGCAGCGTCAGCGCGGTGCGCTGTTTTGCGGGTTGGTCGCCGCTATCGGCGTAGATCAGCAGGTTGGTGTCAATAAAGCAGCGTGCATTGGCTGCTGGAGTAAAGGCCACCTGTTGAACGGCTTTTTTAGCGCCGGGCATTGGCCTCTTCCCGATTGAACTGCCAGCCGTCTAACCGGCCTTTGGTTTGCAAACAGCGTTGCTCAAACTCGTCCCACTCCTGCAAGCTGCGGTTGCTGCCCGCGAGCTGCTCCAGGTAGTCGCGCACGGCCTGGTTCAGGCTTTTGCCCATTTTGCGGGCCGCTTCGCGCGCGCTGTCGGCTACGCGCTCTTCGATGGAAAGTGTGATGTTCATAGAAGGCCCCTTGGATTTCCACATATTATGTGCGCACATGAGAAGTTTTTCAAGCAGTAATATGCCTGCCGAGTCACCCGGCTCAGGGCGCTTCTAGAAATTCAGATTTTAGTTACGACGTAACTTGGGTACAAGTTAGTCTTCACTGCAACTGCGTTGTCGGGATGAAGTGCAAGGCGCACGGAGGAGGGTTTTTGGGGTCAGAGTCCAAATTCATCGTGCCCTTGGCACGCCCTTCGGGTGCGATGCTTTGCATCGTAATGAAATTGGCGTCTGACCCCAATAACCCTCCGCGCAACGCAGCAATTCGCCCGAAAAATGAATTTATAGAAGTGCCCTTCAGGCTACTGCGTCAGCCGGTTGCTTGAGCAGCATGGCCAGCGAGCTGGCGATGTTCTTGCGCAGCTCGCGCCTGTCGCAGATGAAGTCAATCGCGCCTTTGGTCTGCAAAAACTCGGCGCGCTGAAAGCCTTCGGGCAAGGTGATGCGCACGGTGGACTCGATCACCCGTGGGCCGGCAAAGCCGATCAGTGCCTTGGGCTCGGCAATCACAATGTCGCCCACAAACGCAAAGCCGGCGCTGACACCGCCCATGGTCGGGTCGGTCAACACGCTGATGTAGGGCAAGCCTTTTTTCGCCAGACGGGTCAATGACGCATTGGTTTTGGCCATCTGCATCAGACTGAGCAGGCCTTCCTGCATACGCGCACCGCCAGTGGCCGTGAAGCAGATGAAGGGCACTTTTTGCTCGATGGCCGCGTGTACGCCGCGCACAAAACGCTCGCCCACCACACTGCCCATGCTGCCGCCCATGAAGTCGAATTCAAAGCAGGCCACGACGACGCCTATGCTGTGGACGGCGCCGCCCATCACGACCAGCGCGTCGGTTTCGCCGGTGTTTTCCATCGCTTCCTTCAGGCGCTCGGGGTATTTGCGGCTGTCCTTGAACTTCAGTGCATCGACGGGCAAGACTTCCTGCCCCAGTTCATAGCGGCCTTCCGGATCCAGAAACGCATCCAGCCGGGCACGCGCACCGATGCGGTGGTGGTGGCTGCACTGCGGGCAGACGTTCTGGTTTTTTTCAAGGTCGGTTTTGTAGAGGACGGCCTCGCAGCTCGGGCATTTGATCCACAGGCCTTCGGGTACGCTGCGCCGCTCGGTCGGGTCGGTGGGCGTGATTTTGGGGGGGAGGAGTTTTTCTAGCCAAGACATATGGAATTCCTTGCGTGAGGGCTATGGGTTATGCGCTACGGTTGATGCGTCCAGCGCGATGCGAATTTCTTTTAAAAAATCTTGCGCAACCTGAGCAACCTTGTCTCTCGGTTCATTTTCGATCAACTGAATGATTTTGCTGCCAATCACTACCGCATCGGCTACCTTGCCAATGGCTTGCGCGGTTGCGGCATCACGAATGCCAAAGCCCACGCCCACTGGCACGCTGACGTGCTGGCGAATGCGCGGCAGCATGGCACTTACCGCATCGACATCCAGCGCGCCTGAGCCGGTCACGCCCTTCAGCGACACGTAGTAGACATAACCGCTGGCAACGCTGGCGACCTGCTTCATCCGTTCGTCGGTACTGGTGGGAGCCAGCAAAAAAATCTGATCCATATTGCGCGCACGCAAGCGCTTTGCAAACTCCACGCATTCTTCGGGTGGGTAGTCAACGATCAGCACGCCGTCTACGCCGGCTGTTGCTGCGTCACGAATAAAGGCGCTTTCGTTTGAGCCCGCGCCGTGTTTGATGTCGTAACGCTCCACCGGGTTGGCGTAACCCATCAGTACAACGGGTGTGATGCTGTCCTTGAGCCTGAAGACGCGAACCATCTCCAAAACTTGCAACATGCCTATGCCTAAGCTCAAGGCTTTGTCGCCCGCTTTTTGAATCACGGGACCGTCGGCGCTGGGGTCTGAAAACGGTACGCCCAGCTCGATCACATCAGCCCCGCCCGCAACCATGCCGTGCATCAGTTCAGGGGTGACATCGGCAAACGGAAAGCCCGCTGTGACATAGGGGATCAGTGCTTTGCGGCCAGATTTTTTGAGAGCGGCAAAGGTGGTTTGTATTCTGCTCATTTGACAAAAGACAGCGTGTTCGATGCCCCCTTGATGCTTTGACCCTGGCAGGACGGGCGGCAGAAAAAATCATCATTTGACAGGTCGGCCACTGTGCCAATGTCTTTGTCGCCCCGGCCAGACAGATTGACCAGAATGCTTTGGTCGGTGCGCATGGTTTTGGCCAGCTTCATGGCGTAGGCTACCGCGTGCGCAGATTCCAACGCCGGAATGATGCCTTCGGTACGGCACAGGTAGTGAAAAGCACTGAGGGCTTCTTCGTCGGTGATGCCGACATATTCAGCACGGCCAATGTCTTTCAGAAATGCGTGCTCAGGGCCAACGCCGGGGTAGTCCAGTCCCGCGCTGATGCTGTGCGTTTCAGTGACCTGGCCGTCTTCGTTTTGCAGCACGTAGGTGCGGTTGCCATGCAGCACCCCCGGCAGGCCACGCTGCAGCGACGCCGAATGTTTGCCACTGTCCATGCCCTCGCCGGCAGCTTCAACCCCAATCAATCGGGTTTTTTCATGCGCGATGTAAGGGTGGAAAATGCCCATGGCATTGCTGCCACCGCCCACGCATGCGACCACGGCATCAGGCTGGCCACCGGTCATCTCGGGCATTTGCGTCAGGCATTCGTTACCGATCACGCTCTGAAAATCCCGCACCATCATCGGATAGGGGTGCGGCCCGGCGACAGTGCCAATGATGTAGAAGGTGTTGTCCACGTTGGCAACCCAGTCGCGCATGGCTTCGTTCAGCGCGTCCTTGAGGGTTTTGCTGCCGCTGGTGACGGGTACCACCGTGGCCCCCAGCAGCTTCATGCGGTAGACGTTGGGGCTTTGGCGCTTGACATCTTCGCTGCCCATGTAGACCACGCATTCCAGGCCGTAGCGGGCGCAAATCGTTGCAGTGGCCACACCGTGCTGGCCAGCGCCGGTTTCGGCAATCACGCGCGGCTTGCCCATGCGGCGTGCCAGCATGGCCTGACCAATGGTGTTGTTGATTTTGTGCGCACCAGTGTGGTTCAGGTCTTCGCGCTTGAGGTAGATCTGCGCGCCGCCCTGTTCGCAGCTCATTCGCGCTGCGTGGTAGATGGGGGAAGGGCGACCAACGAAGTGTTTTAGCTCGTAGTTAAATTCAGCTAAAAACTCAGGGTCGTCTTTGTATTTGGCGTAAGCGGCTTTCAGCTCATTGATGGCGTGGGCCAGAGTTTCTGAAACAAAGCTGCCGCCGTAAATTCCGAAATGGCCTGTCGGGTCAGGTTGGTGGTAGTCGTACATGGTCTTGATCGGTTGAGGACAGAGTAGCTCATTCGCTGGGCTCATGTAGCCTGGTCTGTCCCGCAAGTTTTTCGAATTGTTCGTCTGCAGCGCGAACGGCTGCGACAAACTGATTGATCTTCTCTGCGCTTTTGATTCCTTTCGAAATCTCCACGCCCGAACTCACATCAACGGCCAGCGTGGTGCAGCGCGGCCTGACCTGCAAAATGCCAGCCAGCACATTTGCAGGCGTCAACCCACCACTCAAAACGAGGTGAGCGTTGACGCTTGGAGGAAGAAGTGACCAATTGAATGTTTTCCCACCGCCACCGTAACCTTCGACATGTGCGTCCAGAAGGATGGCTTGGGCTTTTGAATAATCTTCTGCGTATTTTACGAGATCGAAGCGGGCAGAGCCGGCGGGAGATTCGCCGCCGGGCCGCCCCAAGGCGAATTGCGCCCCGTTCCCAGGTGGAAGGGGCAGTGAACCGCCGGAGGCTCGCGCAGCGGAAAGCGTGGGGGCCCAAAACCCATTCAGCGGTATGCGGACCGCACGAATGAAGGGCAGACCGGTTTCAAGACAGTTTTCAGGTGACTCATCACCATGAAATTGAATCAAAGCGCCCTGAATACGGGCGTGAGAAGCTATTATTTTTGTAGCACTGGCATTGACGAACAACAGCACTGGCGTGACAAAAGGCGGCAATCGGCGGGCTAATTCAGCGGCGCGCTTTGTTGTGATGTAACGCGGGCTGGCTTCGTACATGACAAAGCCAACCGCGTCTGCACCGGCTGCAACGGCTGCGTCCACATCCTCTTCACGCGTCAGGCCGCAGATTTTGATTCTGGTTCTGGCGTTACGTGATTGATTTTCTGGATTCATGGCAGCCAATCATAGGCTGGCGTGCGGTTTGGCAGGCGATAGTGGTCTTCGTATACCGGGCCAAGAAAATACAAACCGTCAGGTGAAAAAGTGGGCGCTGCCGCATTGCGGTTGCGGGCTGCAAGAACCTCCATGATCCAGCCCGGCGGATGCGCACCCTGACCAACTGCCACCAAGCAGCCCATGATGTTGCGGATCATGTGGTGCAAAAAGGCGTTGGCTTCAAACTCAAAGCGCCAGTAACGTGAATCTGGGTTTGAGCTTGAGGTCGAGTCCCGCGCAGGGCGTTGTGAAATATCAATCCTGCTGATGGTTTTGACTGGGGATTTGGCCTGGCACTGGGCGGCGCGAAACGATGAAAAGTCGTGCTCGCCCTTCAGATAGCTGGCAGCCTCCAGCATGGCCGCATCGCTCAGGGGCCGGTAAACCCAGCCAACACGGCCTGCCTCCACGCTGGGGCGCACAGGAGATTCAAGAACGACGTAAGCGTAGCGGCGCGCAATGGCACTGCCACGACAATGAAAGCTGTCAGGCACCTCCCGCGCCCATTGCACGGCTATGTCGGGCGGCAGGAAGGCATTGACACCGCGTATCCAGGATGCGGTTTCGCGTTGCAATGGGGTGTCGTAATGAACTACCTGCATCAGCGCATGCACGCCCGAGTCGGTGCGGCCTGCGCAAAGGGTGCGAATAGGCTGGGCGGCAAACTTGCCCAAGGCCCGTTCCAGCTGGTCTTGTACTGTGTTGCCCGAAAGCTGGCTCTGCCAGCCCTCGTAGGCGCTGCCGCTGTAGCTGATGCCTAGTGCTATTCGCACAATAGTTGCCTTAACGGTAGGCTAGGCAAGGGCCAGCGAACGCGCTGCGTTCTGCTGGCCATTCACGACAAAGAGGCAAGAAAGGACTGGGCCTTGCTCTTGAGCGGCCCCTTGGCCTGGGCTGCCACTTCTTCGGCTAAAGCGCGTGCGCCATCTGTATCGCCTAGGGTACGGAATTCTTCGGCCAGCGCAAATTTGGTTTCCAGCGGGTCACCAGATACCGACAAGGCTGACGTACCCGATGCCGCAAGCGAAGGGCTTGCTGTGGTCGGGCCGCCCAAGTCCAGCGACAGGGAGCTGAGGTCAAACTTCAGCATGCCGCTGTCGAGTGCTGCAACAACGGGTGCTGCAGCGACTTCCGGATGCGCTGTGCGCATTTGCAGAATGGTGCTTGGGCCGAATGCCGCCGCAGCTTGGTCTTGCGCGCTTTTTTCGGTGGCCTTGACGGCTGCATGGGGTTGTCCGCCGGGCTGGTACATCGGGTTGCCTGGGTCCAGATTCCGGCCTAGCTCGCTGATATAGGCCCACTCAGGGCCTTGACCATGCGTGAGATTAAAGGCCTGGGCTGCCACCACTTCAAAGGCTTTGATATCGCGCCGTTTGGCGTAGATTTCCATCAGCTTTGCATGGATTGCCACCCGCGTCGGGCTGGTACGCATGGCCTCTTTGAGGATTTCCTCAGCTTGCAGGTCACGGCCATACGCCAGGTACACATCGGCTTCGGCAACCGGGTCAACATCGCCTGCGGCATCAAGCTGGCTGGGTGAGTAGACCTGGGGCGAGCCCGTGGCAGCACTTTCGCTGGTGTCAATACGCTGGCCGCCACTGGCACCGAAGAAAGAGTCAGGCTGCAGGCGGCTGTCAAAGAAGGAGCTGTCTACCTGAGCCGCGTCGTTGCGCTTGTTTTTGTAGCGGTAAAAACCAAAGGCACTCAGCAACAACAGCAAGCCACCCGCACCCGGCAAGACGTAGGGGTTGTCCATCAACTCGTCGATTAGACTTGGTTCAGGCGGCGGAGGTGGCGGCGCTGCCGCTGGTTTCTTGGCAACGCCACTGGATGCTGCTGCTGACGTGGCAGGTTCGAGCGTTGCGACTGCTGTGGTCGCACTGGTCACCGGAGCCGTCATAGGCGCTACCGTGGGCGACAGCGTGGCAACGGTCGGTGCGGTGGGTGTAACGCCTGGCGCTGCAGTGATGACTGATGTCACGCTTGACGCGGCCGGGCTTCCTGTCAGCTGGTTCAGGTCGGCAATGTTTTTGGTCAGCTCGGCAATTTTTTCCTCGGCTGCGGCTTTACCTTGCACGACACCTTTGGACAGGGTCAGTTTGTCTGGCGCAGCGGCAGGGGCTGCGCGGTCTTCGACTTTGGCCTGTACCTTGCCAGCAGCCTGGCGACTGGCGCTGCCAGCCTGAGTGGCGCGCACGCCTTCGGCCAGCTTGCGGCGGAAGTCATTGAAGTCGGTGGACTGGGCGATGATGATCCGGGACGCATCCGCAGGGGAAATGGCTGCGGCATCATTGGCAGCGGGGATTTCCAGCACGCTACCGGCCTTGAGGCGATTGATATTGCCGCCAATAAAGGCAGCGGGGTTGCTTCTGAGCAGGGCCACCAGCATCTGGTCTAGCGACACACTGGTGGGCTTGTTTTGGACGGCGATTTTGCCAGCCGTATCGCCAAATTTAACGGCGACCTGTTTTTCGCCCGCAGGTGCAGATGCAGAGGCCTTGGCGCGGGATTCCTGCGCCAAGGCCCTCGGGGCTGGAGTCGGTGCCACAGCCGCTGCACCGGCTGGCGGCGGGCTGGTCGGGTCGTAAGGAATGGCCGAAATGCCTCTGGCAGGCGGGATATCGGCGGGAGCTTGAAGCGGCAACACAGGCGCGGTAATCGGCTCTGCGCCACCCGCGCTGCCAGAGCGCAGGCTGGGCGGGTCAAACAGCATGGTGTAGTCGCGCACGATGCGGCCAGACGACCAACTGACCTCCAGCACCAGGTCAACAAAAGGCTCTGCCACCGGGCGGCTGCTACTCAGACGCAGGTAGGAGCGGCCATCGGGCCGTTTTTGCAGGGTGACCTGCACGCCAATGACTGCCGATGTGTACTCAAGGCCTGCCGCTTTAAACGCCTCTGCGTTGGCAACACCAGCCCTCAGGCTGGCGGCCTCGTCAGTGGTGATCTCGGGAATATCAATTTCGGCCCTCAGCGGCTCACCCAATGCCGATTGAACCGTTACCCGGCCCAAAGCCAAGGCTTGGGCATCCAGGCTTGCCAGGCTAGCCAGAAGTGCAACGACACTCGCCAAAGCCCCCAAGTGCCAGCGAACGCGATGATTCATGGGGTTTGTAGCCTCCGTTGCCTGGTTTGCATGTAACTTTATTCTGTTTAAGCGCACAAAAACCTTAATACAAATGCTGCGGATTTTCGAAGAACGAGTTTAACATCAAGGCGTTACGCTGACAAGCTAAGACACCACTTAAGTTTTGACACAGCCATTCATGCTGCGCTTACAACTTTGATTTGTGGTCTGCTGGCAACGCTTGGCCAGCAGGAGGGTTATTGGCGTCTGACCCCAATAACCCGCTAACTCTGAAAGCGGTTTGACGGTATTCAGGCCCCTAGCAAAATCCGCAACATGCGCCGCAAGGGTTCGGCAGCGCCCCACAGCAACTGATCGCCGACGGTAAACGCACCCAGGTACTCCGGCCCCATCGCCAGCTTGCGCAGACGGCCCACCGGGATTTGCATGGTGCCGGTCACTGCAACCGGGGTCAGGTCTTTGATCGACGCTTCACGCGTGTTGGGCACTACTTTGACCCATGGGTTGTCCGCCGCAATCAGGGCCTCGATGTCGGCCAGCGACACGTCTTTTTTGAGTTTGAAGGTCAAGGCCTGGCTGTGGCAGCGCATCGCGCCCACGCGCACGCAAAAACCATCGACCGGCACAGCTGCCGTGCCAAAACCCGCGCCCTGGCCGAGGATTTTGTTGGTTTCGGCACCAGCTTTCCATTCTTCTTTGCTGCTGCCGTTGCCAAGGTCTTTGTCGATCCACGGAATCAAGCTGCCTCCCAGTGGTACGCCGAAGTTGGCCGTATCAATGGCACTTAAGTGTTGCTGCCTGGCCAGCACGCGGCGGTCAATTTCCAGAATCGCGGATTTCGGATCGTCGAGCAGCGCCTTGACTTCTGCGTTGAGCGTGCCGAACTGCGTGAGCAGCTCGCGCATGTGCTGCGCGCCGCCACCCGATGCCGCCTGGTAGGTCATGCTGGTCATCCACTCGACTAGGCCGGCCTTGTACAGCGCGCCTACGCCCATCAACATGCAGCTCACGGTGCAATTGCCGCCAATCCAGTTTTTGCCGCCTTTGGACAAAGCATTTTGAATCACGGGCAGGTTCACCGGATCCAGCACGATGACTGCGTCGTCATTCATGCGCAGCGTCGATGCCGCATCAATCCAGTGGCCGTGCCAGCCCGCAGCCCGCAGCTTGGGGAAGACTTCGGAGGTGTAGTCGTCGCCTTGCGCGGTGATGATAATGTCGCAGCGTTGAAGCGCATCAATGTCGTGCGCGTCTTTCAATGTGGTTTCGTTCTTCGCCTGCGCCGGGGCTTTGCCGCCGGCGTTGGAGGTCGAAAAGAAGACCGGTTCGATCAGGCCGAAGTCGCCTTCAGCCTGCATGCGGTCGATCAGCACCGAGCCGACCATGCCGCGCCAGCCGACGAGTCCTGTGAGATTACCCTTGAGTTTCATGATGTTGCCCTTCAAAAAGTCAAAAATGCGGCTTTTTGGCCCGGCTCATCGAGCCGGCGGGGCACGACGAGGCGGGCTGTGTCAGCCTTTAATGGTCGTCGTTTTGGTGGTCTGGGCAAAAACCGGCGCAGCACGTCCCGCGCGCAGGGCGGCGGGGCAGTGGCGGGGTGCGGGGCTTTTACGCATAGTTGTCATAGTTGTTATTGTAGCGAGGCTTGCCCGGCCTTGGCTGCCATGGTGTCGCCGAATGTCAGGCATGCCTTGCGGATGGCCTCATTCCGCAGCGCCTTGCCGACCCGGACGGCGATCAGAAGCAGACGCTTGAGGCTGGGACGATGCAACAGGCGCTGGCTGCGCGGCACCTCCGATAGATCGGCCCGGTCTTCCAGCAAAGGCCGCATTTTGCAGGCAAGCACGCGCAGATGTTTGTGCTAGTATCTCCTGTCAGTATTTTCTGACGCGTTTTGGAGATACACATGAAATTTATCCTTGCTGCCGCAGCACTGGCCACATCCTCACTGGCTTTTGCCACCGGCTGCCCCAACGAAATGAAGGCCATTGACGCCAAACTCTCGACCAACCCCACGCTGTCGGCCACCGACATGAGCAAGGTCAAGGCCTTGCGCGCGGACGGAGAGAAGTTTCACAAGGAAGGCAAACACAGCGACTCGATGAAGGCCTTGGGCGACGCCAAAAAACTGCTGGGTATTTGAGGTCCGGGTGAGGTGGTGCGCGCCAGGAGCCTGCGGCGCTTTTGCAGCCGATGCTCCCAAAGTCCGACAGGCTGCTAGACCTCCAAATAGCGCGGCGCATCTTGGCTTTCCTGAATGAACGAGTCGCACCTTTAGACGACCCCCGCAGCATCGGGGAAGCTCTCAAGGGTTCGCGCGTGGGCGAATTCTGGAAGTACCGCGTAGGTGATTACCGAGTCGTCACCAGCATCGAGGACGGCGCGCTGCGAGTCTTCGTGGTGAAGATCGGCAACCGCCGCGAGGTGTCCCGCTAGAAAATAAAGGGCACTTTTAGAAATTCAGATTTTCAGGATGAAGTGCTAGGCGGACGGAGCGCAGCAACCGGAAGGTACTTCAGGTACGTGAGGATTGCGAGTACCGCCCAACGACGCAATTCGCCTGAAAAATGAATTTATAGAGGTGCCCTAAAGGGATGAAAGGTGTCAGTTCCTGACATAACACCTTTCACCGCTCGCCCTTGATAAT
The DNA here is from genome assembly GCA_038902795.1 of Polaromonas sp. Lineage (GTDB taxonomy): Bacteria > Pseudomonadota > Gammaproteobacteria > Burkholderiales > Burkholderiaceae_C > Polaromonas. Next base: position 28,181 of record JBCKNJ010000010.1, on the reverse strand, counting down.
CTTGCCGACCGTCGGATGGTGTACGTCCGCCTCGCGAGCGGTGGCGGCGACATGGCAGAGCGCGCCGGGGAATTCAAGTCGAAGAGGGCGGGCCGTCGGGCGAGTCTGGCGGGAAAACAAGAATAGACTTTCATGGCCTGACTCCAAAATTGAAGGGGGAGGTGCAATTATCATGCGATGCCCTGTGACAAGCATCTGCCGCGCCGCCGCGCTGAATGCCGCATAATCGCGGCTGGCAATCAACGAAGGTCCACAGATGAAACCCATGCTCGCCGCGCTGGGCGTGGCGCTGGCGGCGTGGCTTGCGCCCGCCGCGGCACAGGATACTGAAGTCCAGGCGCCCTTCATCACCACTCCCGAGGAGGTGGTCGAGCGCATGCTCGCGCTCGCGGACACCCGCGTCGGCGAATACGTGATCGACCTTGGCTCGGGCGACGGCCGCATCGTGATCATGGCGGCGAAGCAGTTCGGCGCGCACGGCCTCGGTCTCGACCTCGACGAAAAACTGGTGCGTATCTCGCGCGAGAACGCCTCCCGCGCCGGCGTCGCCGGGCGCGCCGCCTTCGAGGTGCGCGACGTGATGCGCGCCGACGTCTCGCGCGCCGACGTGGTCACGATCTACCTGCTGCCTGCGCTGATGCGGCGGCTGCAGCCCAAGCTGCTCGACGAGATGAAGCCCGGCGCGCGCATCGTGACGCACGCCTTCGCCTTCGAAGGCTGGAGGCCGGATCGCACCGAGCGGGTGCGGCTCACGCGGCGCCACGAGGGGCAGGGCGATGAGAGCACGGTGTTTCTCTGGGTGGTGCCGGCGCAGGTGCGCGGCGCCTGGCACGCGAGCGCGGCCGATGCAGGCGGCGAGTGGCGCCTGCGCATCCAGCAGAACTTCCAGGAAATCGAGATCGAGGGCAGCGCTGCGGGGAAAGTCATCGAGGTGAGCGAGGCCGGCTTGCGCGGCAGCGCGATCACCTGGCGCGGCAGCGTCGAGATCGGCGGGCGCAGGGTCGCGCACCGCTTTCGCGGCATGCTGGCGGACGAGCGCATCGCCGGAGACCTGATCATCGAGCAGGGTGGCGCTGTGAGGACCCTCCCGCTTGTCTTTATCAGGGCGCGGTAGAACGGCCGGGCGAAGTGTAAAATTTCGTCTTACGTTTCGCGCCGTGCGGCGCTGCGAGCGGTGAAAGGGGTCAGCAAGATCATCAAGGACGAGCGGCAAAAAGCGTGATGTCAAGACCTGACCCCTTGCTTTGCTAGGACCATCAGCGCGTCGCGCGTGGCTTGGTGAAAACCGAAGAGCAATCTGTCGTCGAGTTCGAACAGCGGATAGCGGATCAGGTCTGGGTTGCCGACCTGGAGGCTCACGATCTGCTCGGGTGTCAACGCGCGTCCATCCTCGGGCAGCCCCACCTTGCGCGCGCCTTTGGGGGCGTAGAGATCAAGGACCCTGGCAGGCGTCTTGGCTGCGAGCGCCATGAGTTCGTCTCGCGACAGGGGCTGTTGGAAGATTTCACGGAACGTGAACGCGATCTTGCGCTCGGCAAGCCATTGTTTGGCGTCGGAGCACATGGGGCATCCCTCGCGTCCGTAGACAACAACCGCCAAAAACTCCCCAGGGGTGGGATACGGCACTTCACGCATGATGCTGGTCTGCCAGCTTCAGGCCAGCGCCTTGACTACCGCATCGCCCATCTGCACGGTGCCGACCTTAGTCGTCCCGTCGCTATAGATATCCGGCGTGCGCAGGCCTTGGCTCAGCACCGCATCCACGGCCTTCTCAATCCGCGCAGCCGCCTCTGGCTGATTCAAACTAAAGCGCAGCATCATCGCCGCGCTGAGGATGGTGGCCAACGGATTCGCCACGCCTTTGCCGGCAATGTCTGGGGCGCTGCCGTGGCTGGGCTCGTAGAGGCCCTGGTTTTTGTCGTTCAGGCTGGCTGAGGGCAACATGCCTATGCTGCCGGTCAACATGGCGGCAACATCAGAGAGGATGTCGCCGAACATGTTGCCGGTGACGAGCACATCAAACTTTTTGGGTGCCTTGACGAGTTGCATGGCGGCGTTGTCGACGTACATGTGGTCGAGCGCCACATCGGGGTACTGCAATCCAATTTCAGTGACCACGTCTTTCCAGAGCTGAAAGGTCTCCAGCACATTGGCCTTGTCGACGCTGGTGACACGTCCTTCGCCACCCGCTGCTTTCCTTTTCCGTGCGGCTTGGAATGCGACGTGGGCGATGCGTTCAATCTCGGGGCGGCTGTAGCGCATGGTGTCAAACGCTTCCTCGCTGCCAGGGAAGTGCCCGTCAGGCGAGATGCGGCGGCCGCGCGGTTGGCCGAAGTAGATGTCGCCTGTCAGTTCGCGGATGATGAGGATGTCTAGGCCCGCAACCAGCTCGCGCTTCAGGCTGGATGCATCGACCAGTTGTGGGTAGCAGATGGCCGGGCGAAAGTTGGCGAACAGGCCGAGGTTTTTGCGCAGGCCCAAGATGGCTTGCTCCGGGCGCAGCGGGCGGTCCAGCTTGTCGTATTTCCAGTCGCCAACAGCGCCGAACAAAATCGCGTCTGCTTCTTTCGCCAGCTTGAGCGTTGCGTCTGGCAGCGGGTGGCCGTGCGCTTCGTAAGCCGCGCCGCCTACCAGTGCGGTCTCAAGTTCAAATTTCAAATCGAGTGCGTTCAAAACCTTCACGGCCTCAGCAACGATTTCTGTACCAATGCCGTCACCCGGAAGAATTGCGATTTTCATAGTTACTATCTTTTTTATAGCTGGTAGCGCCCGCAGGCTACGGGCTGAAGAACGATTTCTCTTGTAAACCCGGCCAAAGGATGGCTTCTGGCGTTGTCCGGAGAATCAGCCCACCAGGGTGTGATTCAGCCAGGGCTTGGTCGCCAGACGTTCGGCTTCGAAGGCCTTGATCTTGTCGCTGTGGCGCAAGGTCATGCCGATGTCGTCCAGCCCGTTAAACAGGCAGTACTTACGAAACGCTTCCACCGGGAAGGGAATTTCTTCACCCTGCGCCTTCACGATGACCTGGCGCTTCAGGTCGACCGTGAGGGTAAAGCCGGGGAAGGCCAACGCTTCGTCAAACAACTGCGCCACCTGCGCCTCTGGCAACACGATGGGCAGCAGACCGTTTTTAAAGCTGTTGTTGAAAAAGATGTCGGCATAGCTGGGCGCGATGATGGCCCGAAAGCCGTATTGGTCCAGCGCCCACGGCGCGTGTTCACGCGATGAGCCGCAGCCAAAGTTCTTGCGCGCCAACAGGATGGACGCGCCCTGGTAGCGCGGCTGGTTCAGCACGAAATCGGGGTTGGGCTTGCGTGTCGCCGGGTCCTGGCCGGGAAAGCCAGGATCGAGGTAGCGCCAGGCGTCAAACAGGTTGGGGCCAAAACCGGTCTTGCGGATAGACTTGAGGAACTGCTTGGGAATGATGGCATCGGTGTCGACGTTCTCGCGGTCCATTGGGGCCACGAGGCCTTGGTGTACGGTGAAAGATTTCATTATTTTTTCGCTTTGTCTTCGATCTTTTCGCCTAATTTTTGCAGATCCTCTCCAAATCCCTTGACGGTGGCGCATCCGGCCAGGAACAAGGCAATTGAAACCAGTAACAGTGCGAGCAGGGTAGTTGTCTTTTTCATGGGTGTTTCCATTCAGGGATAGGGGTTAAACAAATTTACGGATATCGACAAAGTGGCCGTGCACAGCGGCGGCGGCGGCCATGACTGGGCTGACTAGATGGGTGCGGCCGCCGGCGCCCTGCCGGCCTTCGAAGTTGCGGTTGCTGGTGGATGCGCAACGCTCGCCGGGCTCCAGGCGGTCGGCGTTCATGGCCAGGCACATCGAGCAGCCGGGCTCGCGCCACTCGAAACCTGCGGCTATAAAAATCTTGTCCAGACCTTCGCGCTCGGCTTGCTCCTTGACCAGGCCCGAGCCTGGCACCACGAGCGCCAGCTTGACGTTTTTGGCAACTTTCTGGCCAATCTTTTGGATGATGGCCGCCGCTTCGCGCAGGTCTTCGATGCGGCTGTTGGTGCACGAGCCGATGAAGACCTTGTCGATCATGATGTCTTTCATTGCCTTTCCCGGCTGCAGGCCCATATAGGTCAGCGCGCGCTCCATGGCATCGCGTTTGCCGGCGTCTTTTTCCTTGTCCGGATCGGGTACCCGGCCGTCGATCGACAGCACCATCTCGGGCGTGGTGCCCCACGTGACCTGCGGGGGGATCTGGCTGGCGTCGAGCTGCACCACGGTGTCGAAGACCGCATCGGTGTCGGATTGCAGGGTGTTCCAGTACTTGACGGCCTGGTCCCATTCCACGCCCCCCACAAACCGGCCGGTTTGTGGATCTGTTCCAGGCGCCAGCGGACGGCCCTTGACGTAGGCAATCGTCTTCTGGTCCACCGCCACTAGGCCGGCTCTGGCACCAGCTTCAATCGCCATATTGCAGACCGTCATGCGCGCTTCCATACTGAGGGCGCGGATCGCCAAGCCGCTGAATTCAATCGTGTAGCCGCTGCCACCGGCGGTGCCTATCTTGCCGATGATGGCCAGCACGATGTCCTTGGCTGTAAGGCCCGGCGTCAGAGCGCCATCGACCTTGATGAGCATGTTTTTCTGCTTCTTGGCCAGCAGGGTTTGCGTGGCCAAGACGTGCTCGACCTCGCTGGTGCCAATGCCGTGCGCCAGTGCGCCAAACGCACCGTGGGTCGAGGTGTGCGAGTCGCCGCAAACCACCGTCATGCCGGGCAGCGTAGCGCCGTTCTCGGGGCCGATTACATGCACGATGCCCTGGCGTTTTGACAGGAAGGGAAAGAAGACTGCCGCGCCAGACTCTTTGATGTTGCTGTCGAGTGTGGTGATCTGCTCTTTGCTGACCAGGTCGGTGATACCGTCGTAGCCCAGCTCCCAGCCGGTCGTCGGCGTGTTGTGGTCAGCGGTGGCGACGATGGATGAGGTGCGCCAGACCTTGCGCCCGGCTTCACGCAGGCCTTCAAAGGCCTGCGGGCTGGTGACTTCATGTACCAGATGCCGGTCGATATAAAGAATGGTCGTGCCATCTTCTTCGGTGTGGACGACGTGTTCGTCCCAGAGTTTGTCGTACAGCGTGCGGCCGTGCGTTTTCTGATTCATGCGTTCCATGGTGTTTTCCTTCGTGGTCTTCTGATTTTAAGTAGTTGGCGCCGGGTCCGTAGCAACTGCACGAGCAGTGAGGTGATTAACCAGCAGGCGGGCGATGACGGGTAATGATGTGATTGTCCCCGCAAATCAAGTGGAGACCTCGATAATGGCACCATACCAGTTTTTCAAAGGATGGCTCCCATGATTTACAGCGCTCTGAAACTTGTGCATCTTTTGTCGGTGATCGTCTGGATTGGCGGCATGGTGTTTGCCCATTTCTTTTTGCGTCCGGCGCTGGCCGCTCTGGAGGCGCCGCAGCGGGTGCGTTTAATGCACGACGTGCTGGGACGGTTTTTTCGGGCTGTTCTGGTGGCGGCTGGTCTCACACTCATCAGCGGCCTGTGGATGATTGGGCGGGTAGCCAAGCAAACGGTCCAGTCGGGCGGCTCCTTTCAGATGCCGCTCGACTGGACGGTGATGGCTGCCCTGGGTATTTTGATGGTGGTCATTTTTGGACACATCCGTTTCGCTTTGTACAAGCGGCTAGACCGCGCCGTGGTCGCCGGTGACTGGGTCGCTGGCGGTGCGGCGCTGGCCAGCATACGCGCGTGGGTGGCCATCAACATCGCCCTGGGTGCGGGCATTGTGTGCTTCACACTGCTGGTCTAGCAGCCTGTCGGATCAACGTGCGGTGATGGGCTTCACGTCACGCTGGACAGAGCCGGTGAACAACTGGCGTGGACGGCCGATCTTGTACTCGGGGTCGCCGATCATTTCGTTGAGCTGGGCAATCCAGCCGACGGTGCGGGCCAGCGCGAAGATCGCGGTGAACAGCGGCATCGGAATGCCGATGGCGCGCTGCACGATGCCGGAATAAAAATCGACGTTGGGGTAGAGCTTGCGCGAGACGAAGTAGTCGTCTTCCAGCGCGATCTTTTCCAGGGCCATGGCGAGCTTGAAGATCGGGTCGTTTTCCAGGCCCATCTCGTGCAGTACTTCCTTGCAGGTTTCCTGCATCAGCTTGGCGCGCGGATCGTAGTTTTTATAGACACGGTGGCCAAAGCCCATCAGCTTGACGCCGGAGTTCTTGTCCTTGACCTGCTTGATGAACTCGCCGATTTTTTCGACGCCGCCGGCTTTCTGGATGTCGCCCAGCATATTGAGCGCAGCCTCATTGGCGCCGCCGTGCGCGGGGCCCCACAGGCACGCGACGCCCGCTGCAATCGCTGCGAATGGGTTCGTCCCCGACGAGCCGCACAGGCGAACCGTCGAGGTCGATGCGTTCTGCTCATGGTCGGCATGCAGGATGAAAATCCGGTCGAGCGCGCGCTCGAACACCGGATTGACCTTGTACTCTTCGCACGGCGTGGCAAACATCATGTGCAGAAAGTTGCCGGCATAGCTCAGGTGGTTCTTCGGGTACATGTAGGGCTGGCCCACGGTGTACTTGTAGGCCATGGCTACCAGCGTCGGCATCTTGGCAATCAGGCGGATCGCGGAAATTTCCCGGTGCACCGGGTTGGTGATGTCGGTGCTGTCATGGTAGAAGGCCGACAGCGCGCCGACCAGACCGGTCATGATGGCCATCGGATGCGCGTCGCGGCGGAAACCGCGCAGGAAAAACTGCATCTGCTCGTTGACCATGGTGTGCTTGGTCACGCGACCGACAAAGTCTTTCTTCTGGTCCCCATTGGGCAGCTCGCCGTAGAGCAGCAGGTGGCAGGTTTCCATGTAGTCGCAATTCGTCGCGAGCTGTTCGATGGGGTAGCCGCGGTACAGCAGTTCGCCCTTGTCGCCGTCGATGTAAGTGATGGCCGACTGGCACGAAGCGGTAGACAAAAAGCCCGGGTCATAGGTGAACATGCCAGTCTGCGCATACAGCTTGCGGATGTCGACAACGTCCGGGCCAACGGTGCCCTTGTAAACCGGCATTTCAATGCTGGGGCTGCCGTCGCTGAACGACAGGGTGGCTTTGTTATCGGCTAGCTTCATTTTGCTTCTTTCTTGTCAAATCAAGGGAGGGGTAGCCACGCTACCGTTTGCGACAGGGCGCAGCAGGTTTAAAACTTCCAGGGCTTCAGGAGTGCATGCATGGGCTTTGGAGTCTGCTTCTATCAGTTCAAGGGGCTCTTTTCTTTTTAGCAAAAGATCCAGCAAATCATTGTCAGACAACCCCATTAAATCATTCATGCCTTTAGCCTGTCTGACGGTTAGGGTGCTGTCGTGTCTGACAAAAAACTTTTCAATCAGCAAATCGTTTTCCAGCAGACCACGACGGCAGCGCCATTTGAGCTTGCTTAACGCACGCTCGCCGATCAGCTCGTCGATAGTGTTCATGTGCAGATGGCTGTTTCGCCGCCGGGCCGCCCCAAGGCGAAATGCGCCCCCTCGGGGGGCAGCGCAGTACACGAAGTGACAAGCGTGGGGGCCATGTCTAGACAGCCCGCCGAACCATCATCTCTTTGATTTTGCCGATCGCTTTGGTGGGGTTCAGACCTTTGGGGCAAACATCAACGCAGTTCATGATGGTTTTGCAACGGAACAGGCGGTACGGATCTTCCAGATTGTCCAGTCGCTCTGCCGTGGCTTCGTCACGGCTGTCGGCGATAAAGCGGTAGGCCTGTAGCAACCCGGCTGGGCCGACAAACTTGTCCGGGTTCCACCAGAAGCTGGGGCAAGCCGTGGTGCAGGCGGCGCACAAAATGCACTCGTACAAACCGTTGAGTTCATCGCGCTCTTCAGGGCTTTGCAGGCGCTCTTTTTCGGGCGGTACGTTGTTGTTGATGAGGTAGGGCTTGATTGAGTTGTACTGCTTGAAGAACTGCGTCATGTCAACGATCAGGTCACGCACCACAGGCAGACCCGGCATCGGCTTGAGGGTGATAACACCTGGCAGCGTGCGCATATTGGTCACGCATGCCAGGCCGTTTTTGCCATTGATGTTCATTGAGTCAGAGCCGCAAACACCTTCGCGGCATGAGCGCCTGAAGCTGATGCTCGGGTCTTGCGCTTTGAGCTTCATCAGTGCATCGAGCAACATGCGTTCGCTGCCGTCAAGCTCGACCTCTATGGTCTGCATGTAGGGCTTGGAATCAGTATCGGGGTCGTAGCGGTAAATCTTGAAAGTACGTTTTGCCATGATGTTTCTCGTCGGTTAGAAGGTGCGCACAGTCAGGGGGATGGACTCGACCGTCAGTGGTTTCATTTGCACGGGCTTATAGGTGAGTTTGTTGCCTTCGCTGTGCCACAGTGTGTGCTTGTGCCAGTCGGTGTCATTGCGGCCATTCGGGTGCGCTGGCGTGTCGCCGTAGTCATCGACCGAATGCGCGCCGCGGCTTTCGTGGCGCGCAGCGGCAGAGATGATGGTGGCCTCGGCGGCTTCAATCAGGTTCTCAACTTCCAGCGCTTCGATACGCGCGGTGTTGAAAATCTTCGATTTGTCCTTCAGGCCGATGGTGTTGACGCGCTCGCGCAGTGCGGCGATTTTCGCCACGCCGGCATCCATGATGGCCTGGGTACGGAACACGCCGGCGTGCTGCTGCATCGCCGCGCGGATGTCGTTGGCCACGTCCTGCGCATACTCGCCGGTGGTCGCGTTGTCCAGGCGGGCGATGCGTGTCAGCGTTGCGTCTGCTGCGTCGGCCGGCAGGGGCTTGTGGGTGGTGGTTTTGTTGAACTCCACAATGTGGTTGCCGGCCGCACGGCCAAACACCAGCAGGTCGAGCAATGAATTAGTGCCCAGGCGATTCGCACCGTGTACGCTGACGCAGGCGCATTCGCCGACCGCATACAGGCCGTTCACGACTTCGCTCTTGTTGTCGGCGTTCTGCGTGACGACCTGGCCGTGGATGTTGGTCGGGATGCCGCCCATCTGGTAGTGGATGGTGGGCACCACGGGGATGGGCTCTTTGGTGATATCAACATTGGCAAAGTTGTGGCCAATCTCGAACACCGAAGGCAGGCGCTTCATGATGGTCTCTGCCCCCAGGTGGGTCATGTCGAGGTTGATGTAGTCCTTGTTCGGTCCGCAACCGCGGCCTTCCTTGATCTCCTGGTCCATGCAGCGCGACACATAGTCACGCGCGGCCAGGTCTTTATAGGCCGGTGCATAACGCTCCATAAAGCGCTCGCCGTTGCTGTTGCGCAAAATCGCGCCTTCACCCCGGCAGCCCTCGGTCAGCAGCACGCCCGCACCGGCCACGCCAGTCGGGTGGAACTGCCAGAACTCCATGTCTTCAAGCGGAATGCCGGCGCGTGCCGCCATGCCTAAGCCGTCACCGGTGTTGATGAAGGCGTTGGTCGAAGCCGCAAAAATACGGCCTGCGCCGCCGGTGGCCAGCAGCGTGGTTTTGGCTTCAAAAATGTGCACGTCGCCGGTTTCCATTTCAATCGCGGTCACGCCGACCACGTCGCCATCGGCATCACGAATCAAGTCCATGGCCAGCCACTCGACGAAGAAGTTGGTTTTTTCTTTCACGTTTTGCTGGTACAGCGTATGCAGCATGGCGTGGCCGGTGCGGTCAGCGGCGGCGCAGGCGCGCTGCACCGGTTTTTCGCCGTAGTTGGCGGTGTGGCCACCAAACGGGCGCTGGTAAATCGTGCCGTCCGGGTTGCGGTCAAACGGCATGCCCATGTGCTCCAGGTCATAAACCGCCTTGGGCGCTTCGCGGCACATGTATTCAATCGCGTCCTGGTCGCCCAGCCAGTCAGAGCCCTTGACGGTGTCGTAGAAGTGGTAGTGCCAGTTGTCTTCGCTCATGTTGCCGAGTGATGCGCCAATGCCGCCTTGCGCCGCAACCGTGTGCGAGCGCGTCGGGAACACTTTGGACAGCACGGCCACGTTGAGGCCGACGCGCGCCAGTTGCAGCGAAGCACGCATACCGGAGCCGCCGGCACCGACGATGACCACGTCAAATTTACGCTTGGGAAGCTTGGAGGATGCAGTCATGATTGCTTTTTTAAAGTCGGTCGTCAAAGGTGGGCCAAAGGGCTCAGAGGCGCCACAGGACCTGAATGGCCCAGCCGGCGCAGGCCACCAGCCACACGATGGTGAATACTTCCAGTGACAGACGCAGCCAGACGGGCTTGATGTAGTCCATCCAGATGTCGCGCATGCCGACCCAGACGTGCAAGAGCAGCGCGATGATGACGGTGAAGGTCAGCACTTTCATCCATTGCGCCGAAAAAATGCCGGCCCACTGGTCGTAGCCGACAGGGCCTTTGCTGAAAATCACCTGGGCCAGCAGCAACACGGTAAAGAGGGCCATCAGGGCGGCCGTGATGCGCTGGCTGAGCCAGTCGCGCAGGCCGTAGTGCGCACCGACAACGAGGCGCTTGGCGCCGTAGTTCACAGACATGTTTACTCCTTGTTGTTTAGTACAGGCCGAACAGCTTGGCGCCCAGCACCAGCGTTGCCGCAATGCTGAGGCCCAGCGTGAACAGTGCGGTGCTTTTGCCGAATTCGTTGCTGAGCGTGTGGGTTGCGTCCATGTAGAGATGGCGCAGGCCTGCGATGAAGTGGTGCAGGTAGGCCCAGATCAGGCCCAAGGCCACCAGCTTCCAGACAAAGCCGGGCAGGCCCAGCATGCCGATGTTGAAAGCAGCCTTGAATTTTTCGAATGAAATTTCGGAAGAAATCGACGTGTCAAACATCCAGATGATGAAGGGCATCAGCACAAACATGATCGCCCCGCTGATACGGTGCAATATAGACACAATGCCCGCCATTGGAAGGCGGTAGCCGGGCAAGTCGGTGAAGGCGTTGATGTTGCGGAACTCGGGCCGCTTTTTGGCTACGCTTGTCGCTGTGTCTGACATGCTTGGCTTTCTGTATTTTTGAGTAATTGCTTGGTAGTCAGCTAAAAGTGCTCAACTTGTAAATTCTATTGCAATGCAGCATTGGCTCCCGTCTGGCGCGGTCCATAGCTGAAAGTTTTTGTCGGAATAGAGGGTCTTCTCGTCCTGTCAGTTCAAGGTGTTGTGATAGTGGTGCGTGTCGGTGCGGTAGTAGCCACGGCGCAGTTCCATGGGCACGTCCTGGTAGGTATAGGCGATGCGCTCGACACTCAGCAGCGGCGTACCGTGCTCTACTTTTAATAGCAGTTCACGCCCGTCAATGGCCGGTTCGGCGCGTATTTTCTCTTCAGCCCTGACCATGCGTACATTGAATTCGGTTTCGAACAAAGCATACATGGCCCCGTGGTGGTCGGCCAGGCGCTCGGCCGTCAGGCCTTTGAAGGGTGCGGCAGGCAGCCAGATATCTTCAAGAATGGTGGGCACGCCTGCAAAGCTGAGTACGCGCCGCGCTTGCAGTACGGAGTCGCCCGTGCGTAATGAGAGCGCGCGGGCAATGTCTGCGCTGGCACGAATCCGCTTGCAGTCAATAATCTCGCGCTCGGCCGGGCCTTCGCTGCCGGGGCTGCCGCTGTCGGGTACCAGTTTGAGAAACCGGAACTGCACCTGCTGCTCGGCATGTGTGGCTACAAAAGTGCCCTTGCCCTGGTGGCGCACCACCAGGTTCTCCAGCGTCAGCTCGTCAATGGCTTTGCGCACCGTGCCCTGGCTGACACGGTAGCGCGCGGCAAGCTCCATCTCTGAGGGAATAGCTTCGCCGGGTTTCCATTCGCCCGATTGCAGGCTTTGCAGTATCAGGCCCTTGATCTGCTGGTACAGCGGGCTGAAAGCTGGCGTTGCCCCTGCAAAAATGTCGGAAGGAGGCGCGGTCGGGGAGGGAGGAACGGCGGCCATGAGTGTGGGATGGAATGACTGTCAATCATATCTTATATAAGACATAAGACAAATTGACGCTGATACGTTTTCGAGCGTAAACTCTCGGGGTTTTCCAGAGTTCCTGGCATCTGAATCTTTCATCCAAATCCTTCATTTCTAACCTTCCTGGAGTTCCACTCATGAGGAAAAAACCCGTCCGCGTTGCCGTTACCGGTGCAGCTGGTCAAATCGGTTACGCCCTGCTGTTCCGCATTGCCTCCGGCGAAATGCTGGGCAAGGACCAGCCGGTTATTTTGCAACTCCTTGAAGTGCCGGTTGAAGGCCCGCAAAAAGCGCTCAAGGGCGTGATGATGGAACTCGACGACTGCGCCTTCCCGCTGCTGGTCGGCATGCAAGCCCACGGCGACCCGATGACGGCCTTCAAGGATACCGACTACGCCCTGCTGGTCGGCTCACGTCCACGCGGCCCCGGCATGGAGCGTGCCGAACTGCTGGCCGTCAACGGTGCCATCTTCACGGCGCAGGGTAAAGCCCTCAACGCCGTTGCCAGCCGCAATGTCAAGGTGCTGGTGGTTGGCAACCCGGCTAACACCAATGCCTACATCGCTATGAAGAGCGCCCCTGATTTGCCACGCAAAAACTTCACCGCCATGCTGCGCCTGGATCACAACCGCGCTGTCAGCCAGATCGCTGCCAAGACCGGCAAGCCGGTCGCCGATATTGAAAAACTCACCGTCTGGGGCAACCACTCACCCACTATGTACGCCGACTACCGCTTTGCCACCATCAAGGGCGAAAGCGTCGCCAAGATGATCAACGACCAGGAATGGAACGTCAACACCTTCTTGCCAACGGTAGGCAAGCGCGGCGCCGCCATCATCGAGGCACGCGGCCTGTCGTCGGCAGCATCGGCAGCTAACGCAGCGATTGACCACATGCGCGACTGGGCGCTGGGCAGCAACGGTAAATGGGTCACCATGGGCATTCCGTCGGATGGCCAGTACGGCATTCCGAAAGACACGATGTTTGGCTTCCCTGTGATCACTGAAAACGGTGAATACAAGCTGGTTGAAGGCCTGGAGATTGATGCGTTCAGTCAAGAGCGTATCAACAAGACGCTTGAAGAGTTGCAGGGCGAGCAAGCCAGTGTTGCTCATTTGTTGTAATTTTTAAGTGACCCATCCACGTGATGTTTTGCTGGGCTCTCAGGCTGGCGGCGTTTTGCTCCCAGTTTGCGACCACTACAGCGGTGTCGAAGTGCGGATGCGCAAAAGCCTGCAATTGCAGGCCGAGATGATTGAAGAGTTTGGTGCCTGCGTTTTTGACGTGACGCTGGACTGCGAAGACGGCGCGCCCGTTGGCGGCGAGGCGGATCATGCTGCGATGGTCGTCGCACTGGCGGCGCTGGCCAGCGACAAAGCCAGGGTTGCGGTACGCGTGCATCCGGTTGACCATCCGGCTTTTGAAGCCGACATGGCGCTGATTGCCGGCAAGCTCGCGCGCCATCTGTGCCACATCATGGTGCCCAAGGTTGAGGGAGTCGCTGATGTCATCAAGGCCGAAAAGGCTTTGATCGCCGCTTCCGCAGGCAATCTGCCGCTGCATGTACTGGTCGAGTCATCGCTGGCTGTGCGCAATGTGTTTGAGATTGCGGCGCATCCGCGCGTGCAGTCCATCAGTTTCGGGTTGATGGATTTTGTGTCCAGCCACGGCGGTGCCATACCCGCAGGCGGCATGAGCAGCCAGGGCCAGTTCACGCACCCGCTGGTGGTGCGCGCAAAATTAGAGATTGCAGCGGCCTGCCACGCGCATGGCAAGGTGCCATCGCATGGCGTTGTCACAGAGTTTAATGACACTGCTGCCATGAAAAATGCAGCCAAACGGGCGGCGTTTGAGCTGGGCTACACCCGCATGTGGAGCATCCATCCGAACCAGATACGTCCCATACTCGAAGCCTTTGCCCCCAGTGAAGGCGAGATTGACGACGCCACAAAAATAATAGTTGCCGCTGTGCGTGCTGATTGGGCCCCCATCAGTTTTGAAGGCCAATTGCACGACCGCGCGAGCTACCGCTACTTCTGGCAAGTTCTGGAGCGGGCGCATCGTACGGGCCGCGTCATGCCGACTGAGGTGCAAGCGTATTTTTTAAGCGAGTTACATGACAACATATTCTGACAAAACCATCGCTTCCATAGTTGCCGCTATTTTGGTAGCCGCCGCATTGGCCATGGCGACTACTTCTGTAGCGGCGCAAACTACCACTCCGAATGCGGCCACGTCAGCAGCCAGCAAACCAGCAGCGCCCAAAAATAACCCGAAAGTCTCGCCCACCGCCAGCCGTACAGAGCTGAAGTCCGCAGCCCAAAACGTTGCCGCAAACATCGAAGCCGCCGAGGCCGCATTGGCCATTGCCGAGCGCGTGCATGTTGGCCGCATTCCCTGCGAGCTGGGCGCGTTTGTGACGGTTGATGCCGACAAAAAATTGCCGGGCTACTTCGACATACAGGGCAAGTCCTTCAAATACCGCATGTTCCCGGTGCCAACCATCACCGGTGCCATCCGCCTTGAAGACCAAAAATCTGGTGCTGTGTGGCTGCAGCTCGGTAACAAATCCATGCTGATGAACCAGAAACTCGGCACGCGACTTGCTGACGAATGCATGAGTCCGGCGCAGTTGGCCATGGCTGAAGCCATCAAGCTGAACCCGCCACCAAGCTTGCTGGATACGCCAAAGCCAGCAGCCTTTGTCGCTAAATAATTTTCGTTTTTTTGAATAAGGAAAAGCCACTTGATCGAATGACTCGACGACGCTGAGGACAGCGTCGCATGCCAAGCTGCCAGTGGCCTGAAAAACACGCTGCTGATGTTTGACCAGTTCCACGATGTACAAGAAAAAGCCATCAAGGTCGGCCTGCCGGATTGAACCCCATCCCAATACCCACATTCCCAAGAAAGTTTTCTCCATGACACGCGTTTTGAACTTCAGCGCCGGCCCGGCCACCCTTCCCGAATCCGTGCTGCGCCAGGCCGCCGCCGAAATGCTCGACTGGCACGGTTCCGGCATGTCGGTGATGGAGATGAGCCACCGTGGCAAGGAGTTCATTTCCATCCACGCCGAAGCCGAGGCGGATTTGCGCGAGCTGCTGGCGATTCCGGCAAACTACAAGGTGCTGTTCCTGCAGGGCGGTGGCCTGGGGCAAAACGCCATCGTGCCCATGAATCTGCTACGCGGCCACGCCGGTGCCGACTTCATCAACACCGGCGAGTGGATGAAAAAGACCATCAAGGAAGCCAAAAATTTCTGCAAGGTCAACATCGCGGCCAGCGCCGAAGCCACAGGTTTTACCAGCGTGCCGAAGTTTGAGACCTGGAAGCTCGACCCTGATGCGGCCTATGTGCACATCTGCTCGAACGAAACCATAGGTGGCGTCGAGTACAACTGGACACCCGACTCCGGCGCAGTACCGCTGGTGGCCGACATGTCGTCCAACCTGCTGTCGCGCCCCGTCGATGTCAGCCGCTACGGCCTGATTTATGCCGGGGCGCAGAAGAACATCGGCCCCTCGGGCTTGACCCTCGTGATCGTGCGTGACGACCTAATCGGCCACGCCATGCCGCACACCCCGTCGGTGTTCGACTACAAGCAGCAGGCCGACAACGATTCGATGTACAACACGCCGCCAACCTACGCGGTCTATATCGCCGGCCTGGTGTTCAAACATGTCAAGGCGCTCGGTGGCCTGAAAGCCATGGAAGCGCACAACCGCCGCAAGGCGGCTGTGCTCTACGACTACCTGGATTCGACCTCGTTTTACAGCAACCCGGTGGCGCGCGAAGACCGCTCGCTGATGAACGTGCCCTTCAAGCTGAAGGACGAATCGCTGGACGAGGCCTTCCTCAAAGGGGCCCAGGCCAGGGGCATGTTGCAGCTCAAGGGACACCGCTCGGTGGGCGGTATGCGGGCCTCGATTTACAACGCCATGTCGGTCGAAGGCGTGCAGGCGCTGGTGGCCTACATGAAAGAGTTTGAGGCCAGCCATGGGTAAGTCGGGCGACTTGCCGGGGCAGCGCTTTGAGGTGCTGGTGCTCAACCAGATTTCTGCCAACGGCCTCAAGCGGCTGCCGGCGGAACTCTACAGCGTTGGCAAGAACCTGGCTCGTCCCGACGCCGTGCTGCTGCGCTCGGCAGACATGCACACGATGAGCGTTGCCGCCAGCGTGCAGGCCATTGGCCGTGCCGGTGCCGGTACCAACAACATCCCGGTTGCAGCCATGAGCGCACGCGGCGTGCCGGTGTTCAACGCGCCCGGTGCTAACGCCAACGCCGTCAAGGAACTGGTGCTCATGGGCATGTTGCTGGCGGCCCGCAACGTCGCACCGGCGCTGCGCTTTGTCGCCAGCCTGGACGCCGCCATGCCGGACATGGACAAGGCGGTGGAAGAGGGCAAGAAAAACTTTGCCGGCTTCGAGCTGGCCGGCCACACCCTGGGCATTGTGGGCCTGGGCAAGGTCGGTTGCCTGGTGGCCGATGCCGCCATCAAGCTGGGCATGCAGGTGCTCGGGTTTGACCCCGACATCACGGTCGATGCGGCATGGAGTCTGCCGGCCCAGGTCAAAAAAGCGGCCAGTGTTGCCGAGGTGCTGAAACACTCGGACTTCGTGACATTGCACGTGCCGCTGGTAGCTGCCACGCGCGACCTGGTCAATGCCGACAACCTCAAGCTGATGCGACAGGGCGCGGTGCTGCTCAACTTCGCGCGCGACGGCGTGGTCAGCGAGGCGGCGCTGCTGGCCGCGCTCGACGCCAAGCAGCTCGCCTGTTATGTCTGCGACTTCCCCTCTGCGGCGATCAACCACCACCCCAAAGTGGTGGCGCTGCCGCATCTGGGCGCATCGACCCGCGAAGCCGAAGAAAATTGCGCCATCATGGTGGTCGATCAGCTGCGCGACTACCTGGAGCACGGCAACGTGGTCAACGCGGTCAATTTCCCCGCAGTGTCCATGGCGCGCGAATCGGCTTACCGCGTGGCCATTGCCAATGCCAATGTGCCCAACATGCTGGGGCAGATTTCCACCGCCATGGCCATGGCCGGCCTGAACATTCACAACATGGTCAACAAGTCGCGCGGCGACATGGCCTACACGCTGGTCGATGTCGAGAGCCCCGTCAGCGACGCGGTGCTGGACCGCCTGCGGGCGATTGACGGCGTACTGGCGGTTCGCTATCTGCCGGACCACGAAGGCTGAGTGCCCTATAGCCCAATCAATACGGGCGTGAGCAGCTATTCTATTTGTAGCGAATGTGCTTAATTGGAGTCTGACCCTAATTCTTCATTGCGGCTCGATGCCGCCGGCCGTGATGATGCGCCGTGATTCTTCGATCTGCCTGCGCGTGAACTCCGTGAACTCGGCCAACGTCATGTTCATCGGGTCGGCGCCCAGCTTCGTGAACTGGTCGCGCAGGTCGGGCGAGGCGAGCGCGCTGTTGACGTTCTGGTTGATCCGGGTCGCGATCGTTGCGGGCATGCCCGCGGGTCCCCACAGGCCGACCCAGAGCGAGAAATCGAAGCCCGGCACGCCGGCTTCGGCGAGCGTAGGCACATCCGGCAACAATGGCGCGCGCTTCGCGGTGGACACGCCCAGCGCCACGACCCTGCCGGCTTGCACAAACGGCACCACCGCGGTGATCGGCGCAAAGTAGCAGCACACGCGTCCCGCGATGGTCTCGCCGATCGCCTCGGGCGTGCCTTTGTACGGCACGTGCGTGACATCGAAGCGGGCATCGAGTTTGAACTTTTCCAAATTAAGGTGCGTGGCGCTGCCCACGCCTGCCGATGCGAAGTTCAAGTGCCCCGGCTTCGCCTTCGCCGCTGCGATGAAATCAGCGAGCGTCTTGAAGCCCTGCTGGGGGCCCACGATGAAAACGTTCGCGTGTGCCGCGAGCGGCGCAAGGTTGGTGAAGTCCTTCAGCGTGTCGTACGGCAGGTTCTTGTAAATCGCCGGGTTCGCGACGTGCGCGTTCGTGCTCACGAGCAGCGTATAGCCGTCCGGCGCCGACTTCGCCACCACCGCCGAACCGATGGAACCGCCCGCTCCAGAGCGGTTGTCCACCACCACCGGCTGGCCCCACATCTCCGAGAGCTTGCGCGCCACCAGGCGGCCGACGATGTCCGAGGCGCTGCCTGGCGTGAATGGAATGATCATGCGCACCGGCTTGGTGGGGAATTCCTGGCCCTGCGCTGGGCCGGCAACTAGGAGTACCGCGCATGCTGCCGCGAGCAGTAGTTTAGGAAAGCTCATTGTGGGTATCGCCAGGGAAAGCAGATTCTTGCGCATGGATGTCTCCTCAGTTTTAAGCAAATAAAACATCATGATATATTTCGAATTCGAAAAAAGTCAAGGAGAAACGACCTCGCCCCCTGATGCAAAGGGAATCACCAATAGAACGCGTAATGCTTTTTAAAATCACACATCAGTTGCATTTTTATTGATGTATCAGATACTTAAAAAATCTATTTTCTGATATTTCTTTAAAATCATGACAACAGTTGACGCCCCCCTACCCGCAAGCGGTAGCCGCCTTCTGCGGGAAACGCGTCAGCAACGCAATCTCACGCAGCCTGATCGCCGGTTAATTTCTTCACTTTCAAGAGGGTTTCCATGTCAGGCACCAGCAAAACAAATCAGCTTCCCGTCCACGGGCTCTTCATCGATGGGCATGAAGTTCCTGCCACCCGTGCCGACCTGCTGGATGTGATCAATCCAGCGACCGGAAAGTTGCTGGCCCAGATCAGTCGCGCCTGAATTGAGCACGCTGCGACCTGCAGAAGATTCCTAGTACTGCGACCCAGCCCGGTTCAAAAAATAAAGGCCTCCATGCAAGCCTCAAACAACCAGCCGCGCCCTGAATTCAAGGACGTCAGCGTTGCCGTCGGCACAAAACGCCTGAGCGCCAGGATCGCTGGCAGTGGCACACCGATTGTCTTGTTCCATTCACTGCTGGCCGACCAAAGCAGTTTTGATCCGATTTCGCAGGTGCTGGAAAAAACCCATCAAGTGGTCGTGTTGAGCCTGCCCGGCTTTGATAATTCGGATTTTGTCGGCAGCAGCCTGGATACCATTGCCGACCACATTGCCGCAGGCATCACGGCACTAGGCCTCAAGCAAAAGCCAATTTTCCTCGGCAACGGTTATGGTGGCTTTATTGCACTGCTCGCCGCCATCCGGCATCCGGGTCTGCCATCACGGCTGGTGCTGGCCGATTGTGGCGCGGCGTTTTCAGAGCCGGGACGTGCGGCCCTGCGGGGCATGTCCGCCGCAGCCAGGGAAAAAGGACTGGGCGCCATCGCCGATGTCGCGATGCGGCGGCTTTTTGCGCCCGAGTTCCAGCAACAGCATCCGGCGCTGATCGAGGATAGAAAAAAACGCTTTCTGGCTGTCGATCCGCAAACTTTCCACGGCGCTTGTGATGCCCTGGCCAGCCTCGATCTGCGTCAGCAGCTGTCTGCCGTCACCGTGCCGGCACTGATTCTGGTGGGCGAGCAGGATGAGGCGACGCCGCCGCCGATGTCGCACGAACTCTGCGCCGGGCTAGCCAATGCAAAATTGGTGCTGCTGGCGGGTTGTGCGCATGTGCCGCAGCTCCAGGCCCCCGAGGTGTTCATGGACGCCATCCGGGACTTCATCCATGCGGACAAGCCGGCTTGAGACCGACTGGCGAATAAGCCCTACAGCCATTGCGGCGAAGTCTTGTAGGACGACAATCGTGCAAAAATCTCAAGAAAAGGATTTCGCCATGGCCCACGCGTTTGCCAATACCCTGAAAACCTTCAAAACCGCCTCGGGCACAATCGGCAAGTTCCACTCGCTGCCTGCGCTGGCCAAACAATTCCCGAATGTGTCGCGGCTGCCGGTGTCGCTGCGCATCGTGCTCGAATCGGTTTTGCGTAACTGCGATGGCAAAGGCATCACAGCCGAGCACGTAGCCGAGCTGGCTAACTGGAAGCCAAACGCTCATCGTACGCAGGAGATTCCGTTCGTCGTCTCACGCGTGGTGCTGCAGGACTTTACCGGCGTGCCGCTGTTGGTCGACTTGGCCGCCATGCGTAGTGTGGCCGTCAAGCTCGGCAAAGACCCCAAGCGCATCGAGCCGATGGTGCAGGTAGACTTGGTGGTTGACCATTCCATCATGGTTGACTACTACGGCACAAAGAATTCACTCGACTTGAACATGAAACTTGAATTCAAGCGCAACAACGAGCGCTACGAGTTCATGAAATGGGGTATGCAGGCCTTTGACACCTTCAAGGTTGTTCCGCCCGGCTTTGGCATCGTGCATCAGATCAATCTTGAATACCTTGCGCGCGGCGTACACAAGACCTCGGACGATGTTTATTACCCTGACACACTGGTCGGCACAGACAGCCACACCACCATGATCAACGGCATTGGTGTGGTGGCCTGGGGCTGTGGCGGCATTGAGGCTGAAGCCGCCATGCTGGGCCAGCCGGTTTACTTTTTAACGCCTGACGTGGTGGGCTTTGAACTCACGGGCAGCCTGCGTGAAGGCGTTACTGCGACCGACCTTGTATTGCGCGTCACCGAGCAACTGCGAAAAGAAAAAGTCGTTGGTAAGTTTGTTGAATTTTTCGGTGAAGGCACGGGCACGCTGGCCTTGCCCGACCGCGCCACCATCGGCAACATGGCACCCGAATATGGCGCAACGATGGGTTTCTTTCCGATTGATGAAAAGACGATTGATTACTTCAAAGGCACGGGCCGCACCGAAGCCGAGATTGAAGCGTTTGAAGCCTACTTCAAGGCACAGGGGCTGTTTGGCATGGCGAAGGCGGGTGACATTGATTACTCACAAGTTGTGCGGCTTGACCTGGGCGACGTCACGCCAAGTCTGGCCGGCCCCAAGCGGCCACAAGACCGCATCGATCTGGGTAATGTGCCCACGCAATTCGCATCGCTGTTTAGCAAACCGATTGCTGAAAATGGTTTCAATCAACCCGCCGCCATGCTCGGCATACGGCACCAGTTACGCTACACTGACCATGACAAGGCAGACACTCTGCCCGACCTGCCGCCAACGCCAGCCGGTGCGCCGCGCATGCTGGTCGAGATGGAGGGCAGCCGCCAGACCATGGCATCAGCAGTGAGTGCGCAGTCTTCTGCACCTGCTGCTACGAAGAATGTATTAGGCATCAACATCGGCAATGGCGACGTGCTGATTGCAGCCATCACCAGTTGCACCAACACCTCCAACCCCGGCGTGATGCTGGCGGCTGGCTTGCTGGCCAAAAAAGCGGTCGAGGCGGGGCTGAGGGTACAACCGCACATCAAGACCACACTTGCCCCCGGCTCACGCATCGTGACCGAGTATCTAACCGAGGCAGGCCTGCTGCCCTATCTGGAAAAGCTCGGCTTTGCACTGGCTGGCTACGGCTGCACAACCTGCATAGGTAATTCGGGCGACCTGACACCCGAGATCGATGAGACCCTCGCCAAGAACGACCTGGTGTGTGCTGCCGTTCTGTCGGGCAACCGCAACTTTGAAGCGCGCATCCATCCGAATCTGAAAGCCAACTTTCTGGCCAGCCCGCCGCTGGTGGTGGCCTACGCGATTGCCGGTACGGTGATGCGCGATTTGACGACCGAGCCTGTCGGCAAAGGCAAGGGCGACAAAGATATTTACCTTAGCGACATCTGGCCCACCAGCGACGAGATCAACGCGCTGATGAAGTACGCCATGAACGGCGAGGCCTTCCGCGCCAATTACGCCAAGATCACGACAGAGCCCGGCAAGCTCTGGGAAAAGATCAAGGGCGTAACCGGCACCAGCTACACTTGGCCCAACAGCAGCTACATCGCCGAGCCGCCTTTCTTCAAAAACTTCGCTCTTAAAAACGTAGCTGATCACGTCCGTATTCATGGCGCTGCGGCACTAAATAGCACTGAAAATAGCGCGTTTTCAGTTAAAAACGCCCGCATCATGGCCTTGTTTGGCGACTCCATCACCACCGACCACATCTCGCCAGCTGGGGCTATCCAGGCCTCATCGCCCGCTGGTCAGTGGCTGCAGGCGCATGGCGTGCAAAAGGCCGACTTCAACAGCTACGGCGCGCGGCGCGGCAACCACGACGTGATGATGCGCGGCACCTTTGCCAATGTGCGGATTAAAAATTTGATGATTCCGGCGGGTAGCGATGGCTCGCGTGAAGAGGGCGGTGTGACGCTCTATCAACCCGGCGGCGAGAAGATGTTCATCTACGACGCAGCCATGAAGTACATCGCCGAGGGCATGCCTACGGTGATTTTCGCCGGCGAGGAATACGGCACTGGCTCGTCACGCGACTGGGCCGCCAAGGGCACGCAACTGCTCGGCATCAAGGCGGTGGTGGCGTGCAGCTTTGAGCGCATTCACCGCAGCAATCTGGTCGGCATGGGTGTGCTGCCGCTACAGTTCAAGCCGGGCGAGTCGTGGCAAACGCTGGGCCTTAAGGGTGATGAAGTCATAGACGTGATCCCGCACCCTGAGCTCAAGCCGCAGAGCGAAGCCAGGCTGGTTATCACGCGCGCCGACGGTTCGCGTGAAGAGGTCAGCGTCATCCTGCGCGTCGATACGCCGATTGAAGTGGACTACTACCGAAACGGCGGCATCCTGCCATACGTTTTGCGGCAGCTATTGGCCTGATGCAGATTTTAATTTCGGGCGCTGGTATTGGTGGAATGGCGGTTGCGCTGGCGGCATCGCGCGCTGGCTGGGATGTTCGACTGTTTGAACGTACACCTGCATTCAGCGAAGTCGGCGCAGGTATACAGCTTGGCCCCAATGTCACCCGTGTGCTGCATGGCTGGGATCTAGCGGATGCGCTGGCGGCAGTGGCTGCATCACCCGAGCGCTTGCAGGTGCGCAGTGCCGTCTCGTGTCACCTGCTCGGCGAGTTAAGGCTGGGGGCCGACATGGTGGCGCGCTACGGCGCACCCTACCTCACGCTGCATCGCGCTGATCTTCATGCTTTGCTGTTCAATGCGCTCGGGCAATACCCCGATGCCAAATTGCATCTTGACCGGGCAGTAACGGGGTTTAGCCAAACTCCGCATAGCGTCACGGTGCAGACTACAGGCGGCATGGAGGTTGAAGGGCGAAATGTCGAAGGGGATTTGCTGGTAGGCAGCGACGGCCTGTGGAGCAGCGTGCGCCAGCAGCTATTGGGTGACGGCCCACCGCGTGCCACCGGCCATCTTGCCTACCGCGCATTGGTCCTGCAACAAGATCTGCCCGAAAATTTGCGCAGCCAAAACGTCACTGCATGGCTGGGCCCCAACCTGCACGTTGTGCAGTACCCGGTGCGTGGCGGCGAGTGGCTGAACGTGGTGGCCATCGTACAGGGCAGTGTGGCAGACGATTTAGAAAACTGGGACCATAAGCCGGATGGCACTGCCAACGCCGCAGCGCTTTTAAAAACAACGGCAGGCAGCTGTACCGCATTGCAGGATTTGATGGCGGCCGTACACGACTGGCGCCTGTGGGCGCTGTATGACCGAACGCCCATGCAAGGCGCCTACCAGCACGCGCTGGGCCGCGTAGCTTTGCTGGGCGATGCAGCGCACCCCATGCGCCCCTACCTTGCGCAAGGCGCAGGCATGGCGATTGAAGACGCTGCCGAGTTGGGTCATGTGCTCAAGCTTGCCCGTGATCCGGCTTTCGATGTACCCACCCTGCTGCAGCGCTACGCCCTGAACCGCTGGCAGCGTAACGCACAAGTGCAAGCACGAGCCATGCGCAACGGCGACATTTTTCACACCAGCGGCCCCATGCGCTGGGGCCGCGATATGGCCATGAAGCTGCTGGGCGAGAAGCTGCTGGACCTGCCGTGGCTGTACGGTTTTACGTCCAAGATCTCATAGCCCTTTGAGGTTGCTATAAAAACAGTAGCTGGTCACGCCCGCGCATCGGCACGCAATTGCTCACGCTGCGCTTTAGCCGCGTCGGGGCGGCACACCCGGGCAAGATGAACCATGCGTTATCCTTTTCCCCGGGAGACAACATGCCTTTTGCAAGGTTCATGTCCGCAGTGACTGGCGATAAATCCCGTAGCCATGTCATCCGCGGGCTCGGGCGGCACCTTCGGCTTTGCCGCGCTGGACGACGCGGCACGGGTGCTGGAACTGACCGTCAACCCGCATCTGGGCGCTGCAGGGTTAATAAACCGCTTCCCGGCGGGGACCCATTTTCGCTTTCGGGGTTTCCCGGTCGACAAGTTCCCGGGACAATAGCGCCATGCCCAACTCAAGCCCGCCACAGCCCGCAATTTGTAGCTACCGAATAACTGGATGCCTCTCTCGCACACAACTCAGGGTCTAGGCCCGACCGTTAGCCGATGAAACTCCAGCATTCAGGGGGAGACGAGCCACCCGGATGCCCGCTATCGGCCAACTCCGGCCATCCAGAAAGTCGAAAGACCCTGGGCTGAATGGCTGCTAACTCCTAGGGAAGCTGACACACGCCGCTGTTAGTTCTGGGACAGCAGTTCGGCCTGAGCGGACGAACGATGCTCCGCGCAGCCAAGTTGCGACGAGTGTCTGCTTAGCCCTGCGGCCCAAGCGCGCAGTTGGCCCAGGGCATGGAACAGGTACTGGCTGCGCAGATCACAGGCCCGATCTCTGAGCACGAAAGGATCCGTGCCGCTTTCAACCTTGGCGCGGGTGGTGTTTGCCGTTGTCATGATCATCTCCTTCTCGGTTGGGGTTTACACAGGCATCATGCTGCTCTCAAACCCGTCACTAAACTTGCGGGTTTGACGGCGACATCCTGGGGATTTCATGGTTTTATCGTGGGGCACTTGCCCGGATCGCCGGCCCAGAGGATGATCTGTGCTCAATTGAACCCCTATGCCATGCCTTGCCTTGCCTATGCCTCCCCTCATTTACCGATTTGAAGATTACGAGCTGGACCAGGAGCGGTTCGAGCTGCGCCGCAAGGGTGAGGTCTGCAAGATCGAGCCGCAGGTGTTTGAAGTGCTCTGCTTTCTGCTGGCGCGCCACGGCCAGTTTGTGGGCAAGGAGGTCCTGCACGATGCCATCTGGCAGGGGCGCATCGTCTCAGATTCGACGATCGCCAGCACCATCAAGGCGGTGCGGCACGCGATTGGAGACGACGGCACGGCACAGCGTCTGGTGCGCACTATCCATGGCCGCGGTTTCAGCTTTGAGGGCCCGGTACAGACACTGACACAGCGTAGCATCGATACCGCAAGCAAGGCAGCAAATGTGACGCAGCCGCAGCCGGACGCAACGCAAGCGTCGCACAGTGTGCGCACCGCAATCCAACTGAGCGTGGACATGCATCTGGGCGAATTGCTGCACGGCAATGCGCCGCCCGACAGCAGCGAGGCGCGCCTGCTGTCGCAGCGAGCACTGCTGCGCGCACCGATTGAGGCCAGCGGCGGCCAGATCGACTCTATGATCGGCGGCGGCATCAGCGCCCGGTTTGACAACGCTGCCGTCGCCGTCGCCTGCGCCGTCAAATTACAGCAACTTGCCGTGCAAGAGCGGGGGCCGGGCGCACCTGCTGGTGACTTTCTGCCGCGCATTGGTATGTGCGGTATTGGTGCGGACCAGGCCCTGGCCGCCGCCACTGCAGCGCGACTGCAGTGTCTGGCCGCACCCGGAGAAATCTGCGTGACACGCGGGGTGCAGCTGGACGTGCAAAACCAGCCGGGATTCGAACACCGGCGGATCGAGGTCAACCACAGCTGTGCCCAACAGGAGCTTGGGCTTTCCATCCTGCAGAGCAGTGCGCGGGTGGTTGACGCTGCCCCTGGCGGCATTGCGCAACTGCTGTGCGGGCCGGTCCTGCAGCCGCGCGAACCGTCGGTCGTGATCCTGCCGTTCCAGGTCCTGGGCGCGGATGAGCGTGCAGCCGAACTTGCCGACGGCCTGCGCATCGATATCCAAAACGCCCTGGTCAAACTCTCCACCGTGACGCTCATCGCGGCCGGCAGCGCCAGCGCCTTTCGGTCCAGCAGCCCCGAGGCCGCAGCGCGCAGCCTAGGCGTGCGCTATGTGTTGCATGGGGTGGTGCAAATCGTGCAGACGCGGGCGCGAATCTCGCTGGAACTGATCGACACCTTGTCCCTGCAGGCGATCTGGACCGAGCAGTACGAACACCGTTTGGAAGACAGCTTTGCCATCCAGGACGACATCAGCCGCAAGGTGATCTCAGCGCTGGACGTGAAGCTCTATAGTGGAGAGCAGGGGCGCACCTGGCAAAAGGTGCTGACCGATCCGAAAATTGTCCGGATTTTTTACCGCGGCGTGCGCCTGTTTTTCCTGATGGACCGAGAAGCCATGGCCGAAGCGCGCAGAGCGTTCGAAGCCGTGGCCAACATGCGGCCGGAGTCATCTATCGGAGCGACCTGGGTCGCGCTGTGCCATTGGATCGACTTTATCCGGCACTGGCGTGAGGCAGACTCCAAACCGCTGGCCAAGCGCTGGGCCGAAACAGCGGCCATCCTGCCGGACGCCGATGGCCAGGCGCATACCGTGCTGGCCCATGTGCTGCTGCTTGATCGCGACTTCGATGCCGCCATGGAAGCGGGCCAGCGTGCGCTGGCATTGCGCCCGGGCTGCGCCAACGCCAACGGTTTCTACGGCAACCTGTTGCACTACTGTGGCGACCAGTCTGGCGCGATTGTGCACATCCGGCGCGGTATCCGCCTGCAGCCGGTCTACCCTGCGTTTTTTGCCGGCATGCTGGCCACCGCGCACATTGTCAACGGCCAGCCCGAGACGGCGATGGCGGTGGGCAAGGAAGCCCTGCGCCACAAACCTGGTGATGTGCTGGCGCGCCTGGCGCTCACGGGTGCCGCACAGCTGGCCGGCAACCCTGTGCTGGCCAGATTGCTGGCGGCGGAAATCATGCGTCTGGAGGAGAGTTTTTCGGTAGCCCGCTATTGCGAAGACCAGCCCTACCTCGAGCCCAAGGCGATCCAACCCTTGGCAGACGCATGGCGCGCGGCCGGACTGGCTGCCTGATCAGCAGTTGCTTGAGAACGCGGCTAACGGCTTTGGTGGCGGTGATGTTGCCCCGCCAGTTGATCTTGCACCGCTGCACGCCAAGATCGGGCAACTCACGCTGGAGAATGATTTTTTAGAAGGATCACTCACCAAGGCGGGATGGCTGAGCGTAAAGCGATGATTGACCGTGCACACACACTGCCCATCACGCGCCAGGCCGAATTGCTGGGTATGAGTCGCGGCTCGGTCTACTACCTGCCACGTCCGACCAGCGAAGCTGACCTGGCGCTCATGCAGCGCATGCGCATTGACAGCGATCGCCTGACCCAGGTGCTGACCAATCTGCTGTCCAATGCGGTGAAGTTTTCACCGCCGGGAAGCACGGTGGAGGTGCGGGTGTCGCGCGTGGCCCAACAGGTGCGGGTCGAAGTCGCGGACCACGGCCCCGGTATTCCGGAGAAATTTCGCAGCCGCATCTTCCAGAAATTTTCGCAAGCGGATTCTTCCGACAGCCGGCAAAAAGGCGGGACCGGTCTTGGGCTCAACATTTCCAAAGCCCTCATCGAGCAGATGGGCGGCCATATCGGCTTTAACAGCCAGGTCGGCGCAGGCAGCACTTTCTTTTTCGAGCTACCCGAATGGAAGGCGCCGGAGCCCCTGGCCCGACCCGACCCCAAACTCTGAGTTGAGCCATGCCCCCACCCCTTTGCCGCATTCTTTATGTTGAAGATGAGCCCGACATCCGCGCCATCGTCCAGATGGCACTGGAGGCCGTGGGCGGGTTCACCGTGATCGCCTGCGCGTCGGGCAGCGAGGCGCTGGCGGCCGCAGCCACTGCATCGGCCGACCTGCTGCTGCTGGACGTCATGATGCCGGGCATGGACGGCCCGAGCACGCTGAAAGCCCTGCGCGCGCTGCCGGCCACCGCCAACACGCCGGTGATCTTCATGACGGCCAAGGTGCAGGCCGCCGAAGTGGCGTTGTACAAGGGGCTGGGCGCGCTGGAAGTGATTTCCAAGCCCTTTGACCCGATGGAGCTGTCGGCGCAGATCAGCCGCATCTGGGCGCTGCAGGGTTAACCTAGAAACCGCAGTTGTGCAACGGGCAATCAGCGATAAAACGCTTCGACCTTACCCTTCAACTTGATAAGCAGCGGGTTGCCTTTGCGATCAACCGTTTTGCCAGCGGGCACCTTCACCCAGCCTTCGCTGATGCAGTACTCCGCCACGTCAACACGCTCCTTGTCATTGAAGCGAATGCCGATGTCATGCTCAAAGATAGCCGCCACAAAGTGAGGGCTGCGCTCGTCGGTG
>JBCKNJ010000009.1:0-47467 GCA_038902795.1 Polaromonas sp. | reverse complement strand
GCATCCACGTAGGCCTGCTCGGGCATGACGCTCTCGACCTCGTGCGAATTGAAATCGCAGTACGGGCATTTTTTGATGCACCAGGGCAAATGCACGTACAGCGACAGCGGCGGCAAGGCGACGAGCTGCAGCGTGCCGCTGCGCATGTAGTGCTGGATGTCTTGCCGGGTCATTTAGAGCCGGAGGCCGCCAGCGCCGGGCCGCCCCAAGCCAGGCCAGCCCCCTCGGGGGGCAGTGAAGTACGCGAAGCGACAAACGTGGGGGTCATATTCGCCAGCGTTCGCGCATGAGTTCAATCATCTGCCGCGTTGCTTTACCACGATGACTATTGGCGTTTTTGATTTCTACAGGCAATTGCGCAAAAGTTTTACCGAACTCAGGGATGAACATCACCGGGTCAAAACCAAAGCCGTTGCTGCCCAGCGGTTCGCGCGTGATCTCACCGACCACGCGGCCTGCTGCAATCAGTGGCTCGGGGTCGTCGGCAGAGCGTACCGCCACCAGTGTGCTGACCAGCGCGGCGCGGCGGTTGGGGATAGCAGCCATCTGCTCCAGCAGGGCCTTGACGTTGTTAGCGTCACCTTTTGAGTAGCCAAACTGCGTGGCGTAAAAAGCGGTGTCAACACCGGGCAAGCCACCGAAGGCATCGACACACAAACCGGCATCGTCGGCCAGTGCAGGCAGGCCGCTGATGCGCGACGCATGGCGGGCTTTGGTAAGGGCGTTTTCAACAAAGGTGCGAAACGGCTCGTCAGCTTCAGAAATGCCCAGGTCAGACTGGCGCAGCAACTCCACGCCCAGCGGGGCCAGCATGGCTTGTAATTCAGCCAATTTTCCCTGATGGTTCGATGCGAGGACGATTTTCATGCTGTAAAAGTGGCTGCAAGCCAATAAAAACGGGTGTGACCAGCTACTATTTTGATAGTGACTGCTGTTGCAGGGCAACTAATTCTTTGATGCCTTTTTCAGCCAGTACCAGCAACGCGTCCATCTCTTTGCGCGAAAAAGCCGCGCCTTCTGCGGTGCCCTGCACTTCAACGTAATGGCCCGCGCCTGTCATCACCACGTTCATGTCGGTATCACAGGCGGAGTCTTCGGTGTATTCCAGATCGAGCAGCAGCGTGCCCTGCACGATACCGACGGAGATGGCGGCTACGTGGTCGAGGATGGGGGTCTCTTTCAATTTGCCATCGGCCAGCAGGCGGTTGACCGCATCCTGTGCGGCAACAAATGCGCCGGTGATGCTGGCGGTGCGCGTGCCACCATCGGCCTGGATCACGTCGCAGTCAAGGTAGATGGTGCGCTCACCGAGTTTTTTCAGATCGAACACGCTGCGCATCGAGCGGCCAATGAGGCGCTGGATTTCCTGCGTGCGGCCGCTCTGCTTGCCGCGTGCGGCTTCGCGGTCGCTACGCGTGTGCGTGGCGCGCGGCAGCATGCCGTATTCAGCCGTGACCCAGCCCTCGCCGCTGCCTTTTTTATGGCCGGGTACCTTCTCTTCAACCGAGGCGGTACACAGCACTTTCGTGCCACCAAATTCAATCAGCACCGAGCCTTCAGCGTAGGCGGTGTAGTGGCGGGTGATGCGCACGACACGCAATGCGTCTGGGGCGCGTGCGCCGCTTCTGGCGAATGAGGTCATGGGGAAACAAGCTTTCTGGCGAACAACGCCGGACTAGTGAAGAAACAGGAGCTGCGGGGGTACGCAGGGGATGAATCAGGCTTTTCGGGCAGCCGAGCGGTATATGGCCTCGTTGATTTCAGCGATGGATCTTTCAATCGATGCCTCATCAAGACCGTCAAGGTCATTAACGCCCAACCCGCCAGCCTGAATGGTGGAGGCAAAAACCCCATCCATGATGTTGTCGGTGGAGATGCCGCGAGTGGACTCAAGCGCATCGGGGGTTTCCCACTCCATCGCCAGCACGGTGACGTTGTCGCTGCGCTCACCACCGACGCGCAGCGCGTTTTCGACCAGGTCGGGTACGGCATCGGACACGCCCTTGCTGGCCAAGTGTTTGACAATTTCAGCATCGGTCAAACTGCCCCACAAGCCGTCCGAGCAGAGCATCAATTTATCGCCCTGCTGCAAAACCACTGGCCCGGCAATATCAAACACCGGCTTGGTCGACGAGCCCAGGCAGGTAAAAAGAATGTTGCGGTTGATACGATCCGTCTTGATAAAGTTAAGGTCGCCTTTTTGCCGCTCCAGATAGGAGTGGTCGCGCGTGCGTGTCAGCAGCTCGCCGTCGCGCACCACATACAGGCGGGAGTCGCCGCAATGCACCCAGGTCGCGCCCGTACCTTGCAGGATGCAGGCAACCAGCGTGGTGCGCGGCGTATCCAGCATGCCTTTTTCGCTGGCATAACGGATGATCTGGTGGTGCGCGGCCGTGAGTGCGGCAGACAAAAACTTAACGGTATCTTCAATCTTCGGCCGCGCTTCACGCTGGTACAGGGCCGATATGGTTTGCAGCGCCAGTTGCGCCGCGACTTCACCTTCGGGGTGGCCGCCCATGCCGTCGGCCAGCACAAACAGGCCCGATTCGCGCGTGTAGCAGTAGCCCATGCGGTCTTCGTTTTTTTTACGACCACCCTTGCGGCTAATCTGAAAGACAGAGAACTTCATTTGAATTTGGTCGCAAAGCCGGTGGCTTTAGGCGGTTTTTTTGGTGTCAGACACCATGTTATCAAACTGCAGGCGGACTTTTTCGCCGACAGTGAGTTTGGTGTAACGGTGTTCGCCCTCGCGGCTCAATTCTTTTTGCAGCGCAAAAACAGACTGCGGCCTGGACAGCGGATCCAGCGACATG
This sequence comes from Polaromonas sp., assembly GCA_038902795.1. GTDB lineage: Bacteria > Pseudomonadota > Gammaproteobacteria > Burkholderiales > Burkholderiaceae_C > Polaromonas. The sequence goes on along the minus strand of JBCKNJ010000009.1, from coordinate 44,654 downwards.
CACCACTCGACCACCTCGATCAGGTTGTCTGAATACACACCCCGCAAGCGCGACAGGGCCAGCGACAGGCGGTCTTTTTCAAGCCGCTGCGGCGCGTCGTTGGGCGGGTAGCCCCGCATGGTGGCGTAGATGCAGGCACCGATGGCGTAGATGTCGGTCCACGGGCCCATTGACGAATCACGCCGATACATCTCGGGCGCGGCAAAGCCCGGCGTGTACATGGGCCGGATGAAGTTGCCTTCCTTGCTCAAGACCTCGGATGCGGCACCAAAGTCAATCATCACCGCGCGGTTTTCGTCGGTGACGAAAATATTGGCGGGCTTGATGTCGAGGTGCAGCATCTTGTACTGATGCACGATGCGCAGACCGTGTAGGATTTCATCGAACAGCGAACGGATGGTTGACTCGCGGAAGACCTTCTGCTTTTTCAGGTCGCGCGCCGTGATGATGTAGTCCTGCAGCGTGCCGCCCTCCAGGTAATTCATCACCATGTAGACGGTTTCGTTCTCGCGGAAGAAGTTCAGTACGCTGACTACGGAGCCGTGCGAAATCTGCGCCAGGGAGCGGCCTTCCTCAAAAAAACTTTTAAGTCCCAGGCGATACAGCGAGAGCTTCTCGGGAAGCACCTGCGGCAGCAACTCCCCTGGTAGCCGGCCCGCCAGGGATGACGGCAGATACTCCTTGATGGCGACCTGCTGGCCCTCGTTGTCAACAGCCAAGTAAACTATACCAAAGCCGCCAGCCGATAACTTGCGGACAACCCGGTAGCCGCCTATGACGGTATCGGGTGGTAAGGGTGCTGGCTTGACCTTTGACATATTTTAAAAATGGGCAGAAGGCTAACACCGCGTATCGGTTGTTTCAGCTGTTAACTTCTGCTTTTTCGCCTGCTTGCGCAGTCCTGTTCTTGTAAAAAAGCGTATCAATCCATGTCAGTTTACAGCATGACGGGCTATGCAGCCGTCCAGTCAAACGCGGCAAGTGCGGCTCCTGAGAGCGAAGCCGCAGGCCATGCCAGCTCGCGGATTGGCGTGGAAATACGCTCGGTCAACAGCCGTTTTTTGGACCTCGCTTTTCGCTTGCCCGATGAATTGCGCCAGGCCGAACCGGCACTGCGCGATCTTTTGACGGCCAAGCTGAAACGCGGCAAGGTGGAGCTGAGGGTTTCACTGGAAAGCACATCGGCCAGCAATCTGCGCGCCCCTTCATCCGGCACGCTGCAGCGGCTGGCCTCGATTGAAGACAGCATCAAGTCGTGGCTCCCCCAGGCAGCAGGCCTGAGCGTGGCGGACGTTCTGCGCATTGCCACCAATGAGGACAAAAAACCGCACGACTACAGCGATGAGCTGCTCAAGCTGGCGAAAAAAGCGCTCAAGGCCCTGCTGGAGGCCCGGGAGCGCGAAGGGGCGCGACTCAAACAAACCCTGACAGAGCGTACCAGCCAGTTACGGGCTTTGTCGGCATTGGCGGTACCGATGGTACCCAAGCTGGTTGAGCAGCAAAAAAACCGCTTTCTGGAACGCTGGCAAGAAGCCATGGCTCTGCCAGACAGTAAAGCCCTGCCCGAGGCCGCCCAAGACAGGGCGCTGGCCGAAGCCACTGCCTTTGCCATCCGCATCGACGTGGCGGAAGAAATCACGCGGCTGGCATCCCACTTGGACGAGATTGACCGGCTGCTGGAAGTCGGCGGCGAGCTTGGTAAACGCCTTGATTTCCTGATTCAGGAACTGCACCGCGAAGCCAACACGCTGGGGTCAAAATCAGCATCGCTTGAACTCACGCGCATTTCTGTCGACATGAAGGTGCTGATAGAGCAGCTCCGTGAGCAGGTGCAGAACATTGAATGAGAGCGCAGGCATGTTCCTAAAATCAGTTACCCATCAAGCTTTTTAAACATGGACTATCCCGGTAATTTGTTTGTGGTTGCAGCCCCCAGCGGGGCCGGCAAATCAAGCCTGGTCAAGGCGCTGATGGAGTTGGACTCGCGCGTCCAGCCTGCGGTGTCACACACCACGCGACCACCGCGCGGGCAGGAAAAGCATGGCCGGGAATATTACTTCCTGTCGCCCGAAGAATTTGACAGCATGGTGCTGCGCGATGCGTTTCTGGAATGGGCGCATGTGCATGGCCACCGCTACGGCACATCACGCCAGGCTATTGAAGAGCGGGTGGCGCATGGCGCAGATGTGATCCTGGAGATCGACTTTCAGGGGGCCATCAACATCAAACGGATTTTTGTCAACGCGGTACTGATTTTTATCCTGCCCCCCAGCTGGGAAGAGCTGCGCTCGCGCCTGCAACGACGCGGCGAAGACAGCGCCGAGGTGATTGAACTGCGGCTGAAAAACGCGGCCGCCGAGGTGACGCAGGCCAGGGAGTTCGACTTCGTTATAATCAATGAGTTGTTCGAGCGAGCGGTTTTCGACCTGAAAACCATTGTTCATGCCCAGCGGCTCAAGTTTGCAGCCCAACGTCGCGCCCGCGCTGACACCTTTAAAGCGCTGCATATTCCCTGAACACCCGCTTGTTTGGCACCATTTTTTTGGCTTACCGAAAGATCACCATGGCCCGTATTACCGTTGAAGACTGCCTCGAAAAAATCCCTAACCGTTTTCAGCTGGTACTAGCCGCCACTTACCGTGCGCGCATGTTGACCCAGGGCCACGCACCGAAAATCGAAAGCAAAAACAAGCCCGGCGTAACCGCCCTGCGTGAAATTGCCGCAGGCAAAATCGGCCTGGAAATGCTGAAAAAAGTCCCCGGCTGAACGCCTAGCGCTTAAGACCCGTCAAAAAGCACCGCCTCGCGGTGCTTTTTGCATTTCAGCACCTAGTTTTTGTCGCCGCAAAGGCCTGCAAAGGCCGTTTGGTTTATGTTTTACACGCAGCGCGATACATTTGAGGCATGAGTGCACTGTTTTCGCCCAAGCTGGTCAGCAAACCGACCCCTGCCGCAGCCAATGCGGCAGCGGCCAGCTTTGCCGCACTCACAGCAAAGCTGGACTACATGCCGGCAGCAGACATAGACAATGTCCGCCGCGCTTACCGGTTTGCAGATGAAGCCCATCTGGGCCAGATCCGCAACAGTGGTGAGCCCTACATCACCCACCCGATTGCTGTAGCCCAGCAGTGCGCCGAATGGAAGCTGGACGCACAGGCACTGATGGCCGCGCTGCTGCATGATGCGATTGAAGATTGCGGCGTGACCAAACCGGAGCTGATCGAGCGCTTTGGTGCGCCGGTTGCCGAGCTGGTTGATGGCCTCACAAAATTAGAAAAACTGGAATTCAACACCCGGGAAGAAACCCAGGCTGAGTCATTCCGCAAAATGCTGCTGGCAATGGCGCGCGATGTCCGCGTCATCCTCATCAAGCTCGCCGACCGCACCCACAACATGCGAACGCTGGGCGATGTGCCGCGCAACAAATGGGCCAGAATTTCGCACGAAACCCTCGATATCTATGCCCCGATTGCACACCGCCTGGGTCTGAACACGACTTACCGCGAGCTGCAGGATCTGTCTTTCCAGCACCTGCACCCCTGGCGTTATAGCGTGCTCACCAAGGCATTGCTCAAGGCGCGAGGCCGCAGGCGCGATGTCATCAAACGGGTACAGGCCGAGGTTGAAACCGCCTTTGCGTCCGCAAAAATCAAGGTCGAAATATCAGGACGGGAAAAAACGCTGTATTCCATCTACCACAAGATGGATGAAAAACACCTGTCTTTTGCCCAAGTCACAGACATCTATGGTTTCCGGGTCATTGTTGACGGCCTGACAACCTGCTACACCGCCATGGGTGTTTTGCACCAGGAGTACAAGCCGCTGCCCGGCAAGTTCAATGACTACATCGCCATCCCGAAGATCAACGGCTACCAGTCGCTGCACACCACGCTGATTGGGCCTTTTGGTACCAACATCGAATTCCAGATACGTACCGAGGCCATGCATGTGGTGGCGGAATCCGGCGTGGCAGCACACTGGCTGTACAAGGCCTCTGACCCTGAAAGCGATGCCTCGCAGCGCCTGGGTACACAGTGGCTGCAGTCGCTGCTCGACATACAGCATGAAACGCGTGACGCAGCCGAGTTCTGGGATCACGTCAAGATTGATCTCTTCCCCGAGGCAGTCTATGTGTTCACGCCGAAAAGCCAGATCATAGCGATGCCGCGCGGCGCGACGATTGTTGATTTTGCCTACGCCATTCACAGCTCCATCGGCCACCGCGCAGTGGCGGCCAAGGTCAATGGCGAGCAGGTTCCCCTGCGCTCTGAGCTGCACAACGGCGACATGATCGAGATCATCACTGAAGCGGCTTCAAACCCCAATCCAAGCTGGCTTGGCTTTGTGCGAACCGGCAAGGCCCGATCGAAAATCCGCCACTACCTGAAGACCATGGCGCTGGCAGAGTCGCAGGAGCTAGGTGAAAAAATGCTGCTCCAGTCGCTGCGGGCAGAGGGCATTGAGCATCTGCCGCAAGACTCTGGAGCTGATCGCGTCATATGGGAAAAAATCCTGCGCTTCAGTGGCAATCGGTCCAGGGCTGACCTGCTCACCGATATTGGCCTGGGCAAACGAATTGCCAGCATGGTGGCCAAACGCATAGTGGGCCTGCTCGCCGAGAAAGGCGTAAAACCCGATGCGCTGCTAATGAGCCGCGAGCGCTACACCGCCCATGAGTCGGTGTCGCAGGGCGCGCTGGTGCTGGACGGCAGTGAAGGTGCATCGGTTCAATTTGCCACCTGCTGCAAGCCGATTCCGGGCGACAGCATACTCGGCTACCTGGGGCACGGCGAGGGGCTGGTGGTGCATACCGATGATTGCACGGTCGCCAAGCGCTTGCAGCACCGGGACAGCGAACGGTTCATCGCGGTGGACTGGTCAGACGAGCCATCGCGCGTTTTTGAAACCGCCTTGCAGGTCACGGTATCAAACGGCAAAGGGGTCTTGGCGCGCGTCGCCGCAGCGCTGGCCAGCGCAGAAGCCGACATCACGCATGTCAATATGGGGCAGGAGCGGGCGCAAGATGCAACCGAACTGCGCTTTGGCATTGCGGTACGCGACCGCGTACACCTTGCGTCGGTGCTGCGCAGCGTCAAGCGCACGCCGTCTGTGCTGCGTGTGCAGCGGGTCAGGCCGGGTTCCTGAAAAAGCAGGTTAGTCCTGCTGGATTGGCTTGACCGGGGGCCGGGTATTGAACCCGCAATACCTCCAGCAACTGCACGCCGTGCGGCGTTACCAGACTCACCTCATCACCCACCCTGGCCTTGGTCAGCGCCCTGGCAACTGGCGAGACCCAACTGGTCTGCCCCTGCAAGGTGTCGACCTCGTCAATGCCCAGGATGGTCACTGTGCGCTCCACGCCAGCGTCATCCACATAGGTCACTGTGGCACCAAAAAATACCTGGTCTGAGCCGTGGTGAACCGAGGGGTCGGTGATTTCGGCAATCTCAAGGCGCTGGGTCAAAAACCTGATGCGCCTATCAATCTCGCGCAGGCGCTTTTTGCCGTAGATGTAGTCACCGTTTTCGCTCCTGTCGCCATTGCTGGCCGCCCAGTGAACGATCTCGACAATACGCGGCCGCTCAGCATCAATCAGGCCCAGCAGTTCTGCGCGCAAACGCTGGTAACCAACAGGCGTGATGTAGTTCTTGCCGCCAGCCGGAAGCGGCGGCAGAACCAGGCCGTCATCGTCGTCAACCGCGTCAGATTGGGTTTCTTTGGTAAAGGCTTTGCTCATGGCCGACCAGAATAGCATTCAGGCTTGGGAATTTGTGCCTCAAAACAGACCCACAAAGAAAAAACCCTGCAACCTTCATTGCAGGGTTTTCTTTTTTGGTGCGGCTGGCAGGAATTGAACCCACGACCCCTTGGTTCGTAGCCAAGTACTCTATCCAACTGAGCTACAGCCGCGAAGTCTTAAATTATAGCCTATGAAATAGCGGCCTGACCAAGCTGACGTACCCACCAGCACTCAGGCTGGTTTGCCCAGGGTGCGACTCAGCAGCACGACGGGAATCAACCCGACCAGTACCAGCGCCAGCGATGGCAGGGCGGCTTCGCCCAGCCGTTCGTCGCGCGCCAGCTGATAGGCCACCACGGCCAGCGTGTCGGTATTGAAGGGGCGCAGCACCAGCGTTGCGGGCAACTCTTTCATCACATCCACCAATACCAGCAGCCCGGCGGCGGCAGTGCTGCGTTTAAGCAATGGCCAGTGAACTCTGACCCACAGTGCGGGGCCATGTATGCCGAGCATCCGGGCCGAGTCGTCCATGCTGCCGGGTATCCGCGCATACCCGCTTTGCACCGACTGCAGGGCCACGGCGCAAAAGCGTACCAGGTAGGCCCAGACAATACCGATGACGGTGGCCGTGATCCAATAACCCGCGCTGGTTTGCGGCGCTACCGACTGCAACCAGCCAATTGGCAGCAGCAGGCCCACCACAATCACCGCACCCGGCACGGCATAACCCAGACTGGCGACCTGCACCACGGCGCGCGTCAGCCAGTCGGGCCGGGTGCGCAATGCAAAAGCCAGCAGCAGCGCAATCGCACAGGCCAGAAGCGCCGTGCCCACACCCAGCGCGATGCTGTTGAACGACCATTGCACAAAAGACCGCCAGGGCAGCACCGACCCATCAGCTGCTAGATCAATCAATAAGGGCCGCAACATAAAAACCACCGGCAAGACAAAACCAGCCAGCACCGGCACAGCGCAAATCAGCCAGGCAGCCACGGCAGCGCGGCCCGTCAGCACGCTGGCTTGCGCGTCCTGGTGCGTTGCCGCTACGCTGCCCTTACCCGTAAAGCGCATACGGCGCTGGGCTCTATGCTCCAGCTTGAGCAGCAGCAACACGACCAGCAGCAGCATGGTGGCCAACTGGGCCGCAGCAATGCGGTTATCCATGGACAGCCAGGCCTTGTAGATGCCGGTGGTAAATGTCTGAATGCCGAAGTAGCTGCCCACGCCAAAGTCGGCCAGCGTTTCCATCAGCGCCAGAGCCACGCCTGCCGCGACGGCCGGGCGAGCCAGCGGCAAGGCGATGCTGTGTATGCGGCGACTCAAGGGAGCGCCCAGCAAGCGTGCGGCTTCCATCAGGTGTACTGCGCGTTCGGCCAAAGCGCTGCGGACCAGCACATACACATAGGGGTAGAGTGCAAACACAAAGACCCACACAGCACCGCTTAAAGAGCGCACGTCCGGGAACACGCGGCCCTGCAAGCCTGTTGCCGCCCGCACAGCTACTTGCAGTGGGCCACCGTACTGCAAAAAGTCGGTATAGGCGTAGGCCACCACGTAAGCCGGCACAGCCAGCGGCAGCAGCAGCACCCATTCAAAAAAGCGGCGACCGGGAAAGTCAAACAGACTGACGGCCACTGCGGTACTGCTGCCCACCACCGCCACGCCGATACCGACCATCAGGCACAGGCGCAGTGATGTCCAGGCGTAGTCAGGCAATACGGTTTGCGACATCTCGCTCAGAATCTGGCTGCTTTGCGCGTTCCATTGCAGCATGGATGCCAGTACAGCCAGTACCGGCAAGGCCAGCAAACCAACCAGGAGCAACAGGGATAAACGCGCAATCAAACGCATAAATAGAAATAGTGAAGGAAAGGGGGGTGAAGGAGTGGAAAAAGAATGCTGAGGATACGGGTGATCCCAAATGAGAATTGTACGCATCTACAATTGAGAGATGTTTTTGGAAATCTCCGCCTTACAAGTCCAGTACCCGGGCCGCAGCCGCCCTGCTGTAGCCGGTGTGTCGTTTGGTCTGCGCGCGGGCGAACTGGGTGTGCTGATTGGTCCATCAGGCTGCGGCAAAACCACGCTGCTACGGGCGGTGGCAGGCCTTGAACGCGCCAGCGCGGGCAGCATCACGCTGGATGGTGAACTGGTCAGCAGCAGCACCGAACACCGCGCACCTGAAGCACGGCGAATTGGCATGGTGTTTCAGGACTATGCACTTTTCCCGCACATGGATGTGGCCCGTAACGTGGCCTTTGGCATCCACCACCTGCCCAGCGCAGAGCGCAAGGCGCGGGTGGCAGAAGTCCTGGCCCTGGTGGGGCTGCAAGCTAGCCAGCATCGCTTTGCGCATGAGCTGTCTGGTGGCCAGCAGCAGCGCGTGGCACTGGCTCGGGCGCTTGCGCCGCGCCCTCGCCTGCTGCTGCTGGATGAGCCGTTTTCAAACCTCGATGTCGATTTGCGCGAACGCCTGGCGCACGAATTGCGCAACATCCTGAAAGCCGCTCAGGCCACTGCCCTTTTTGTGACGCACGACCAACTTGAAGCCTTTGCCATGGGCGACGTGATTGGTGTCATGCAAGCGGGTGAGCTACACCAGTGGGAAGACGCTTACAGCATCTATCACCGTCCTACCACGCGCTTTGTGGCCGACTTTATCGGGCATGGCGTTTTTGCGCCCGCCACGATTGCGCAGATTGGCGCGGATGTCGTGGTGCAAACCCCGCTTGGCAACCTGACAGACGTGCTTGCATGCCCGCTGCCCACTGCCTTCCCGGATGGCAAATGCGACGTGCTGCTACGCGCCGACGACATCGTGCATGACGACGGCGCACCGATCAAAGCCGAGATCATCCGCAAGGCCTTCAGGGGTTCTGAGTTTTTGTACACGCTTCGCCTTGCCGGCGGGCAAACGGTATTGGCCCATGTACCCAGCCACCACGACCACCGCATTGGTGAGTGGATAGGCATACGTGCCGAGGTGGACCATGTGGTGACGTTTGCGCGGGCCTGAAAACACTGGCGGCATAAAGCATACCACTTAGGGTTTTTGGGGTCAGAGTCCAAATTCATCGTGCCTCCGGCACGCCCTTCGGGGGCGGTGCAATGCACCGCAATGAAATTGGCGTCTGACCCCAATAACCCTCTATTCATAGTCCAAAATAGCTATATCACCACTTCATCCCGAGCGGAATCATGCTGAAAAACCTGCAAAACGTCGTTAAGTCCGCCCTCCTCACCTCATTGGCCTTGTTGATTGCCGGCCCTGTATGGGCACAAGACCAAGTGCTCAATTTGTACTCTGCCCGCCACTACGCCACTGACGAGGCCCTGTACAACAATTTCACCAAGGCCACCGGCATCAAGATCAACCGCGTGGACGCAGACGACGCTGGCATATTGGCACGGCTCAAGGCTGAAGGCGCAGCATCGCCCGCCGATGTGATTTTGCTGGTCGATGCCGCCCGCCTGTACAAGGCTGAGGTGGACGGCCTGTTCCGGCCCGTCAAATCGCCAGCGCTGGAAGCCGCGATTCCTGCCCAGTACCGCGCCAAGGCCACGCCTGAGGGCACGCCATGGTTTGGCTACTCAACCCGAGCCCGCGTGATTGTTTATGACAAGCTCAAGGTCAAGCGCGAAGACGTGGACAGCTACGAAAAGCTAGCCGCCCCGCAAAACAAGGGCAAGCTCTGCATACGCTCTGGCTCGCACCCGTACAACCTGAGCCTGTTCGGTGCAGTAAGCGAACACCTCGGCCCGGTCAAGGCCGAGGAATGGCTCAAGGGCATGGTCGACAATCTGGCACGCGCACCCAAGGGCGGTGACAGCGATCAGATCAAAGCCGTCGCGTCTGGTGAGTGCGGCATTGGGGTGACAAACACCTACTACATGGCACGCATCCTGCGCTCGTCCAGCCCCGAGGACAAGGCTATCTCAGACCGCGTCGGCGTGGTGTTCCCGAATCAAAGCTCATGGGGAACGCATGTGAATATTGCAGGCGGCGGCATGGCCAAAAATGCAAAGAACCCGGCCAACGCTATCAAGTTTCTGGAGTACCTGGCCAGCCCGCAGGCACAAGACTATTTTGCCAACGGCAACAATGAATGGCCCACAGTGGCAGGTGTACAGATTACGAATCCAGCCCTGAAAGCGATGAGCAACGGCAACTTCAAAAGTGAAACCATACCGGTCAGCGTGATTGGCGCCAACCAGACCAAGGTGCAGCAGATGCTGGATCGGGTTGGTTTTAAGTAAATATTTTCATGCTACTTTTTATGCTGCTTCAAAAGCCACGCGCCCAGCCACCAGCGTGCAACGCACTTTGGCTGGTAGCGGATAACCAGAAAACGGTGTGTGCTTGCCCTGGCTCCGCAGGGCGTTGGGCTCGACTGTCCATTCGGCTGCGGGGTCGAACACGCAAACGTCAGCCACACCACCCACCACCAGCTTGCCAGCGCTCGCTTCAAACGAGGCTAGCGCTGGGCCTAACACGCGGGCGGGCTCGCAGGTCAGCACGGCGAGCGCTCGCATCAAATTGACCGCCCCGCCCTTGCTGTCAAGATGCCACTTGCAAGCCAAGGACAACAGCAGCTCAAGCCCTGTAGCACCGGGCTCGGCCTCGGCAAACGGCAGCGTCTTGGCATCTTCATCGACCGGTGTGTGGTCCGAGACCAGCGCGTCAATCGTGCCGTCAAGCAGACCTTGCGCGATCGCGTCGCGGTCGCGCTGCTGGCGCAATGGCGGATCAAGCCGCATACGGCTGTCAAAGTAACCGATGTCTGCATCCGTCAGGTGCAGGCTGTTGATGCTGACATCGCACGTCACTGGCAAGCCCTGCGCTTTTGCCTCGGCCACCAGCGCCACACCCGCCGCGCTGCTGATGCGGCAAATATGCACGCGTGCCCCGGTGGCCCGCATGATCTCGAAAATCACATGCAGCGCAATGGTTTCTGCGGCCACCGGCACACCACTTAAACCAAGCCGAGTGGCCAATGCACCGCTGGCGGCAACGCCGGTACCCAAATACATTTCTTGTGGTCGCAGCCACACGCTGTAGCCAAAGCTCGCGGCATACTGCATCGCACGCAACAGCACCTGCGTGTTGGCCAGCGGAACCTCGGCCTGGCTAAAGCCGACACAACCGGCCTCGGTCAGCTCGACCATTTCGGTCAGTGCCTCACCTTTGAGTGAGCGGGTCAATGCACCCAGCGGGAAGACGCGCGACTGGTGCAGTTTTTCAGCGCGGAACTTGAGCATTTCAACCAGGCCGGGTTCATCCAGCACCGGGTCGGTATCGGGCGGGCACACCAGGCTGGTCACACCACCAGCCACGGCAGCGGCCAGCTCGCTCTCCAACATGCCTTCATGCTCATAACCCGGCTCGCGCAGGCGGGCCGACAAATCAATCAGGCCAGGCGCAACGATGCAGCCAGTGGCATCAATGGTTTTGGCAGGCGTGAAATCAGCCGGTACGTCGCTGATAGAAACGATGCGGCCACCGGCGATGGCGACATCGGCCTTTTGATCAAAGCCGGAAGCAGGGTCCATGACCCGGCCATTTTTGATAAGGATTTTCATGAATCATTTCCCGCAACGATGGTCATCACCGCCATGCGCACCGCAATTCCGAATGTGACTTGCGGCAAGATCACGCTCTGCGCACCATCAACAACAGCCGAGTCAATCTCGACACCGCGGTTAATGGGGCCAGGGTGCATCACGATGGCATCGGGCTTGGCAAGCGTGAGTTTTTCATTCGTCAAGCCAAAGCTTTTGAAGAACTCTTGGCTGCTGGGCAGCAGCGCGCCTGACATGCGTTCATTTTGCAGACGCAGCATGATGATGACATCTGCCCCTTTGATACCTTCTTCGAGCGTGTTGCAGACCCGCACACCCATTTGCGCCATGTCGGCGGGTACTATGGTTTTGGGGCCAACCACGCGCACCTCGGCGCAGCCCAAGGTGGTCAGGGCATGAATGTCAGAACGTGCCACACGCGAATGCAGCACGTCGCCGACGATGGCTACCGTGAGATTGCTGAAGTCTTTTTTGTAGTGCCGTATCGTGTACATGTCCAGCAGCCCCTGCGTCGGGTGGGCATGGCTGCCGTCACCGGCGTTGATGACGTGTACATGCGGCGCGACATGCTGGGCTATCAAATAAGGCGCGCCGGACTCGCCGTGCCGGACCACAAAAATATCGGCCGCCATGGCGCTCAGGTTTGCAATAGTGTCTAGCAGTGACTCGCCCTTGGAGGCCGCCGAGCGGGCGATGTCCAGGTTGATGACATCTGCCGACAGCCGTGTAGCGGCGATCTCGAACGTGGTGCGGGTACGGGTGGAGTTTTCAAAAAACAGATTGAAAACGCTTTTGCCGCGCAGCAGCGGGACTTTTTTAACCTCGCGGTCGCTCACGCTGACGAAGTTTGCCGCCGTGTCCAGAATGTGCGTCAAAGTGGCTTTTGGCAGCCCCTCGATGGACAGCAGGTGAATCAGCTCACCGTTTTTATTGAGTTGCGGGTTTCTTCGGTAGAACACGTTTCAAGCTCCTTGCATTTTTATCGATCCTGCACCTGAAAACTAAACTGGCCATTTTCCGCGCGCGCGAGCTCCAGGCTTTTCGACGCGGGCAGGGTAATGCGTGCAATCGCCAGATCGGGCTGCACCGGCAACTCACGGCCACCACGATCCACCAGTACGACCAGTTTGACGCTGGCCGGACGGCCGTAATCGAACAGTTCATTGAGCACCGCGCGCAGCGTGCGTCCGGTGTAGAGCACGTCATCAACTACGACCAGATGCGCACCGTTCACGTCAAAAGGCAGCAGGGTCTGCCCACTAGAAGCTAGGCCGCGTTTGGCAAAATCATCCCGGTGCATGGCGGACGACAGTGTGCCCGGTTTGCCCAAAAACTGAAGGTCAACCTGCAGGCGCTCTGCCAGCCATGCACCACCTGATGCAATGCCCACCAGCAGGGGTGGCGCGCCAAAGGTTGCTGCGTGGGTTGCAGCCAGTTCCTGCATGTTGCGCAGCAGGTCGCGGTACAGCGCTTCTGCGTCAAGGCTTAATCCGCCCACATTGCCAGCAATATTTTCACCCACCAGGCCGCTCATGGAAGACTCCTTAAAAACTGCTCCAGAATGATGCAGGCTGAAGCGGCATCCAGCTCAGGCGCACCGCTGGAGATGGCCTCTGTCGTGCTGTAGCGCTCATCGACCTCAAACACCTGCAGGCCAAAGCGGCCTCGCAATTGACGGGCAAATTTCTGCGCACGCACGGTGTTTTCATGGGCTGCGCCGTCGGGATGAAAGGGGACTCCCACCACCAATGCATCGGGCTGCCATTCTTTAAGCCTTTGCTCAATGGCGGCAAAGCGCGCGTCGCCAACGGCGGCAATCGAGGCTTGCGGTGTTGCGGTGCGGGTCAGCCGGTTGCCGGTGGCTACGCCGGTACGCTTGAGGCCAAAATCGAAAGCTAAAAAGGTTTGAAGGCCATTGACGGGGGACTGCATAGTTTTAGCTCTCGAAGGTGCTTCTAGAAATTCGATTGTCGGGATGCAGGGCAAGGCGCACGGAGCACAGGACACCGGAATGCACTTGGGTGCATGAGGATTCCGAGCACCGCGCAACGCAGCCATGCGCCCGAGAATCGGATTTATAGAAGCACATTCATGCGTGACCAGCCACGGGCGACAGCATCCAGCTTTCTAAACCGAGCAGCATTAAAGCTGCACTGTAGCGCTGCTCAACCGGCGTATCAAAAATAACCGCCGGATCAGCCGCAACCGTGAGCCAGCTGTTGTCGGAAATTTCAGATTCGAGCTGGCCCTCACCCCATGAGGAATAACCCAGTGATACAAAAATTTTCTTCGGCCCGGCACCGGTTGACAGCGCCTCCAGCACGTCTTTGGAAGTCGTCATCTCCAGCCCGCCAGGAATCGTCATGGTCGAGGCGTAAACCGACTCATTGCCGGGCATCATGCACTCGTGCAGCACAAAGCCGCGCTCGGGATGGACTGGGCCGCCATGGAAGACGGGCGAGGTGGTGAGGTCTTCACGGGTGAGTGGCAATTCGATCTTGTCGAAAAGATTTTTGAGGTTGATATCGCTCGGCTTGTTGATGACCAGCCCCAAAGCACCGCGACCCGAGTGTTCACACATGTAGATCACACTTTTTGCAAAGGTCTCATCATCAAGGCCCGGCATGGCAATCAGGAAATGGTGCGTCAAGTTGATCGGGTCTGAATCGAGGGTCATGGTGTGATTTTACATACTCAAGAAGCGGCCGCGAGACTGCAATAATGCCGCACCAAGCTCATCAACTCTTCTTCCGAGTATGGTTTGCCAAGATAGTGGTCAACGCCAAGCTCTTTGGCATGTTCACGGTGCTTCTCGGCAATGCGCGAGGTAATCATCACAATCGGCAAATCGCTCAAGCACGCATCGCCGCGAATGTTGCGCACTAGGTCAAACCCGTCCATGCGCGGCATTTCGATATCTAGCAGCACGACGGCGGGGCGTTCTTCCTGCAAACGCTCAAGCGCCTGCAGACCGTCGGCAGCCATCGCCACGCGATAGCCTTCGCGCTGCAACAGGCGCTGGGTCACGCGCCGCACCGTGATGGAATCATCGACCACCAGAATCAGCGGAATCTGCGATGCCACCAGTGTCGGTGAGGCGACGGCCCCCGACTGCTCGAGCATGTGCGGTTCGGCACTGTCGGAACTCCAGGTGCGCGCCTGCTGGCCATAGACGGAGGCGAGTGCGACCGGGTTGTAAATCAGGACCACGGCACCCGAGGCCAGCACCGACATGCCAGCCAGACCCGGCAGGCGCGACAGTTGCGGCCCGAGGTTTTTAACCACCACCTCCTGGTTACCCAGCACTTCATCGACGTGCAGGGCAATGCGCTGGGCAGCGCTACGGAAAATAACCACTGGCGTTGTTTTGGACTGCGCTTCACTGCTTTGATGAGATGACTGCAGCAATGCGCCCGACCAGAAGAACGGCACAGCCTCGCCGCCAACATCAAACGAGCCTGTGTTATAGGCTTGCTGCAATTCCTTGGCACTGGCGCGCCTGACGGTTTCCACCACGTTGGCAGGCACGCCCACTGACAAACTGCCAGCGCGCAACATCACCACCTGCGTCACCGCAGTGGTCAAGGGCAGCACGAGTTTGAAATGCGTGCCTTTGCCTTGAGTACTGGATGTTTCAATCCGACCGCCAACAGCGTTGACCTCGGCACGCACCACGTCCATGCCAATGCCGCGACCCGACAACTCGGTCACCTGCGAGGCAGTAGAAAACCCGGCCATGAAAATAAGGTTGGCGGCCTCCTGGTCGCTCAATGCCTGATCGGCGGTCAGAAGACCCAGCGAAATAGCTTTTTCACGTATGCGCTGGATGTCAAGACCCGCGCCATCGTCGCTGAACTCGACTGACACCTCATTGCCTTCATGGCGAAGATTGACGGTGATGAGCCCTACCGGGTCTTTACCAGCCTGCGAGCGCACCTGCGGACTTTCAATGCCGTGTGCGACGCAGTTGCGAAGCAGGTGCTCGAACGCGGGTGTCATGCGGTCCAGCATGCTGCGGTCCATCTCGATGGTGCCGCCCAGCAGGTCAAGCCGCACCTGTTTGCCGCTTTCCTTGGATGCCTGACGCACCACGCGGTACAGGCGATCTGCAATGCCCTCAAACTCCACCATGCGGGTACGCAGCAGGTCGCGCTGCAATTCGCGGGCCTGGCGGGCCTGGGCGATCAAATCGTCTTCAGTCGCCTCAATGGTGCGTTGCAGGGTACGCTGCACGGTCGCAACGTCATTGACTGACTCGGCCATCATGCGGGTCAGTTCCTGCACGCGGGTAAAGCGGTCGAACTCCAGCGGGTCGAAACCAGCTTGCGTTTCTTTGGCCTGTGCAAGCCGTGACTGCATCTGGCTTTCGGCCTGCACCTCGATGTCGCGCAGTTGCTGGCGCAGGCGGTTCAGGTTATCGGTCATGTCGCCAAGCGAGCCGCGCAACTGACCCAGCTCAACTTCCAGGCGCGAGCGGGTCATCATGACCTCTCCGACCTGGTTCACCATACGGTCCAGCAGTTGCGAGCGCACCCTGATGGATGCAGAAGCGGCTTGCCGGATAGACTGCATGGTCATGGCCTGCGGTGCCGGAACCAGAGCTTTGCTGGAAGGCATTGCAGTTTGCGTGGCATCAGCCCGGCGCAACGCATCCATGGCGTGCTCCATGGCATCAAAACGGCTCAGTAGTGGCTCAAAATCCTGCGTTGCCGCAGCCTCTGAACCGAGGTCTTCAATCTCTGATTCAATGCGGTGGGCCATTTCACCCACGCGCATGGCACCGGCCAGACGCGCACTGCCCTTGAGCGTGTGCAAGGCGCGCAATACCTCCATGCGTGCGCTGGCGTTGTCGGGCCGGGCCGACCACTGGCGCAGGGCAGCGCCGAGTTGCGGCATCAGCTCGGTGGCCTCTTCCTCAAAAATCGGGAACAGCTCGGGGTCAATGGCATCTACCGCATCGAACTCGTCATCATCTTGGGCCGCACGCGCTCGACGGCGCCTTCCATCACCGTCCGCAAAAACTTCAGTTGAAGATGCGTCAAACGACTGAACAGTTGGCTTAGCCAGCGCGGGCAGAGCGACGAAAACCGCAGCCACCGGGGGTACCAGCCTGGCAGGTTCTGGCACGGCCACAGCAGCGGAAGAAAAGTCGAAGTCAGCCGCATCCACTTCCGCGTCCTCAGGTGAGACCGACACCAGCGCAGAAAAATCAAGCCCGTGAATCCGTTCCAGCACGCCAGCGTCAGGTTCTTTCAAAAAGCCGGCGGCAAACTGGTGCAGCAGGCGGCGGATGTCCTCGGATGCATCCACAAAAACTTTTGAATACTCCAGCGCAGCACTCTGGCTGTAGTGTGTTTGCGAATGCTGCAATGCGTCCTCAAGCGCACGCGCTATTTTCGACACCGCTTCAAAGCCAACAGTGGCCGAACTGCCGGCCAGCGAATGCGCCAGCGCTACTGCGGAGTCACCGACGGGCTGATGCAGCTCAATGGCCCACTCGGCCACCTCGGTGACCAGCCGCCGAGACCATTCGTCCGCCTCGTTGAGGTAGACGTTGTAAAGCGGGATACCGATGCGCAAGGCACCAATCACCTTGATCTGGTCGTCGAGGGCTGCATCCGATGCCCCAGCCATCTCGGCATCTGCCACTTCAGGTACTTGAACTTTTGCGGTCATGGCGGGTTCTGCAACACCCGCAATATCGGGTATGTCCGCGAGTTCTACAAACGCGTTCAGCTGATCAGCTGCTTGTGGAAACTGTTTGTCAAAGTCTGCCTGCGACAAATCAAGCATGTCGTCAGCGCCCGCCAAGGGCGACTCAGATGATGCGTCTGCAAAGTCTAGATTATCCAGATCGAACGACAGCTCGGCAATTTCAGTATTTTGTGCGGCCAGGGGCGCTACAGTCACTGGAGCCTCGTCAACGGGCAGTTCAAACGATACAGTATCAGGCACGTCGGCTGCTGGCAAAGCTGGAGCAGCGGGCACTGGTGATTTCAGCGGCAGCCAACGGCCATCTTCCCGCATGGCATCTGCGCTGGCCCGGAAAGTCGATGCCGTCCATGTGCCATCACGGTTGGCAGCAATGTCTTCAATCCATCCTGAAAAAGCGGTGAGCGCTTCAGCCGAAAAAGACCTCAGATCTTCATTGGCGGGTTTCTGGTCGGCCAGCCAGCTGTTGAAAAGCTGCTCGACCGCCCATGCGGCTTCGCCGAACTCATTCAGGCCGACCATGCGGGAGCTGCCTTTGAGCGTGTGAAAAACCCGGCGCAAGATGTTTAACTGGCTGATATCACGAGAGTCGTTTGCCAGCGACAGGATGGCCTGCTGGCCGTTGCCTGCAACTTCACGCGCTTCCTCAAGAAAGATGCCTTGCAAATCGTCTTCCTCGAAATCAACCGCGTCCGCCTGCGCTGCTGGCGCAACAGGCAAGGGGTGGGCAGAAGAAACCAGGCTGCTCAATGCGCTGGCGGCATCGCCGACCTTTTGCGTGCGGCCCATCAGCGGCCTGAGTTCGCCTTTTTCTTCGTCATAGACAAAAAGTTTTTTCGCCAGCGCAGGCTGGTAGTTGAGCATGTCGATCAAAAAGCTCAATGCGCCAAGGTTGTTGCCGAGTTGATCGAAGGTACCAGCAGAACGGGTAAGTTGCACGTCCACTTCGGTCTTCAGCATTTGCTCGACGCTGTCACGCATACGCAGCACCGCCTGGGATGCCTGGTCCAGGCCCAGCACCGACAAGACACCACGCATCTGGGCCAGTTGCCCAGGCACGTTCGTCAGCACCGTCTTGTCCTGCGGATTACGGAAAAATATATCGAGAGATTTTTCAAGCTCGCCAAGGGAGATGTGCAACTCACCCACCACACTGCCCATGGTCTGTTTGTCACTGACCCGGCGGTAAAGCTCTTCCATCCAGGCTTCAATAGGCTGCGGCTCGCCGCCCTGCCTGACATTTTCAAGGCGCTCGGCCAGATGCCGGGTACGCACTGCCAGTTGGGGATCGTTGGGATCGAGATCGTCAAATGCCGCTTCCAGATACAGCACCGAGGTCGCCACCTCCATGGACAGCCCAATGGACGGGGCTTGTGTCGAGCGGGCTGTTGCGTCTATGGCCCGGGTCAGCGCCTGCGCCAGAGGTTCACTGGGCGGATGGAGCTTGACGAGGGAGTCCGTCAGCAGGCCGAATTGATGAACCACAATCTTGCATTTATTCGCGTCACCAGCAGACAGGGACGACCATGTTTCCTTGGCCAGAACAATTCGCTTGCGCGCCTGCGCCAGCAGCGCCGGATCAAAGCGGCCAAACTGTACCGCCTCATAGTCCACTGGCTTGAAACGGGCCAGGCCGTAAGTGGAGCGCACAGCCGACAGCACCGGCGTGTCTGCTGCGCGGTTTGAGACCGCTTGCGAACAGAAGAACAGCAGATCCTGTGCAAGCCGCTCTGAAATGCTGACATCACCCTTGCTGAGGGATGCATATTGCAACAGGACGCGAGATGCTGCGCGCTTGACGTAGATATCTGCCGGGAGCAGATCATGGATCAGCGCCTCAAAGTAAGCTGCTGCAATTTTCCAGAAAATCCTGGGCTGGCGATCTGCCTGCCCGGCTGAAAGGCGCAAGCTCAAGTCCTTCAGGGTTGCGGCAGCTTGCGGTGCCTTGCCCCTCATGATCTGGAGCACGCACTGGTCAAGCACGGCACGCGCACCGTCAGCGTAATTTTGCGGCTCGACTGGCGTGCCCAATTCGGGTTCCAGCCAGCGCCAGTCACAAGGCCAGAGGTCAGCCGGATGTATGCGGTCAGCACGCACCAGTTCCTGTACCTGCCGATATTGGGGAAACAGCGACAGCGGAGAAATAGGCTTGTCCGCCAGCACCCCTTCGAGGTATTCCGTCAGAGCGAAACTGGCACTCTCAATCCTGGCGGCAGCATCCTGCGTGCATTGCTCGGGCTGCTGCACAAACCTTTGCACGGCGGCTTCCATGGCCCTGAGCACCAGCGCAGGCGCGGCCAGCCCCACCATCTCCAGCGCACCAACGGCCTGATGCAGTTGCTGCCGCGCAATGCGCAACTGGCTCGCATCAATGGCAGCCAGATCCGAGCCAATGGCGGCCTCAGCATCCCGGACAAAGCGTTTAAGCGCCTTAACCGAACCATCGAGTGATTTGTGAAGCTCTGCCAGAATCCAGGCCAGGGGGCCGAGAACGTTGACAGCGATGTCGAGGTCAGCGGCTTTCGGGTTCTGGGCGTTGGATTGCATAAAAAAACGGCCAGTCCGCTCAGGCAATCTTGAATCGGGACACCGACTCTCGCAGCTCTTCGGCCATGCGCGACAGATCACGCACCTGCTGCGCCGTCGAGCGCACACCTTCTCCAGTCTGCTCGGTCACCGCAAAAATGTGCTGGATATTGCCAGCCACCACGTTGGCGAATGCAGCTTCGCGGGAGGTAGTGCTTGAAATTTGCTCGATCAGCTCTGCAAGGCGGCGCGTCACGCGGTCAATCTCGGACAGCGCAGTACCCGCGTTATCTGACAGCTTGGCTCCTTCGACCACACCCTGGGTGGAGCGTTCCATAGCGGCTACCGCATCCTGGGTGTCGGTTTGAATCGCCTTCACCAGTGCCGAAATCTGGCGCGTTGCATCTGCTGAACGTTCGGCCAGTCGCTGCACCTCCTCGGCAACCACCGAGAAGCCGCGTCCGGCTTCACCGGCTGACGCGGCCTGAATGGCGGCATTGAGCGCCAGCACGTTGGTCTGTTCGGTAATGTCTGAAATCAGCTCGGTAATCTCGCCAATCTCCTGTGACGATTCGCCCAGCCGTTTAATACGTTTGGAGGTTTCCTGAATCTGGTCGCGAATGGAGTTCATACCGCCGATGGCGTTTTGCACCGCGCTCAGGCCTGACTCGGCAGCGCTCAAAGACTGGCGTGCCACCTGGGATGATTCCTGCGCCTGTGTGGACACCTCGTTGATTCGCGATGCCATGTCCAGCACCGACTGGCCGGTTTCACGAATCTCGCGCAGCTGCTCGGTCGATGCCACCAGCAGCTCGGTCGAGGTACTTTCCACCTGCGTCGTCGTTTGCACAACGCGGGTCGCCGTGTTTTGCACGTTACCGACCAGTAGTCGCAGCTCTTCAACCGTGTGGTTCACCGAGTCGGCAAGAGCGCCGGTAATGTCTTCGGTCACCGTCGCTTGCTGGGTCAAATCGCCTTCAGCAACGCTCTGCAACTCGTTCATCAAACGCAAAATGGCGGCCTGGTTGGCATCGTTGACGCGCTTGGCATCCTGCTCCTGGCCACGCGCTTCAAGCTGCTGCTTCTCGGCAACGCCCTGGCGCTGGCGACTGTCCTGCAACTGAACACGGGCGATGCCGATAGCGCATAACAATCCAAACAACGCAGCGACCATCAGGGCGGCAACAGTGGCCGCACTCAGACCCGTCTGCGTCGAGAGCTTGCCTTGCAGATCCCCCAGATTGCGCCGCAGCGGTTCACTGTCGGCAATGATCGAAGCCTGCGCTGCACGGGCCGACACCAGCCCCTGCAAGTTGCCCAGAATGGCACCGGCCTGAACACGGGTCTGCTCATACAGGGCCATCAGCGCTTCAAGACGCTCACGGGTCTGCGGATCTTTGGAGGCCGCCAAACGCAATTCGGGACTGCCATCCTGCAGGCCCTGGGCGATTTCCTTGAACGAATTCAAGTCCTTGCCCAGCAGGGACACGGCCTCGGGGCTGACCCCCTCCAGCGTCAGGAACTGATTGGCTGATTTACCGATGCGCTGCGTCAACATCATCAGCTGACCCGAAGCAGAAATCTCGGCTGGTGCCGCATTTTTCTGGAGCTTCAGGGACGAAACCGTCTCTGCGATTTCAAGCAGGTCGGAGGACTGGCGGTTAATCGTGCGCAGTGCGTTACCCAGCTGCGTCAAAATGTCTTTCTGGCCCATCACGATTGCGGCATTTTTCTCGGCGCGCTCCATCAGGGGTGTGACTTTGTCTACAGTTGGCTGCAATTCATCAGCGACGGCTTCAAGGCGCAGGCTGTCGTTACCAGACTTCAAGCCGCGAACGGTCTTGGCCAGTACCTCGACACTTTCTTTCACGTCCGGGAACGCCGCAGCACTACCCACCAGGGCCTGCGACACCGACTTGGCAAGCCGCTGTGACTGCATCAGGGACTGCCAGGTAGCGGCCACCTGCTGTGCAACCGTGTCGGCCTGGTTCAGTGCCCGGTAGGCCACCACAGCCAGCACCAGCACCGACAAACCCAGCAAGCCCAGCAAAATACGCTGGTGCTGCGCGATGGTTCTGTAGCCCAAAACTGGCAGCGACAGCAAATCCGGATTCTCAGGCAGCACAGCAGCAGCATTCTGGATTTTTTCGATAACGGACATGGTGAGCCTTCTGGAGAAAATGTGACGCGCTAGCGGCTAAATGCCAATAGTCAAAAAATGAGCTTGCTGGGCGAGGGTTTGCAAGTTGATTTCCTGCCAGGTGGCACCGTTGTCGTCAACATACTGGTTGCCAAAAAAATCAGGCGCATCCGGGGCTTTTGCAGAGAAGTCACTGAAAGCTTCCTGCTTTCGCAAGCCTGCCAGACGGTCAATCAGCAAGGCGCAATTGATGTCGAGTGCCGCATTCAAGGTCACCAGGCGCGACTCTTTGCGTGCAAAGTCGGTTTTAACCGCTACGCTTTGGCCGCTGACATAACTTGCCAAATCAACCACGCCAAAAAGGCCCCCGCGCAGGTTAGCGACACCCATAAACCAGCTTTGGGTGTAGGGCACTGCGTGGGTTGCCACCCAGGGGAAGATTTCTCCGGCCTGCCCCATGGGAAACAGATATTTGCTGCCGCCCGCCTCTACCGCCAGCCAGGAGGGTGCTACGCCCTGTGTCCGTGCAACCTGTAGCCTTTCGGCAAGGCGGGTTTGTAATGCTCTGAGGGCTTCTCTATTCGCCATGGTTTATGGGTATCAGCCCAGCGCTTTGATTTTTGCCATCAACTCACCGGCATTGACAGGTTTGGTGATGTAGTCACGCGCACCCTGACGCATACCCCAGACGCGGTCTGTTTCCTGGTTTTTGCTGGTACACATGATGATGGGGATATCTGAGTAAAGCGGGTCTCGCCTAATGACGCGGGTCAACTGGAAGCCATTTTGGCCGGGCATCACCACGTCCATCAGTATCAGCTCCGGTTTTTCTTCGGCCAGACGACGAAAGGCATCTGCTGCGTTCTCGGCGGTCTTTACCGAAAACCCGTTTTTGACCAGCAGGTCGGTCAGGTGCATCAACTCGGTCTTTGAATCATCAATCACCAGAATTTTTTTGATTGCCATCACGCTACCCCTAATTTTGCGTTACCCAGTTCCTGCACGGCTTGCAGGAGCTGGTCTTTTGTGAAAGGTTTGGTCAGGTAATCCTGCGAGCCAACCATGCGGCCTCTGGCCTTGTCAAACACGCCGTCCTTGGACGAGAGCATGACAATCGGGATATTTGAAAATCTGGCGTTGCGCTTGATGATGGCGCAGGTCTGATAGCCATCGAGCCGCGGCATCAGAATGTCGCAAAAAATAATATCGGGCTGGTAGTCATTGACTTTTGCCAGCGCATCAAAGCCGTCATCAGCCAGCAGCACCTCGTGCCCACCCTGCTTGAGGAAAATCTCGGCGCTACGCCTGATGGTGTTGCTGTCGTCGATGACCAAGACCTTGAGTCCGGAACTGGTGATGCTCACTGTCTTCGCTCCTCTTTTGGGTACTTCTATAAATTCATTTTTCGGGCGAATTGCTGCGTTGCGCGGTGCTCGCAATCCTCACGTACCTGAGGTACGCTCCGGTTCCTGCGCTCCGTGCGCCTTGCACTTCATCCCGAAAATCTGAATTTTTAGAAGTACCCTTTTGCAACATGGCTACTGACGCCATAACCCCAGATACCCAAGATACCCAAAGTTGCCACATCAAGGCCGGGATAGTTTATATCTGGACCATCTCGAAGTCTTCCTTGCGTGCCCCGCATTCAGGGCAAGTCCAGTTCATGGGCACTTGATCCCAGGGCGTTCCGGCAGCAATGCCGTGATCCGGATCGCCCGTTTCTTCGTCATAAATCCACCCACAAATCAAGCACATCCA
Source organism: Polaromonas sp. (assembly GCA_038902795.1). Lineage (GTDB taxonomy): Bacteria > Pseudomonadota > Gammaproteobacteria > Burkholderiales > Burkholderiaceae_C > Polaromonas. Next base: position 21,198 of record JBCKNJ010000009.1, on the reverse strand, counting down.
GGTCATAATTTGAGTCACAGCTTAAGTGGCCTTCGAATAGAATGCAACCATTGTATAGAGGCAGCGTTGCCTATTCGCGTACAGGGCAAAATCGCAGCCTATGGCAAACCCCACCACCCCCACTCCAGACGGCCGCAAATTGCAGACCGAAGGCATTGAAGACGTGCCGGTCTGCGTCATGGCCTTCAATGCCAGCGACCCCAGCGGTGCCGGTGGGCTGACGGCTGATATCGCCGCCATTGCTTCTGCTGGCGGCCACCCGCTGGCCGTGGTTACCGGGGCTTACGTGCGGGACACCGCCGAGATCTACGACCACTTCGCATTCGACGAAGAAGCCGTGACCGAGCAGGCGCGCACAGCGCTTGAAGACATGCCCGCCGGGGCCATCAAGGTTGGTTTTCTGGGCAGCCCTGAAAACATCAGCGCCATCGCAGAAATCGCCTCCGACTACGCCGATGTACCCCTTATCGCTTACATGCCAAATCTGTCGTGGTGGGGTGAAAGCGAGATTGACAGCTACCTGGATGCCTTTCGCGAACTCATGCTGCCGCAAACCACGATTCTGGTAGGCAACCACAGCACCCTGTGGCGCTGGTTGCTGCCGGAATGGTCCAGCGAGCGCAACCCTTCAGCCAAAGACATTGCCAAGGCTGCCGCCGAGATGGGTGTGCCTTACACCCTGGTCACTGGCATCCCTTTGCCGGACCAGTTCATTGACAACGTGCTGGCAACGCCGCAAGCCGTGCTCTACAGCGAAAAGTTCGAGCGCTTTGAAGCGACGTTTGCCGGTGCCGGTGACACGCTGTCAGCGGCCCTTGCAGCCTTGCTGGCCAACGGCCTGGACCTGCAGGCCGCCACGTCCGAAGCCCTGACCTACCTGGACCACAGCCTGGATGGCGGCTTTCACCCCGGTATGGGTCATATCGTGCCGGACCGCCTGTTCTGGGCGCAAGCCGATGTGGATGCCGACGACGATGAGCAAGATGTGCCCAGGCTCGATGATGCCGACCTGACTGTTAATCCGACCAAGACTTTTTTTAATTTTCCGCCCAATGGAACAACCAAGCACTGACTCCCGCACCGCTGCATCCCGCAACGCCGCACTCTTTGAGCGCGCCAAAAAACTGATTCCTGGTGGTGTCAACTCGCCCGTCCGCGCCTTCAAGGCCGTGGGCGGTACACCGCGTTTTGTGCAGCGCGCTAAAGGAGCGTATTTTTGGGACGCTGATGGTCAGCGCTACATCGACTACATCGGCTCCTGGGGGCCGATGATTCTGGGCCACGGCCATCCTGCCGTGCTTGAAGCCGTGCAGAAAGCCATGCTTGACGGCTTCTCATTTGGCGCGCCCACAGAGCGTGAAGTCGAGATGGCTGAAGAAATCATCAAACTCGTGCCGTCGATTCAAATGCTGCGCCTCGTCAGCTCTGGCACCGAAGCGGCGATGAGCGCCCTGCGCCTGGCACGCGGTGCCACGGGCCGCAGCAAGATCATCAAGTTTGAAGGCTGCTACCACGGCCACTCTGATGCACTGCTGGTCAAGGCTGGCTCTGGCCTGGCCACCTTCGGCAGTCCCACCAGTGCTGGCGTGCCGCCTGAAGTGGTGCAGCACACCTTGGTGCTCGAATACAACAACATCACGCAGCTCGAAGAAGCCTTTGCCCTGCACGGCAGCAACACCGCCTGCCTGATAATTGAGCCAATTGCCGGCAACATGAATTTCGTGCGCGCCAGCGTGCCTTTTATGAAGCGCTGCCGCGAGCTGTGTACCCAGCACGGCGCACTGCTGATATTCGACGAGGTGATGACCGGCTTCAGGGTCGCACTGGGCGGCGCGCAAAGCGTTTACGCCCAATTAATTCCCGGCTTCAAACCCGACATGACGGCGCTGGGCAAAGTGATTGGCGGCGGTATGCCGATGGCCGCATTCGGCGGCTCTAAAGCCGTGATGGAGCAACTAGCCCCGCTAGGCCCGGTCTACCAGGCCGGCACGCTATCAGGCAACCCGATAGCCACGGCCTGCGGATTAGCCACGCTGCGCGAACTTCAAAAACCCGGCTTTTACGAAGCACTGGGCGAACGCACGCGCAGCCTGGTCTCGGGTCTGACCAATGCTGCGAACAAAGCAGGCGTGCCGTTTTGCGGCGACAGCGAAGGCGGCATGTTTGGCTTTTTCTTGCTCGGCCAGTTGCCGCAAAACTACGCCACCGTGATGACGACTGACAGCCCAGCATTCAACAAGTTCTTTCACGCCATGCTCGACGCTGGTGTGTACTACGCACCGGCCTTGTACGAGGCCGGGTTTGTCAGCTCTGCGCACAGTGCCGAAGACATTGAAGCCACGGTTGATGCAGCGGCTAGGTTCTTTTCACAGCAATAAGATTGCTACAAATTTAGTAGCTGTTAACTGGTAAGGCCCGAATTCATTGGGTTTCAGTGCCTGAAATGCCGCACACCCGACAACACCATCACCACGCCGCGCTCATCAGCCGCTGCAATCACTTCTTCGTCACGCATGCTGCCGCCTGGCTGAATCACGCAAGTCGCGCCTGCATCGACCACCACGTCCAGTCCATCGCGGAACGGGAAGAATGCGTCGCTGGCGACCGCCGAGCCGTCTAGGCTCAAGCCCGCATTGGCGGCTTTGATGGACGCGATGCGGGCTGAGTCAATGCGGCTCATTTGCCCTGCACCTACGCCCAGCGTCATGCCGCCGGAGCAGAACACAATGGCGTTGGACTTGACGTACTTGGCCACCTTCCAGGCAAACAGCAGGTCTTGCAACTGCGCTGGCGTAGGCTGCAATTTGCTCACGACTTTCAGGTCAGCCAAAGCTACTTTCTGGTTGTCTGCCGTCTGCATTAACAGGCCCGAGCCAACGCGCTTGACATCCATCGCGTTGCGCCCTTGCAGCCAGGCAGTAGCACCTCCCGGCGGCAAATCAATTTGCAGTATGCGTAGATTGACTTTGGACTTGAAAACTTCCAGCGCCTGCGGCGTGAAGCTTGGTGCCATCAACACTTCAACGAACTGTTTTGAAATCTGCTGCGCTGCCGCTTCATCCAGCGTGCAATTGAGGGCGATGATGCCGCCGAAAGCAGACGTCGGATCGGTTTTGAAAGCCTTGCTATAGGCCTCAAGCGCATCGCTGCCGACCGCCACGCCGCAGGGGTTGGCGTGCTTGACGATGACGCAGGCGGACTGTGTAAAACTCTTCACGCATTCCCACGCTGCATCGGCATCGGCAATGTTGTTGTACGACAGCTCCTTGCCCTGCAACTGCTTGGCCATCACCAATGAGCCGGGCGCGGGGTGCAGGTCGCGGTACAGCGCAGCCTGCTGGTGCGAATTTTCGCCATAGCGCAAATCTTGCAGCTTGACAAAACGGCCGTTGGCCTGATCCGGGAATAGGCTGTGGCTGCCGTCTGCCTGGATGCTTGAGAGGTAATCGCTGATCGCGCCGTCGTACTGGCTGATGCGGTTGAAGGCGGCAACCGACAAGGCGAATTTGGTTTTGCTGGTCAGCTTGCCATCGACCTTCAGTTCGGCCAACACATTGGCGTACTGCGATGCGTCGGTCAACACGCCCACATCTTTCCAGTTTTTGGCTGCTGAACGCAGCATGGCCGGGCCGCCGATGTCGATGTTTTCAATCGCCTCTTCCAGTAGGCAACCGGGCTTGGCTACGGTCGCTTCAAACGGGTAGAGGTTGACGACGAGCAGGTCAATCGTGTCAATGCCGTGGGTCTTCAGGGCCACCATGTGCTCGGGCATATCGCGCCGGGCCAGCAGGCCGGCGTGGATTTTTGGGTGCAGGGTTTTGACGCGGCCATCGAGCATTTCAGGAAAACCGGTGTGGTCAGCCACCTCGGTCACTGGCAAGCCGTTATCAAGCAGCAGTTTGGCCGTTCCACCAGTCGAGAGCAGCTTGATGCCAAGTGCGTGCAGAGCCTGGGCAAATTCGAGAATGCCAGTTTTGTCGGACACGGAAATCAGTGCGTTCATTTTTTTATCTTGACGAGCTTGTGCTCAACTAGTTTTTTGCGCAGCGTGTTGCGGTTCAGACCCAGCCATTCGGCGGCGTGCGACTGGTTTTGGTCGGCGTGCTGCATCACGACTTCAAGCAGTGGTTTTTCAACCGTCCGCAGCATCATGTCGTACATTCTGCCGTCGGGTTCAGTTCCGCGTAAATCCTTGAAATAACTTTCCAGACTGGTACGCACACACTCTTCTATTTGTTTCTTACTCATGCAAGCGCTTCCTCTTGTTGTGGGGTATCCGCAAAAACCCCGGGAATTCTATCCATCTGCTGACCCAGCGCGTCAAAAAAAGCATTGACAGCATCAAGCTGCGCCTCAGGCTCTTCCAGCAAATTCATCCGGGCTCTAAAGGCCTCGCCACCGGGCAAACTCTTCACATACCAGCCAATGTGTTTGCGCGCGCTGCGCACGCCAGTGAACTCGCCGTACAGCGCGTAGTGGTCGAGCAAATGGTCAGCCAGCAGGCGTTTGACTTCGACCACCAATGGCGCTGCCAGATGTGTTTGCGTCGCCAGAAAATGCGTCACTTCACGAAAAATCCACGGACTGCCTTGCGCCGCGCGACCAATCATCACGGCATCAGCGCCGGTATAGGCCAGCACGTCACGGGCTTTTTCAGCGCTGTCGATATCACCGTTGGCTACGACCGGAATACGCAGCGCGGCTTTCACTTCGGCCACCGTGTCGTATTCAGCCAGACCCTTGTAGCCCTGCTCGCGGGTACGGCCATGCACGGTGACCATCTGCACGCCAGCGCTTTCTGCTGCGCGGGCAATCGTCAAGGCGTTTTTATGCGTTGCAGCCCAGCCGGTGCGCATCTTGAGCGTCACCGGCACATTGCGTGGTGCGCAGGCCGCGACCACGGCTTCGATAATTTCAAGCGCCAGTTTTTCGTCCTGCATCAGCGCCGAGCCAGCCCATTTATTGCAGACTTTTTTGGCCGGGCAGCCCATGTTGATGTCGATGATTTGCGCGCCACGGTCAATGTTGTAGGCAGCCGCATCGGCCATCATTTGCGCGTCGGTGCCGGCAATCTGCACGGCAATCGGCTCGGCTTCGCCATCATGGTTGGCGCGACGCGATGTTTTAAGTGTGTCCCACAGGTCGCGACGCGAGGCCACCATCTCGCTGACCGCATAACCCGCACCAAGCTTTTTGCAGAGCATGCGAAAAGGCCTGTCCGTCACACCAGCCATGGGTGCGACAAACAACTGGTTGGCCAAAGCGTAAGGGCCGATGTTCATGGGAAGGCAATTGTAGCTGCCTAAAATTTCAGCAGCTGAAGGGCCCCGGGCTGTGCTGCCTATACTTCCCCATCAATGCAAGCTTGGACACAACACCTGATCGAACTGCTGGCTCTTCCCGAATACGGGTTGAGCACGGTGTTTATCGTGTCGTTCATTTCAGCGACCTTGCTGCCGATGGGCTCCGAGCCTGTGGTCTTTGGGCTGGTCAAAATAAATCCCGCCATGTTCTGGCCAGCCGTGCTGGTCGCCACCGCAGGTAACACGCTGGGCGGCGCACTCGACTGGTGGATGGGTTACGCCGCACACCAGGTGGTCGACAAATATTCGCATACGTCACACCATGGCCGCGCTATGCGCTGGCTGGAAAAGCTGGGGCCTAAAGCCTGCTTGCTGGCCTGGCTGCCAGTGGTGGGTGATCCGCTGTGTGCGGTGGCGGGCTGGCTCAAATTTCCGTTCTGGCCGTGCGTGGCCTACATGGCGATAGGAAAATTTGCACGCTATGTTTTGATGACGGCCAGTTTGATCTGGGTTTTCCCGGGTGTGTTTACCGGCCTGCTTGGCAAGTAGTTAGAAGCGTTCATTCGGCAACAGATATCGCCACTGCCCCGGCTGCAAACTGCTCATCGGCACGCGGCCTATGCGAATCCGCTTCATCGCCTCAATGCGTAGCCCGACGTTCTCACAAAAATAGGCAATCTGCCCCGGCCTTTCGCCTTTCAGCGCAAAGCGCAACCGGGTCTCGCTTTGCCAGCTCACTTTTGCAGGCGGCAACAACATGCCGTTAAATGTGAAGCCGTGATCTATGCGATTGAGCCGCTCCAGCCCGCCGGGTTTGATGCTACCTGCAACCTCAACAATCACTTCATGTTCCATCACGCTGGCATCTTCACGCAGCTTGCGCGCAACATGCCAGTCTTGCGAGAAGACCAGCAAGCCGCTGGCGGGCGCGCTAAGTGGGGTTAAAAATTCGATGGCGGTGAAATGCTTTCTCAAGGGCCGGATACCGGATCGGTCTTCGCCCGAGTGATTCGCCGGGGTCAACAACTCCGCAGCCGACAAGGCATCCATGTCTGCGGGTTTGTGCAGCAGCAAGGTCACCGATGCCAACGCCAGCAGGCTGGCATCTTTTGACAGCTCAATGCGCTCGCCAGATACCCGAGAATGCGGCTCCTCAACCACCACGCCATCGACCGTGACCCAGCCGCCAGCGATGTACTGCTCGGCCTCGCGGCGCGAGCAGTTGAGCATGTGGGCCAGGTGTTTGGCGAGGCGGACGGGTTCAGACATGAAGGCAGCTTGACTTGTTGATTCGGTCAAGACAAAGAAACGCTAGAAAAATAATAGCTGCCCATGCCAAACAGGCGTTCGAGCTTGCGTTTTTCTAATGAGGTCAAGTCAGACATGTACATTCATATGAAAACAACTTGAGCCTGGCCCTTTTGGCAAGGAGCCACATCGATCCTCGACTTCATCCCGGTCAACGCCGGCTTTTCAGCACGCAAAAACTTCCATCTCCACCGACCGGGCTGGCTGTCGCCGCTCGTGCAGCATTTGGCGGATGCCTTCGGCTGTCGTCGCATCAAAGGTTTTTTCGCCGCACCGGACGCACACCGTCGCGGGGATATGCTCGACCAGTACGTAGCGCCCGTTGACGTGGAAAACCTCTTCCACATTCTCGCGGCGGAACTCGTGGCTACCACAGACTTCGCATTTGCTCATGGTTACTTTCTCCTTTCGATAAAATTAACCCATTCCGCCGGATCGGGTTCATAGAGCGTGATGATTTTGAGCCGAGTACCCGACTGCCGGGTGACCTGGAGATGCAGCGGGCGGTTCGCGATGGTAAAGCCAAGCAGCAGGCAACTGGGGCCATACTTGTCGGACGGGTAGTCCTCGATGATAACGGCGCGCATCCCGGCCTCGCGGATTTCGGCGTTGGCGATGTTGCGTTCCACCACACCCTTGCGTTAAAGGGGCCAAGCTCGGGTTATTTAGATAATATGAACCATGCCCACCGCCCCCGCACTCATCTGAAAACAACTAGAACCTGGCCTCTTTGGTTTATTCTCGAGGGGTTGAATTTCGGCTTCGATCATGCTTCGCTACCGTTGCCAAGTTGCAGTTCGAGCGACTGTCTCACCAGCCCGATGACGTAGGGCAATTCATCCAGCGTGGACAGGCCGACCTCAACATCTCCATTGCCCCAGCGACCAATGCCTGTGACATCCTTGCAAAGTCCCTTGGGGTCGTTTATTTCTGCAAAACGCATGTTGAGCGCGAGTCGTAGCCGCTTGGCCTGAGGCACGACATCCACAAAGTTCGTCTCGGCTTTGTAGGCCACGTAGAGTTTCAGGAACTCCTCATTCACACACGGATCAAGCGCGAGTACAGCCTTACGAAAAGCCTCGAACACTGGGCGGAGGCTAGTCGCCAGCAGATTTGGATGGTCTTGAATTGAGTAGGTCTCGTTCGAAACTTGTCGAGGCTGGTAGGTGGCGAGTACGGCAGCATCAAGCTGCGGCCCCGTCCACACCCGTACCGCAAGCTTGGCGAGTTCCCCTGCCCGTGTCTTTATAGCCTCTTCATTCCATTGTTCGAGCTGGCCAAGCCCGTCATTGAGTTTCAGCGGGCTTTGCTTGAAGCCCCCCTCCATATCGCGCTTTTCGGTAAACGGGCGGTCACTGTATTCGGAGTTATAGCCTGTCAGCGTGAGATTGCCCAAAGTGTGCAACCATGTCTGCTGGATGCGCTGCCATTCCGTGCCAAGGGCGGATCGCCACGCGGCACCGAGCTGCTCATTCTGCGGCAGGATATGCTCGATGGTGTATTCATCCACTGGCACATGCTCCTTGCGTCCGTGGTTCTCAAAACGTCGCAGCCAGTAGCTGCGGCTGCGGAAGTTGTAGAGATCGCGGGTTTGAAGGTCGCGGTGGAACTCATCGTCATTCGGGAATCGGCGGTACGAAGGCAACAAGAGAAACTGTGCTTCGATACTTTCCATATAGCGGTTTTTCTTCAGCACCTTGGTGAAGGTCGCGAAGGTCTTGTTCATCGAGTTGGTCGGGATGGCGCAGATGGCACGGCGGAACACATAGGCTTCCACCAACCGCACGCTGCGCACGAAATCGTCTTTGGGCAGAAGTTCCATGGCGTAGTCGTGATACAGCTCCAGCAAGAACGGATACGCCACATCCACCTTTAGCTCGCGCAGGTCGTGAAAGGCGCGTTTCAGGTCGGGGTCAGTCTCGGTGCCCAACGCCATCGCACAAAAGTGGCGTGCGTAATCGCGGATGTCACGGACCAGGGCCTCAACATGGGCGTTGTCGTCCACGGCACTATCCTTGGATGTGCGCGCGTGATCTTTGAAGGCATCGTAGACCGCATTGATATTGGGAAGCGCCCCGGACTTGACCGTCAGGTAATAACGCATGAAACCGTCGAAGTGGGTGCCATAAGCTGCCTGCCCAAAGTCCACCTCCATCGGTCGCCAGAACTGTTCATAGAGCCGTGTTTGAAGCTTTGGATCAAGACCCATCAGGATGAAGTTGCGGATGAGATCGGCCTGGCTCAACTCTTTGCCAGTCGAGTTCATGCTCTCGAAGATCAGTTGCGGGTTGTCTTGATCGCGGTTGAGCGCGATGTCAACTACCACCAACTTCGCCAGCCCCTTGCAGAGCGTGGCGAGGTCACCTTTTGCCTCATTGATCCAGCGTTTGAAAAGTGTGTAGTTTTCGGTGACGCGCAACGAATGTTCCTTGGGCTGTTCGGTGCCGCCGACGATGGCGGTGAGCGAGGCCTTGTCGGTCTGCGAGAGCAAGAGCTTGAAGTGGCGGTCGCCCGATTCTTCGGGATTAAGTAGGAAGTAATTCCTGATCTTGCGCTGTGAGAAGCCATCAAACGGCTCGCCATCCGCCACGGCCTCGGCCAGAGCCGCCAGCATCAGTGTCACCGTACTCAGGCGTTGCTGACCGTCAATGACAAGCAAAGGCGCCTGATGCGTGACTTGGGAAAGGCCGCTCTCGATGTAAACAATGGAGCCGATGAAGTGGACGGCAATCTTGTTGTTGCTGCCACAGCGCACGATGTCGTCCCAAAGCTGGCGACACTCCTTCTCGGTCCACGAATAAGTGCGCTGGTAAATCGGGATGACGAACTAGGGTGATTTCTTGAGGAAATCGAGAAGTTTGGCTTCGGTGGCTTTCATGATCTTTAGAGGGCTCCGGTGAAGGCTTGGTGCCAGATTCATAGGACATCCATTTCCAGTTTCGCGCAGCACGCCGATGCCGGTGAGTTCTTTCAGTCCCGTAGGTTAGTGGCCTTATCGCGTAACCCGATCTACAAGACTACGGTCTCGGCTCTCAAACTATCTCCTCGTGTAGCCTCAACCCGAATGATCGCACCGCTTCAAAAATTGTCGCCGCCGCTCATGATATTACTGCGCCAAAAATTTATGCATCGAAAACGCCATACCCGGCACTGCTTCGCGCAATCCAATAGGGACAGCTTCAATAATCACGGCGCAACCATCAACCCAGCCCGTTCCGCAGCAAGCCGCAAGCGCAGATCGAAGACAGCGAAATGCAGCGGCATGCTGGTTTTTTCCTTCAGCCATAACGCGCTCGCCAGGTGAATGGAATCGAAGCCACGCAATCCGTACACTTCGGCGAGATCACCTGCGGCGCGTACTACTGCCGGAACCAGTTCTATGTGTAGCAGGTTTCCCCAGTCAAGATTGAGTTGCGCCAATCGTTGCTGGTGCTTCGCTTCGGTGGAGATTCCCTGCGCCTTGAGCCGGGCGAATGCGGCGCGCGCTTCCGGGTAGGCGACTACCGATGCCGCCATGGCTTCTGCCTTGGTAGCGTGGGCGCGCAGTTCCTTTGAGCCAGGCTCGCGCACATAGAGTTTGACCCATGCCGAGGTGTCAAGATAAAGAATCAACGCCTATCCTCGACAACCCAGTCTGCAAGACTCACGTCTACCGGCAGCGATTCGCCGCGCGCCAAGCCGGTTGGCTTGCCGCCGTTCCACGAAATGCCGGGTTGCGCCGCCAGATCGTCCAGCGTGGCCTGCCGCTTGATCGGCACGATTTGCGCAACGGGACGGTTGTGAATGCTGATGGTCACGGTTTCGCCAGTCGTTACATGGCGAATGTATTCACTCAAGTGCGCTTTCAATTCCCGGATGCTTGCCTGCATGGTGTACCTACTTTCTTAAAGTGTGGTCACATTCTACACTTACAAAACAAGCACTGGCAAGGATGCCGCTCATGATGTTACTGCGCCAAAAATTCCTGCATGGAAAACGCAATTCCCGGCATCACTTTACGCAGCTTGCGGTCTTCCGTAATCAACGGGGCATTCAAGCTTTGCGCCAGCGCGACATATTGCACGTCATAGCCGATGATGGGGTAATGTGCCCCGATCCGAGTAAACGGGGATCACGATTTTGCCACCCTGCATCTCTCATCAAGCCGCCAGCGGCTCAAAGCGATGTATCTGCGCCAGTACGCCCGACAATTGCTCATTGCTTTTGCTCCCTTCCGTTCAGGCGTGCAGGTCGCCCGTGGCCAGGGTTTTCAGGGTGGATTGCAACTGTGTGCGAAGTGCGTGTGTGGCCAAGGTCAAACCATCCAGTCTTCAAGTTTCAGGCCAGGAATACGTTCAAAGTGACGGGTGTTGTGGGTGACCAGAGTCAAGCCATCTGCAAGGGCGTGGGCGCCGATTTGAGTGTCCAGTTCACCGATGGGTTGCCCGTTGCTTTGCAAACGTGCTTTGAGTGGGCCATAAACATCGGCCGCCGCTGCTGTCCACGGTAATGTTGGGAGTTGGTCCAGCAGCAAATCGATAGCGCGGTGGCGCTTGTCGTTCAGAAGCATGCCGCTTTGACCAAACCTCATTTCTGCTCGAACAATGGCTGAAACACTTGCTTTTTCGCGATCAATCGCTTCGACTACACGGGCATTCAGACCTGGATGCCGACCCCGAATGAAGTAGCTCAGAATGTTTGTATCAAGCGAATACTCGATCACGGTTTTGCGCCCGGTTTGGGTGTGGGTTCAACCCAATCGGCAAAGGGACTGGGGCGCCAGGCATCATCACGCGGCGGAATAAAGTCCTCGATAAACGGATTTTCTTTAATCAGTCTGAGCAACTCTTTGAGGTTGCGTTGGCGTTGGTCGTCATCTTTGGGTTTGAGCGTAATTTCTCCCGTGGCATCATTTTTTGTGATCCATACTTAAGACACGTTGAAGCGAAAAGGCTTGGGCAGGCGTATGGCCTGACTGTTGCCCGTCATAAAGACTTTGGCGGTAGCGAGCATGGCATCCTCCTGATTGTATATATGAAAACATATCTATTTTATCACCAGCCAGGTGGTTAACTCAAAATCATCGTTGCTTTTCACGATCTTGTGGGTGTCCATCAACTTGCCAGGATCGGGTCGGTGGGGCGCTTAGCGTAGCGAAATCAAGGAGGAGGCCGCAGGCCGGGGGACATTCGCGTAGCTAAGTGCCGCGTCGGCCCAATCCCACTTTCGTTTAACTGCTGAACAAGAAGTTCATCACATCGCCATCCTTGACGACGTAGTCTTTGCCTTCGGCGCGCATCTTGCCCGCGTCCTTGGCACCCTGCTCGCCCTTGAAGGCGATGAAGTCATTGAAGGCAATGGTCTGGGCGCGGATGTAGCCCTTCTCGAAATCGGTGTGAATCACGCCCGCCGCCTGCGGCCCGGTGTCGCCCACATGGATGGTCCAGGCACGCACTTCCTTCACGCCAGCGGTGAAGTAGGTTTGCAGCCCCAGCAGTTTGTAGGCAGCGCGAATCAGGCGGTTCAGGCCGGGCTCGGTCTGGCCGAGTTCTTCCAGAAACATTTGCCGGTCTTCATCGCTCATCTCTGACATTTCGGCTTCCATCTTGGCGCTGATGGCGACCACCGGCGCATTTTGCGTCGCGGCAAAGGCCTTGAGGCGATCCAGAAAAGGGTTGTTCTCAAAACCATCCTCGGCCACGTTGGCTACAAACATGACGGGCTTGGCGGTGATTAAAAAGAATTGCTGCAACAGCGGCAGCTCTTCCTTGCGAAAGTCAATCGTGCGCACCGGCTTGACTTGGTTCAGCGCGGCCTGACACTTTTCAAGAATGGCGACCAGCTTGACCGACTCTTTATCGCCGGAGCGGGCGGTCTTGGTAAAGCGGTGCAAGGCTTTTTCAACCGCCGTCATGTCGGCCAGACACAGCTCGGTCTGAATGACTTCGACGTCAGAGATCGGGTCTACCTTGCCGGCGACGTGAATCACGTTGTCGTCTTCAAAGCAGCGCACCACATTGACGATGGCATCGGTCTCGCGGATATGCGCCAAAAACTTGTTGCCCAGGCCCTCGCCGGTGCTGGCACCGGCTACCAGGCCGGCAATATCGACAAACTCGACGATGGCAGGCACGATGCGCTCGGGCTTGACGATCTCGGCCAGTTGCGCCAGCCTCGCATCGGGCAGTTCCACGATGCCGATGTTGGGCTCGATGGTGCAGAACGGGTAGTTCTCCGCCGCAATGCCCGCCTTGGTCAAGGCATTAAAAAGGGTGGATTTGCCGACGTTAGGCAAGCCTACGATGCCGCACTTCAGACTCATGACAAACTTTCAAAAACAGGTTGCAAAGTGTAGGGGGTTTTTGGGGTCAGAGTCCAAATTCATCGTGCCCTTGGCACACCCTTCGGGTGCGATGCTGTGCATCGTCATGAAATTGGCGTCTGACCCCAATAACCCACTACCGGCTGGCCAACTTTTAAAAGGTGGTCAACACCATCCCATCCGTTTTTGGCAATCACATTCATGCCAAAAGTCAGCGCACCGTTGACCCGCGCGTCCTGTCGGTAGGTTTGCAGCATGTCCAGCACTTCAGGGCTGCTGGTGGCGCTCAAAGGGTCAATATTCGGAATCTGGCAACGCAGGCAGGGTTTGACGGGTTTGAGCTGTACCTCGCCCTGATCGGTTGAAATTTGCAGGGCCTCAAGGCGGTCTTCGTCATGCGGCGAAAGCGATGCGCAATGACCCAGCACGATGTTGGGCCTAAAGCGCTCCATACCTACAGCACTTGCCCCCGCCGCCATCAGCTTGCTGTTGAGGTTGCTTAAAGAAGCTTCGCTGATAAGCAGCAGGGGAAAGCCGTCGCTGAACTGGTTACGGGCCTCGATTGTTCCCGTCCACACGCTGTTGCTCAGGCGTTGATGGTCCGGGTCAAAGCGCACCAGCCTGACCTTGCCGCCCAAAAAGTCGGTAAACCACTGCGCCGCAATGCCGCCCATATCAAAAGCCGCCGCCTCATGACCCCAGACCCGCACACGCACCGCCGCCTCGGCCTCATCGAGCTTGACATGCAGGGCCAACATGCCGGGCGCGCGCAGCACCATCTCGTAGGTTTTAAGCTGCGGCTTGATCAGCGCCATGCGCGGCAGCTCACGCTGGGTCAAAAACTCGCTCTGCTCATCGACCACCATCCAGGCACGGTCAAACTCAAGACCTGTCTCGGTCAATATCGCCTCCTGCACTTCGACTCCGGCGCATGATTTGATGGGGTAGACAAACAAGCGGGAGATGGCGCAGGAAACGTCTGGCTGGATAAGGTCTGCACTCACTTAGGTCTCCTTAATGTTGGATAAAAAGCGCTATTTTGCGCCGCCTCTTAAAATACCGGATGTCTTCAGCTTTTGATGTCTGTATTCGCGGCAGCGGCGTGGTGGGCCGCACACTGGCTTTGCTGCTGGCGCGTGAGCGACTGAAGGTAGCGCTGGTTGGTTTCAACTCCAATAACCTCGATGTTCGTGCCTACGCCTTGAACGGCGCTTCAAAACAACTTCTCGAAGGCCTGCATGGTTGGCCCGAAGGCATCGCAACAACGCCGGTGCTGGCCATGCAAATCTGGAACGCTGAAGGCCGTGAACCTCAACTCGATTTCACCGCACAAAACGCGGCTTGCCAAGCATTGGCCTGGATAGTCGATGTTCCCGCGCTGGAGCAGCAACTCGCCGAGGCGGTGCGCTTTCAACCGCAGATTGAGATCGTGCAGGCCCCAGTCAAAGCCGCATTGCAGGTGGTGTGCGAAGGTCAAAAAAGCATCAGCCGCAACGAATTCGGTGCGACCTGGAGAGTTAAGCCCTACGCACAAAAAGCCATCGCAGCGCGGCTTGAATCGAGTCAAGCACACCATGGCGTGGCCAGGCAGTGGTTTAAAAACGGGGAAATCCTGGCTCTTTTGCCAATAAGTGGCCCTGCTGGGAACTCTGTCGCGCTGGTGTGGTCAGTCTCCAATGAGCGGGCTGAAGCGTTGCAAAAATTATCAAATGACGAATTTTGCGCCGCCTTGCAGTCCGATTGTGGCGACAAGCCAGGGCAGTTGCGTTTGACCAGCGAGCGCGCCAGTTGGCCGCTGGCACTGTCAAGCGCTGATCGCTGGATCGGCCCCGGCTGGGCACTGGCAGGCGATGCGGCGCACACCGTACACCCGCTGGCAGGCCAGGGCTTGAACCTTGGCCTGGCAGATGCTCTAGCGCTGGCTGGTGTGATTGCAAAGCGCGAATACTGGCGCGGCCTGGGTGATGAAAAATTGTTGCGCCGCTATGAGCGCGCGCGCAAAGCAGACGTGGCGGCCATGGGTTTTGTCACCGACCAGTTGCACGGCTTGTTTGCGCAAACCGATGCCCGCTGGCAGGGTTTGCGCGAGTGGGGATTGAGAAGTTTTGCGAGAAGTGGACGGTTAAAAACATGGGTTATGCGGCAAGCGGCAGGTCTTTAGTTTTTTCAGTTTTTCAGTTTTTCAGGTAATAGGAATTCACACATGACATTTATAAAAACACTCTGGGCATTGGCGCGAATGGCGCTAGTGGCGACCAGCTTGACGACGCTGCTAGCAGCCCCCAGCTTCGCCCAGGAAGCCACCATCCGCAAAAACCTGCAGGAACGCCTGCCCGCTTTTTCTAAAATTGATGAAGTCAGCAAGACACCCATGAACGGGCTTTTTGAGATTCGCGTCAACGACCGCGATATTTTTTACACCGATGCCGAGGGTAATTTTTTGATCCAGGGCAACCTGATTGACACCCGGTCCAAACGCAACCTGACCGAAGAACGGGTTGAAAAGCTCAGCGCGATTGACTTTGACGCGCTGCCCGTGAAAGATGCGTTTACCGTGGTGCGCGGCAACGGCAAACGCAAGATGGCGGTGTTTTCAGACCCCAACTGCGGTTACTGCAAGCGCTTTGAACGTGACTTGCAAAAAGTGAACGACGTAACGATTCACAACTTTCTTATTCCCATCCTGGGCCCGGACTCCGCCGAAAAGGCCAAGAACATCTGGTGCGCCAAAGACAAGGGAAAGGCCTGGCTAGACTGGATGATTCGCGACCAAGCAGCCGCCAAGGCCAGCTGCGACACGGCCGCACTGGAGCGCAACCTGGACTTCAGCAAGAAGCACAAGATCACCGGCACGCCTACGCTATTTTTTGCAAATGGCACGCGTGTGCCAGGTGCGATCAACGCACAGCAGGTCGAAAAGTTTTTAGCTGATGCGAAGTAGGTCTTTGATGGTCCCGGCGCCTCCGGCGCTTGCTGTGCAGTCCGTGCATTACCGCGTCGAAATCGGCAGTCTGCATTCCCACACCTTCAGTGTCACACTGACGATTGCGCACCCGGCAGCGCAGCAACGCGTGTCGCTGCCGGTGTGGATACCGGGCAGCTACCTGGTGCGGGAGTTTTCAAAAAACCTGAGCGGACTGCAGGCCCGTCAAGGCGCGCGTAAGCTGGCAGCTATCCAGCAGCTTGACAAATGCACCTGGCAAATTGAATGCACGCCTGCAAAGCCTTTGCTGCTGCATTACGACATTTATGCGTTTGACAACTCGGTACGCCTCGCCTGGCTGGACGCAACACGCGGTTTCTTCAATGGCACCAGCGTTTGCCTGCGGGTTGAGGGGCAGGAAAAAACGCAGCATGTGCTGGAGCTCCCGCCATCCAAAACAGTCAGCGGGTGGCAGCTTGCTTGCAGCTTGCAGGCACAAAAAATCAACCGCCAGGGTTTTGGCAGCTACGCTGCAAGCAGCTATGACGAACTGGTCGATTGCCCGGTCGAGATGGGGCTTTTCTGGAGCGGCAGCTTTACCGCCTGCGGCGTGCCGCACCGTTTTGTGGTCGCGGGTAGCCCGCCGGGCTTTGATGGCCAGCGGCTGCTGGACGATGTGCAAAAAATTTGTCAGGCGCAGATTCGTTTTTGGCATGGAAGCGTTAAAAAACCGCCCTTCAAAAATTATCTGTTCATGCTCAATGCCGTGGACGACAGCTATGGCGGGCTGGAGCACCGCAACTCCACCGCGCTGATCTGCAAACGGCAAGACCTGCCGCGCCTGCAGGCGGCAGGTGATACAAAAACATTCAA
Organism: Polaromonas sp.; assembly: GCA_038902795.1. Taxonomy (GTDB): domain Bacteria; phylum Pseudomonadota; class Gammaproteobacteria; order Burkholderiales; family Burkholderiaceae_C; genus Polaromonas. The sequence goes on along the minus strand of JBCKNJ010000009.1, from coordinate 4,490 downwards.
GCCATCCGAGGGCTACACCACCCTGCGCGGCCTGATCAGCCACGAGTATTTCCACACCTGGAACGGCAAGCGCCTGCGGCCTGCAGAGTTTGAAAATTACCAGTACGAGCGTGAAAACTATACCCAGCTGCTCTGGTTTTTTGAAGGCTTCACCAGCTACTACGACGACCTGCTGCTGCGCCGCGCCGGGCTGCTCGACAACGCGGGCTATTTAAAGCTTTTAAACAAGACCATCAACCAGGTGACGCAAACACCGGGGCGGCTGGTGCAGTCGGTGGCCGAGGCCAGCTTTGATGCTTGGGTGAAGTACTACCGGCAAGACGAAAACACAGCCAATGCCACGGTGAACTACTACACCAAGGGCTCGCTGGTGGCGCTGTGTTTCGATTTGACCCTGCGTGCAAACCATGCGGCGACGCTGGACGACGTGATGCGTGCCCTGTGGACAAACTGCAAGGGCGGGCCGATGCGTGAGGCTGATTTTTTAGCGGCATTGCACGAAGTAGCTGGTCGCTCGTTCGCCCCCGAGCTTGCCAGCTGGGTGCATGGCAAAGGCGATCTGCCACTGGAAAGCCTGCTCAAACAACACGGCGTATCAGTACTCGAAGACCCGGCGCAGCTGGCGCACCGGCTCGGTGTGCGCGTCAGTGAAACAAACGGCCTGCACATCAAGACTGTGCTGCGCGGCGGCGCTCTTGAGAAGGCTGGATTTGCAGCCGGCGATGAATGGCTGGGCATAGAACCCCGAAAGCCTTTACAGCCTTTAAAGCCCGCAAGCAAGGCTGCTCAATCAAGCGGTTGGCGCATGAGTCGGCTTGACGATGTACTGCTCTACGCAGGCCAGGCTAAAAAGGTGATCGCGCTGGTCTCTCGCGACAAGCGCTTACTACGCCTTGAGTTGACCTTGCCACCAGCACTGACCACCTGGCGGCTGATGGCGCAAGATGCCGCCAAAATAGACCTGTGGCTAGCCCCTAAAGTTAATCAAGGACACCTATGACTTTTGAAACCATCATCACCTCCACCCAGGGTCCCGACAGCCGCAAGGTCGGCATCATCACCCTCAACCGCCCCAAGCAGCTCAATGCACTGAACGAGCAGCTCATGGACGAGATGGCCAGCGCGCTCCAGGCCTTTGATGCAGACGACAGCATTGGCTTCATGATCCTCACGGGCAGCGAAAAAGCCTTTGCAGCCGGCGCCGACATTGGCGCGATGGCCAGCTACGGTTTTGCCGATGCCTACGGCAAGGACTTCATCACCCGCAACTGGGAGCAGATTCGCGGCATCCGCAAACCGGTGATCGCAGCCGTCAGCGGCTTTGCACTCGGCGGCGGCTGCGAGCTGGCCATGATGTGCGACTTCATCATTGCCGCCGACAACGCCAAGTTTGGCCAGCCCGAGATCAAGCTCGGTATCATCCCCGGGGCGGGCGGCACGCAGCGCCTGCCCCGCGCCGTCGGCAAGGCCAAAGCCATGGACATGGTGCTGACGGGTCGCATGATGGACGCGCTGGAGGCCGAGCGCTCCGGCCTGGTCAGCCGCGTGGTGCCGCTGGACAAACTGATGGACGAAGCGCTGGGCGCAGCCCTGAGCATCTGCGGCCTCGGCCAGCTTGCCGTCATGGCAGCCAAAGAGTCTGTCAACCGCTCGTTTGAGTCGGGCCTGTCTGACGGCGTGATGTTCGAGCGCCGCCTGTTCCACGCCATGTTTGCGACCGAAGACCAGAAAGAAGGCATGGATGCCTTCGTGAACAAGCGTAAGGCTGTGTTTAAAAACCGCTGATGACGTTATAATTCTCGTCGCGGTGGTATAGCTCAGTTGGTTAGAGCGCAGCATTCATAATGCTGATGTCGGTGGTTCAAGTCCACCTATCACCACCAGATTTCTTGCGATTTTTCAGCCTCTGGACAGCACCATGAGCAAAAAAGTCTTTATCAAAACCTTCGGCTGCCAGATGAACGAGTACGACTCGGACAAGATGTTGGACGTGCTGCATGCCGCCGAGGGCTACGAGCCCACACAGGACATCGACGAAGCTGACCTGATCCTGTTCAACACCTGCTCGGTGCGCGAAAAGGCGCAAGAAAAGGTCTTCAGCGACCTCGGCCGCGTCAAGCATCTGAAAGCCAAGGGCGTGCTGATCGGCGTCGGCGGCTGCGTCGCCAGCCAGGAAGGCGCGGCCATCATCGAGCGCGCGCCCTACGTCGATGTGGTGTTCGGCCCGCAAACCCTGCACCGCCTGCCGCAGTTGCTGGAAAACCGCGCACGCCTGGGCAAGCCGCAGGTCGATATCAGCTTTCCCGAAATCGAAAAGTTTGACAACCTGCCGCCGGCCCGCGTCGATGGCGTCATCGCTTTGGTCAGCATCATGGAAGGCTGCTCCAAATACTGCAGCTACTGCGTGGTGCCCTACACGCGCGGCGAAGAATTTTCGCGGCCGTTTGAAGACGTGCTGGTCGAAATCGCCGACCTGGCTGACCAGGGCGTGAAAGAAGTCACGCTGCTGGGCCAGAACGTCAACGCCTACCGCGGGACTATGGGTGGCAAGATATCAAACGTCACGAGTGCCGTGGAAATCGCCGACTTTGCCACGCTGCTCGAATACGTGTCCGACATTCCGGGCATTGAGCGCATCCGCTACGTCACCAGCCACCCGAACGAATTCACCCAGCGCCTGATTGACGCCTACGCCACATTGCCCAAGCTGGTGAACCACCTGCATCTTCCGGTGCAGCACGGCTCGGACCGCATCCTGATGGCGATGAAACGCGGCTACACGGCGATGGAATACAAAAGCACGATTCGCAAACTGCGCGCGATTCGCCCTGATCTGGCCCTGAGCAGCGACTTTATCGTTGGCTTCCCCGGCGAGACCGAAGACGATTTTGAAAAGATGATGAAGCTGATTAACGACGTGGGTTACGACAGCTCCTTCAGCTTTATCTTCAGCCCGCGCCCCGGTACACCCGCCGCCAACCTGGCGGACGACACGCCGCACGAGGTCAAGCTCAAGCGCCTGCAACGCCTGCAAGCGGCGATCGACGACAGCGTCAAAGCCATCAGCGCCAGCCGCCTGGGCACGGTGCAGCGCGTGCTGGTGGAAGGCGCAGCACGCAAGACCGCCAACGCACTATTCGGCCGTACCGAATGCAACCGTGCGGTGGTGTTTGAAGGCCCCGACAGGCTGATTGGCCAGATGGTGGACATCCAGATCACGGATGCGCCGCAGCGGTCACTCAAGGGCGTGGTGGTGACGCGGGATTTGGAAGTCGCTTGACCCATCATGGCGGGGTGGCTGCTCCAAGGCCAGTCGTCGGCGCTTGGGCACAACCCCGCGCGCACGGGGTTGAGCACGACATAGCGCGCCAGTTCGAGCAAATACGATCGCGCTGCACCAGGATGGCTTTAAAGCGGCCCTGGAAAACATGGAAACAACGATGTCAAAACCTGACCCCTTGCGTTCGTTACCAGCGTCAGCTCCTGACGCTGGCCGTAAAAAAACCCCGCGTCGCAACGCGGGGTTTTTGTTGCAGTAAAAGCCGCTCAGCAGCCTGCCTTGCATGTGCCGCCGCCATCAAACTCCATGGTCTTGCCGCTCAAAGGAATATGTACAGGCACCTTGACGCCCTTCATGAACGCCTCGGTCCGGGTTCCCGGCAACACCTTGCCGCCTTTGGTCGCGACTTCATTGGCGTGCGACGGGATCACCGACGCGGGCTTCACCAAGTCGTTGATCACGTACACGGCTTCCGTCGGACCCGTGGTGAAGGTGTCGCCGATATTGATGACCGCGAGCTTCGCCTTGTAGTGGCCGCGCACGACAGTGTCCTGCTCGGCCGTAATGCCGGTATCGCCGGAGAGATAAACCACTAGGCCGTTGCTGAAAGTCAACACGTACCCGGTGGCCTCACCAACGTAACCGGCGATGCCCGCTTCCTTCATGTGCTTGCCCAGATCGCCGCCGATGAAATCGGGATCGAGACCGTTGCTGTGCACGGCAGGCACGGTTGCGATGGTCACCCCGCCGATCTTCCGGCTGCCGCCGAAGCGAGCGAGTATCGAATCCGCCGGGTTGCCGCCATTTGCCTTCAGTTTGTTGGCAAAGAACGCCGGCATCTCGCTGCCGGTCACGATCTTGGCCTTCTTGGCGAGTGCAATGTTCACCGTATTTGAATTGGGCATTGCCGAAACTGAAGTGTCGGGTTTATCGCAACTGCCCGAATTAGGCGCCTTGTTGTGCACGTTGCCCACGTGGTCGCCATGCATATGGCTAACCAGGATGATGTCGATCTTGCCCAGCCGGGGATCGTCCGCACCCGCGACCGTTTGGCCGGCATCGTAGAGTATGCGCGTGCCGGTCGGATCTTCGAATATAAACGCCCGATCCCGCGGGCACAACTCGCCGTCGATGCCGCCCAGCGGTGTCACTTTCACGTTGGCTGCATTCGCGCCCAGCGCCACCAATCCTGCCAGCAATGCTCCTGCTA
>JBCKNJ010000008.1:0-51521 GCA_038902795.1 Polaromonas sp. | reverse complement strand
TTGGGCAGCCAGCAAGGCAGCGCGACGCTCAATGCTCTCCTGAGGCCAATAGTCCCTGGCCCTGTAGTACTCGGCGACTGCAGGCGTGGTGGATGCCAGCACGACCCAGGGCTGCTTCGACGAGGTATAGATATGAAGGTCAGGCGGCAGCCGGTCAGGCTCATCCAGCGTTCCGACGCGAACAAAGCGCACGGCATCGCCTGCCCCGGCGTAGTGGCTCCAGACCGCGATGCGGCATGTGGGACAGCGCGCGATCTTCTGGCCTTTGCCGCTGTTGGACGGTGTATCGACCACTTCGACCTCGCCCTGCAACAGCTCTACGCGATCAGCTTCAATCAATGCATTGAGCGCAAAAGAACTTCCGGTTTCCCGCTGGCACCAGCGGCAATGGCAGCAGTGAACGAACAGCGGCTTGGTCGTCATGCGGTAGCGTACCGAACGACAGGTACAGCCACCTTCAAAGGGAAGAGCTTCGTCAGTGTTCATAGATGTCTCTCAAAAGACAGCCCCGCCCTACCATCTTCACTGCCTCGCTCCGCCCTCGCGCGTCATGGGCACGAACCGCACGGGGAGGACGGACTTTCGCCGCACTTCCCCGCCGTGCTTCTCCAAGAGGTAAAGCTCCTGCACGCCGCCATCTGGCCCGACGGGAATGACCATGCGGCCGCCTTCCTTGAGTTGTTCGACGAGCGGCTGCGGCACCTGGTCGGGCGCGCAGGTGACGATGATGGCGTCGAAGGGAGCGTGCTCCGGCCAGCCCTTGTAGCCGTCGCCGGCCTTCACGAAGACGTTGCTATAGTTGAGCCGCCGCAAGTCCGCCTCCGCGCGCTTCGCGAGCGGCTCGACGATTTCGATGGTGAAGACTTCCTTCACCAGCCCGGAGAGAATCGCGGCCTGATAGCCGGAGCCGGTGCCGATTTCCAACACCTTGTCCGTCGGCTGCGGCTTCAACTGCTCCGTCATGAAGGCGACGATGAACGGCTGCGAAATCGTCTGGCCGTGGCCGATGGGCAGCGGGCGGTCGTCGTAGGCGCTGAAGCGCACGTCGTTCGGGACGAACTCGTGACGCGGCACGGTGCGCATCGCGGCGAGGACGCGTTCGTCCTTGATGCCGCGTCCGGGGCCGGTGAGTTGGTCGTGCAACATGCGATGGCGGGCAATGGTGAAGTCGCGGTCTTTCTCCGGCGCGCAACCGGCGGCCAGCCAGAGGCACACGGCAAACAGGGCTTGCAGGTGAAGGCGGCGCATCGTCAGCCGCAGCATAGCGCGGGCGGAGGAATGGGAAACTGTGAAGTTCGGCGACGATAGAAAATTCAACCGCATGAGGCCAAGTATGACACCGAAAAGCGTCCTCAAGAGTCGTGCTTTCCCTGATGTGGCAATTTGAATCCCCAAGGCGTGGTTCAAAAAGCGGAGTTTTTGGGGTCAGAGTCCAAATTCGCCGAGCCTACGGCTCGCCCGGAGGGCGCGGTGCGATGCACCGCAGCGAAATTGGTGTCTGACCCCAATAACTCCTGACAATATGACTTTTGAACGCTTTGCCGATGGCTAAATCGATGGTCACACGAAAAGTGTTACACGGTTTTGAACCACGCCCTTAAAGCCAGAGTATTTCGTCATTTTTGGACTTGGGCGGCAGCTCATCAATACGTAACGCGAACAGAGACAAACAAAACCACCCCCGACTACAATAGGGTCAGCACACTTTACTATAGTTCATGCATAGCGGTGGAATAAATCGTTTGTCGCACGCATACCCGAAACCTATAGTCGGTTCAACGTAGGTTATTTAGAGGAACATCAAAATGCTCACTAAAAAGAACAACCAGCTCATCTGTTCCGTCGGGCCGGGTACGCCCACCGGCGCGCTGTTTCGCTCGGTGTGGCTGCCAGCACTGCTCTCGTCGCAGCTGCCCGGCCCGGCCTGCCCGCCAGTGCGCCTCAAGCTGCTCGGCGAGGAGCTGATCGCGTTTCGTGACGGCAACGGCCAGATCGGCATCGTGCAAGCGCAGTGCGCGCACCGCCTCGCGCCGCTGTACTACGGTAAGGTCGAGAAGGAAGGCATCCGCTGCTCCTATCACGGCTTTCTGTACGACCACACGGGCCAGTGCATCGAGATCCCGAGCGAGGGCGGCAAGTCGCCGCTGTGCAAGAACGTGAAGCTGCGCGCCTACCAGGCGAGCGAAAAAGCCGACGTGGTGTGGATCTACATGGGCGAAGGCGAGCCGCCGACGCTGCCCAAGTTCCCATGGATAGACCTGCCGAAAAGCCAGCGCCTGGCCTCGGTGTGGCTGCAAGAAACCAACTGGTTCCAGGGGGTGGAAGGCGAGATCGACAGCTCCCATGTGTCCATCCTGCACAAGTCCAAGGGCCAGAAGAACGCCCTGACGCTGGTGCATCGCGAATGGACCGTCAAGGATCCCAGCCCCAGGCTTTACGTGCATGAGACGCCCATCGGATTCATGTCGGTCGCACGCCGCCGGGCCGAAGAAAAGTACTACTGGCGCGTCACCCAGTGGATGGCGCCGATGTTCTCGTTGGTCCCCAGCGCGGTCTGGCCGATCGGCGGCCGCTCCTGGGTGCCAATCGACGACGAGAACACCTACACCTGGGACTTCAGCTACAGCCTGGACAAGGACATTCCCGCGGATTTCAAGGACTCGGTGGTCAACGGCATGATGTTCCCGCCGGAGATGAGCTACCAGAGCTACCGCCTGAACACCGGCGGCACAGTGCAGACCTGGATTCCCAAGCGGACCATGTACAACGACTACCTGATCGACCGCCGCACCCAGTCCGAGGACTATGAGACCACGGGCATCCGTGGGCTAAACGACCAGGACCGCGCGATGCAGGAAGGCATGGGCCGCATCACCGACCGCAGCAAAGAAAAGCTGATGGCCGCCGACATCACGGTGGTCACGGCGCGTCGCCGCATACTCGACATCGTCAAGTCGCCCGAGTCGCTGGCGAAATTCAGGCAAGTGGTTGCCGACGGCAGTGCATACACGCATAGCCCGGTTGATGTCGTCCTGGACACGGACGACCTCAGCAAGTTCCTCACGCAATCCAACCTGGTATGACCATGGCGACAGGCGTGGCTACGAGGATCGATTGTCCTTTATCGCATGTCGATGTGCTGGGCGTGCGCACGGCGTTTTACCGCGCTGGCAGCGGGCCGACCCTGGTGCTGCTGCACGGCTCGTCGCCAGGCGCATGCTCGGACCTGAACTGGTTCCGGAATTTCAATGCGCTGGCTGCTGTCGGCTATGACGTCATCGCTTACGACCAACCCGGCTATGGCCTGAGCGCCGCGCCGGACGACCATACGGTTGAATTCCGCTACCAGCATGCGCAAGCGTTCCTGGAAGCGCTCGATATCCGATCTGTGGTGCTAATCGGGAACTCGCTGGGCGGACTGTTGGCGGTGCTGCTCGACCATCGTCTGGATCCGTCGGCGATACGGGTCAAGGGTTTGGTGCTGGCTGCGCAGTACCCCCATTTCCAGATCCCCGACGTGACGCGTGCGGCAATGCAAAAGCACATCGCCCGCTTGGCCAGCCTCGCTGCTGACTTCGACAGCGTCAAGAATTTATGCGGCAACACGTTTGCCGACAAGCGCTTTATCACCGACGACCTGGTCGCGTTGCGGCTGTCCATGCTCAAGCGCAATTACCCGGCATATCTCGAGCGCGGCAAAGTCGGCATGGGTTTCGATGCCGAGTCGGTGCGCGCCCAATCGGTGACCACCAATACGCTCATCGTGTGGGGCATCAACGACAACAGCCTGCCGATGGCGATTGGCCTGGAAGCGTTCAGCCACTTCAACAACGCGCAGTTCCTGTTCCTGCCGCACTGCGGGCATTGGGCGCAGACCGAGCATGAACAGGTATTCAACCGCACCGTGCTGGCCTATCTGGGCGATCTGCATGCCGCTGGCAGTTAACAACCACATGGTGCAACTCATGCGCGTGCATGTGCCTGTCGTCGCGCGGTTCTGTTTTCCTGCTTTCATGCAGCCGTAGCCGACGGAACGCGCGCATTCGACGCAACAACGACGCAACAAAGGACAAGTGATGAAAATTCGTTTTGGCATCTGTGGTTTGGGCTTCGCCGGTTCCGTCTTGATGGGGCCGGACCTGAAGGCGCATCCCAATGTAGAGATCATTGGCGCTTGCGATCCGAATGCAGACGTGCGCAACAGCTTCGGTGGCGATTACCAGATTCCGACCTTCGCTACGCTCGAAGAGTTGCTCGACCAGACCAAGCCGGATGCCGTCTATATTGCGTCGCCGCACCAGTTCCATGCCGACCATGTGATAGAGGCGGCGCGCCGCGGCATCCATGTCATCGTTGAAAAGCCGTTGACCATCAATATGGACGATGCCGAACGCATGGTGGAGGCAGTGGAAAAATCGGGCATCCACCTGGTCGTCGGCCCGTCACGCGGCAACGATCCGGTGGTCAAGACCATGCGCAATATCGTGCTGTCTGGCGAGGTGGGCAAGGTGGCGATGGTCAACTGCTTCAACTACACTGACTTCCTGTACCGTCCGCGGCGTCCCGAAGAACTCGACACCACCAAAGGCGGCGGCATCATCTTCAACCAGATGCCACATGCCATCGATTCGGTCAAAGCGATTTCCAACGAAAAAATCACCGCCGTGCGCGCTGTCACTGGTCGTCTCGATCCGGCGCGCCCGACCGAGGGCATGTGCGCCGCTTTCCTGACGTTGTCCAACGGCGTTGCGGCCACGCTGGTCTACAGCGGTTACGACCATTTCGACAGTGACGAGCTGCAGTTCTGGATTGGCGAAGTCGGCAATCCCAAGACTGCCAACCACGGCGCATCGCGCAAGGTACTGCGGGAATTGAAGGGCAGCGAGCGTGACCTGCGGGTGCAGCGTTACGGTTATGGCGGTCCGGTTGCGCAGGGCCTGGCAGCGGGCCAGGACAAGCGCAAGCAATCACACTTCGGCGTGATGATCGCGACCTGTGAACACGCCGACCTGCGGCCATCGCCCGATGGCGTACTGGTATATGGCAACGAAGGCGTAACCGAAGTCCCGGCCGTCAAGACTCAGGGCAGCAACCGCCTGTCCGACACCACCATCGACGAGCTGCATGATGCCATCATCGGCCGCGAGCCGGTTCTGCGCAATGCGCGCTGGGGCATGGACACGGTGCGCGTGTGCCTGGCCATCCTTGAGTCGAGCCGCACCGGCCAGCAAATTGAACTCTAAAAAGGGCGCACCGTGTTTCTGAAGATTGCCGGCCTGACCAAGCAATATCAAGGCGACAGCCGCGCCACGCGCGCGCTCGATAATGTCAGTTTTGAAGTGCCGCGCGGTACTTTCCTGACTTTGCTTGGCCCCAGCGGCTGCGGCAAGTCGACCCTGCTCAACATGCTGGCCGGGCTCGACGAGCCGACTTCCGGACACATCGAAATGGACGGGCGGGTGGTGTACGACTCGGCCAAGCGAACCTTCATGGAAGCGTCCGAACGCAATATTTCCATGGTGTTCCAGAGCTATGCGATCTGGCCGCACATGACCGTCAGGGAGAATGTCGAATTCCCGCTGCGCTACGGCATCAATGGCAAGAACCTGACGGCGGCCGAACGCAATCGCGTCATTGACCATGCGTTGGAAAAGGTACGCTTGACGGCATTTTCGGACCGTCCTGCGCCCTTGCTGTCCGGCGGCCAGCAACAGCGGGTATCGCTGGCGCGTGCGTTAGCCCAGCGCCCGGTGGTACTGCTGCTCGACGAGCCCTTGTCTAACCTCGACGCCAACCTGCGCGAGAGCATGCAAAAGGAGATCCGCAGCATCGTTACCGACGAGGGGATCACCGCGATTTACGTCACGCACGACCAGAAAGAAGCATTGTCGATGTCCGACATGATCGTGGTGCTCAAGGAAGGCGTGGTGCAGCAAGTCGGCACACCACTGGAAATTTACTACCAGCCGAGAAATCATTTTGTCGCCGAGTTCATGGGCTCGCCCAATATGATCGAAGCGCATGTCACCGAGGTCGATCAGGCGCGCAACCTGTTCGTCGCTTCGAGCGAACTGGGCCCCATCATGGTCAAGCGCATCGACGGCGATCATGACATCCAGCCCGGTCGGCGCCTGACGGTCGTCTTCAAGCAAGAGGACTTGCGCATCGTGCCCAGGGAACAATGCCTGCCCGAAGACAATTATTTTTACTTGCCGCTGGTACTCCAGGTCTTCCTCGGCGACCGACTTGAAGTCATGTGCAAGTTGAACGACAGGACGATCTCGATCTATGTCAATGCGCGCCAATGGCAGCAAGGCAAGGAAGTCGGCTTCGCCTGCTCGGCCAACCAGTTGCATTATTTTTCAGAAGACTGAGCGCATCCGTGACCGTGCTCCTGACTTTGGCCGTCATGCTGGTATTGGCCTTGACAGTTTTCCCGATCGTCATTCTGTTCATTACCAGTTTTCGCACGCGCGGCAACTATGGATTCGACCCCAGTCCGTTCACGTTCAATAATTATTTCGACATCCTGGAACAACGGGAATTCCTGGAGCTGATCACCAACACGACGGTGTATGTCTGCGGCACCATCGTGCTGGGCGTCGCGCTAGCGGGCATCTGGGCGTGGATCACGGAGCGCACCGACTTCCGCTACAAGGTAACCGTGCGGGTGCTGATGCTGTTGACCTTCGCACTGCCATCGCTGGTGCAAGGCCTGGGCTGGACCCTGCTGCTCAACCCGAACAACGGCCTGATCAATTTGTGGATTCGCACGCTGTTCGGAATGGAAGGGGGGCAGGGGCCATTCAATATCTACAGCATGGGCCTGATGGTGTTCGTCAGCGCCTTGTTGCTGACACCGCCGATCTACGTGATGCTGTCCGGCGTGATCAAGCATCTGGATTACAAGCTTGAGTTTCCCGCCGTGCTGGCCGGCGTGCCGTCACGGGTGATCTTCGGCCGCGTGCTGGTGCCGATCCTGCTGCCGGGCTTGCTGTCGGTATTGATCTATACCGTGATGCTGATGATCCAGGTCTTCGATATTCCGTTGTCGATCGGCCTGACCGCGGGGATCCAGGTGTTCAGCACGCGCATCTATATGCTCAGCTCATCGGACATGGGCTCGCCCAATTACAATCTCGCCGCGGCCTGGGGCGTGTTCCTGATTTTCATTGCGATCGGTTTGGTCACCATGTATCGCCGCATGACCCAGTTGTCAGAGCGCTTCGTCGTCATTTCCGGCAAAAATTATTCACTGGTGCGCACCCGGCTGGGCAAACGGCGCTTCCTGGCCTATGCCTTTAGTGTGGTGTTCTTTCTACTGGCGCTGGCGCCGAGCCTGATCCTCGCGTGGACCAGCCTGCTGCCCTTTTACGATGCACCGTCGGCCGAGTCGTGGCGCCTGGTGTCGTTCAAAAACTATGACGACCTGCTCAACTCGCCGATGATTCGGCGCAGCCTGTTCAACACCGCCATCATCGTGCTGGTTGGCGCGACGCTAACGATTATATTGAGTTTCATCGTGTCGTACACCACGTTCCGCCCGGTCGGATTCTTGCGTAAATTCATCGATACGCTGGCTTTCCTGCCGATCGGCATTCCGCAGATCGTACTCGGGCTGGCGGTGCTGCTGCTGTACGTGCGCACGCCGCTTTACGGCACGATTGCCGTGATCATCCTAGCGCAGATGAGCGTGAATATGGTATTTGCGATCAGGACCTTGTCGGCCGGGCTGATCCAGGTCGACCGCAACATCGAGCGCGCCGCCGAAATCAGCGGTGTCAGCCGCATCAACATCATGGCCCGGATCATGGCGCCGATCATCAAGACCCAATTCTTTAACGCCTGGCTGCTGGTATTCGCGTATGCCGTGCGCGACATTGGCATCCCGTTGATATTCCTGACTTCCGAGACGGTTGTCCTCGGCTCGGCGCTGTGGCTGTTGTGGGGCTATCCGAACGTACCGGGCGCGGCCGCGCTGTCGGTATTGCTGATCGTATTCCTGGCAGTGTTCATCACGCCGCTGCAAATCTACGTGTCCCGCATCACGGACCACGCGTCAGCATGACAAGTGACCTTTACTCATGCCATCAAGGCCAATAAATCGTGTATGAAACAGCAGTGCAGCAAGTATCATGAGCAAAGTATCCAGACCACTGCCAGGGCTGTTTGGTGGCGGGCCGGACCTAGTCGATCCTCCCATTGAAAGGACAAGGAAGATGAACACCGAAGACATGCAAAAGCTGTTGGCCCCCTCCAGGGTCAGTACCGGAACTACAGGTTTCGCGGGATTCAAGCGTGCTGCCAGCGCGCTCGCACTGGGTGCTGCAATGCTCACCGCGACGTTGTCCAGTGCCGTCGCTGCTGACAACATGCAGATGATCGCCAAGGCCAAGGAAGAAGCCGGCCAGGGCAAATTTGTGATCATGGTCAGCTCCCCCAAAGGCGAGAAAGAGCATCGGGTCATCATGGACGCGTTCCAGAAGCGCTTCGGTCTGAAGGTTGACTGGGAATGGCTGCCGCTGACGTCCGGTGTATCGGGCCCGCGTGTGGTTGAACAGGCGAAAGCGAATGTGCGTTTGCCCAGCGCGATCGGCGGCTATCCATACACGCTGTATGAATCATGGATCGTGAAGAACAATCTCAATGTGAAGGTCGACTGGGTCGGCGAATTCAGCTCCATGTTCCCGGACATCAAGACGGCTGCAATCGACACCGTACTGCCGCGTTACCACAACCAGCTGCTGCGGCAGTGGGACGTGCATTACGTGCTAGCCTATAACACCAAGCAAGTGAAGCGGGAGGAGTTGCCAACCAGCCTGGAGCAGTTCGCCGATCCGAAATGGAAAGGCCGCTTCGGCATGTCCAGCGTGAATGCCAGCCCGTTGGAATTCCTGGCGCTCGACATGGGCGTGGAACGCCTGACCGAGCTGACCAAGAAACTGGTTGCGAACCAGCCGCGTTACAAGGCTGGCCCGCCTGCCGTGGTCGGTGCTGTTGCTTCCGGTGAGATTCCGATCGCCCTGGCCGGTTATACCGCGCTGGCTGAAGCGCTCAAGGCAAAAGGTGCCCCGATTGATTGGGTCGTGCTCGACAAGATGCCGCTGCAACCGCTGTTGGTCTTCATGCTCAAGGCCGCGCCGCAACCAACGCTGGGCAAGCTGTTCCTGGCATGGCTGGTGACCGAGGGCCGCGAGATCCAGGAGCAGGAAGAATATCTGTCCTTGTTCTCCAATCCAAAGTCCGCGACCACGATGGCTATCAAGAAGATGAATCCAAAAGTCCGGGTGCTTGAAGTACGCACCGACGCGGATCTGGAACTCGCGCTGGCTGCCGAGAAAGCGGTCATGGCAGTTGTCTCCGGCGCGGCCGGCAGATAAGACAAGGAACGCCGGAAAATGAATGGATGCAATCGTGTCAGCAGATCAGGGTTCGGACGAGGCAACTGGTTTTGGACAACCTGTAGCGCGTCGGGATCACAGGCCTTTGTACCTGGCTCACCTGACGTTACTGCATGTAGCGCCGCCCCGGTTTGTTACCGTCGCGGCTGATGCCGGTTATGACGGCGTTTCGCTCCATTTGACGCCGCCCCGCATGTCGGATGTGGGTGCGGTGTCTTACCCGATGCTGGGTTCAGGCAGCGTGATGATGCGGGAAACGCTGGCCCGGCTGGCGGACTCCAGTCTGCAAGTGCTCGATATCCAGGCGGTACGCCTGAAACCCGACACTTGCGTGCGCGACTACATTCCGATGCTTGAAGCGGGCGCGCGGCTGGGCACCAGCTATGTGATCGTCGTCAGCGACGATGCCGACGATGCGCGCAATGCCGAAAGACTGGCTGAACTCGGCGCGCTGGCCGCACCGCTGGGCATGAAGGTCGCCCTTGAATTCATGGCCTATTCCGGCATTCGCGATATCGGGCAAGCCAACCGCATCATCGACTTGTCCGGCAGCGCGCATATCGTGATCTTGCTGGACGCGCTGCACTTGAGCCGGTCCGGCGGAACTGCCGCCGATGTCATGAAAATCGATCGCCTACGGATTCCGTACCTGCAGATTTGCGATGGTCCGAAAGATCCCTTGTCCGAAGCCCAGGGCGGCTTGCGCTGGGAGGCGCGGCGCGAGAGGACGATACCGGGCTGGGGCGTCCTGCCGCTGCATGAACTGGTGGGCATGCTGCCACCCGACATGCCGCTGTCGGTCGAAACCCCGAGCGACCGGCTGCATCAGGTTTTCAACGACCTGGCCATCGCCCGCATGGGTATCGATGCCACCCGCAACCTGTGCAACCAGGTCATGGTGGCCAATAGGCCAAGCGCGGCGAATGACGGCAATGTCACTGCGTGACGGCCCTGTTGGCCGGGGAAATGATCGCACCTTATAAAGGAACCAACACCGTGAGCACAAAACAGAACGCCGCCGGCAAGCCCTGCTTCCAGCCGCGTCGGCTTGGCCATGCCAACCTCTTCGTCGGCGACTATGTAAAGGCCTGCAATTACTATCATGATGTGGCCGGCTTCGAAGAGGTTTACCGGCAGCCGGACGTGCCGGCGAGCTTCATCAGCAACGGCAATACGTATCATGATTTCGGTCTGACCGACTTGAGCAGCAAGTACGCGCCGCAAGGGCAGAAGGCAGGCCTGTTCCATCTGGCGTTCGAACTCGAAACCGAAGTCGACCTGGTCGCCGGTTATCGCCGGTCGCTGGAACAAGGCGTCAAGTTCGCGTTCTGCCAGAATCACGATGTTGCACATTCCGTCTACCAACATGATCCCGACGGCAACATGGTCGAGGTGTATGCCGACGTGTTCGAAGACTGGCGCACCGCGCGCAATGGTGTGATTTCCGGTGCCAAGCCTGACTGGATCCCCGGCGAAACGACGGTGCCGGTGGCTGAAACGCGTTATCCGAAAGACCCTGCCTTGCGCGTGGTTGCCGATTCAGTGTTCCGTGCCCGGCGCGTCACCCATGCCGCCTTGGTCGCCGAAGATTTCGACGGTATGCTGGCCTGGTATGCGGACTATGTCGGCCTGACCCGGTTTGTCATCGATCCGGCCGGTCAATTTGCCGCGCTCGGCGGCACCGCGACGAGCAGCGCGTTGACGCTGTACCGCGCCCGTCCTGGCCTGGAAAAAGGTTTTCATCATGTGTCGATGGATGTGGGCAGCGAAGCCGATCTCGACCGCGCCCTGACGCTGCTGCCGGGCCACGGCATCAAAGTCGAACGCGAGATCGACCATCCGGCGCGGCGCGCGATATCAATCCTCGATCCGGACGGTATCCGCTTGCAGTTTTTCGTGGACCGCAAGTTCAATGCGGAAACGCTGGTAGGACTGACGCCGGACGATGCCTTGTATCTTCTTTGAACCGCAGTAGTCGCCGCGCGCAAAGGCGTCGGCGAAAGACGACAGAATAGGTGGCGACGATGGATCTTGGATTAAAAGGGCGGGTAGCGATTGTTACCGGCGCCGGGCGCGGGATTGGACGCGCCGAGGCGCTCGGGTTGGCAGCCGAAGGCGTCGCCATTGTCGTCAATAGCAGCTCGACCACGGAAACCGAGTCAACCGTTGCGGCGATCCGGGCTGCCGGCGGTGAGGCAGTCGGTGAAGCCGGCGACATATCGAGCGAGGATGTCGTGCGCGCGGTCGTCAAACGCGCGGTCGAGCATTTCGGCAAGCTCGATATTCTCGTCAACAACGCCGGCGCCGGCGTGAAGTACATGAACCAGCGGCTCGACGAGATGAGTGTCGAGTCATGGGACCGGATCAATGACACGCACCTGCGCGCCACATTCCTGTGCTGCCGCCATGCATTGCCGGTTTTGCGCGCAAATGGTTTTGGCCGCATCATCAATACTTCGTCGATGCATGCGCTGGGCGGCGGTCGAGAAGGCTTGGTGAACTACACCACGGCCAAAGCCGGCGTGGTGGGACTGACGCGCAATCTTGCCAAGGAAACCGGTCGTTATGGCACGACCGTCAATGCCATTGCGCCGGGTTTCGTGGAGACTGAATTCTTCAGCACCTATCCGCGTGAGTTCCTTGCCGAAATCTGCAACCAGAATCCGATGCAACGCTTGGGCCAGCCAAGAGATGTGGCCGCGCTAGTGTGCTTCCTTGCCTCCACGCAGTCGGAATACATCAACGGCGCAATCATTCCAATCGATGGCGGCCGCCGCGAATACGCACTGCAGCCAGTGGGCCGTGCAGCTTGAAAGGCATGGCTTGCGGCCCAAATTGCCAGGCAACGACAACTTCAGGTTCTGTCGCATTGGCCACATGAGCCCAAGCGATTATGCTATCCGGCGGTCAACCAATCATCAGATCCGTCATGCTCAATACCAAAGGGATGCGCTTTTTTGTGAAGGCAATAAAGTCCAATGGCACCCCAGAGAAAGTCACGATGGACAAGAGCGGCGCCAATAAATCAGCCATCGATCAGATCGTCGAAGACAAAGACATTGGGGTTGAAGTTCGCCAGATCAAATACCTCAATAACATCGTCGAGCAAGACCACCGAGCAGTCAAGCGAAACACCCGACCCATGCTCGGATTCAAGTCATTTCGAGCCGCTGCAAATGTGCTGGCGGGCATCGAATTGATGCACATGATTCGCAAAGGCCAGATGGCCAAGCCGGGTTGTGAAGGCCTGTCATTTGCCGAGCAGTTTTACGCGCTGGCAGGACAAATCCGTCCTGCATAAGAAGGTCGGCACGTCCGCCGGTCTAAACTCGACCGCTCGCAAACAACGCGACAGAACCCTACTGATGCATGAATTATTGTAAGATGTGCTGCACGTATTCAAGGTGCCCAGCAGCATGTCATGAGCCTTTCCCTTCCTTCCCTGACGGCCTTGCGTGTGTTTGAAGTCGCCGGCCGGCTACAAAGTTTTTCGAATGCCGCGCTTGAGCTCAATGTCACCCAAGGTGCGGTAAGCCGACAGATCCGCGGGCTTGAGAATGAGCTCGATGTCAAGCTGTTTACGCGTCTGACCCGACGCGTGGCGCTCACCGAGATCGGCCGCGCCTACCTCACTGAAGTACAGGCCGCCCTCGGCCATATCCAGCAGGCCACCCTCAGCTTAAGAGCGCGCGATACGCGCACCACGCTTACCATCAGCGTGCTGCCTTCCGTGGGTTCGTTCTGGCTGATGCCGCGCCTGGCCCGTTTCACGCAACGCCATCCGGATATCGAAACCCGCATCATCAGTTCGATCAGACCAGTGGATCTGCATTCGCGCGAAGCCGATGTCGCGATTCGCGTCGGCGCCCTGCCCGGCAGAAATTATTCGCCCGGCATGGCGCGGGTGGATCTGACCATGGTGCCCGACTGGCGCGGCGTGCTGGCTGAAGAGCTGATGCCCGACATTCTTGTGCCGATTTTTTCGCACGCCCCGGGCGAATCCATGCCGGTTTTTAATGAGCCGGCCGATGTGCGCAAGCTGCCGCTGATACACACCGCCAGCCGGCCGCATGCCTGGCCCGACTGGATAGCAGCGCACGGCCTGCCCGAACTGCCGGCGGCGCGTGATATCGAATACGGTCATTTTTTTATGTCGCTGGAAGCCGCCCGCGAAGGCCGCGGCATCGCCATCATTCCCGACATCCTGCTCTCGGATACCAATCTGCGCGGTTTCACGGCCTTGACTCAGTTCAAGGTACGCAGCGCCGGCGAGTACTACCTGCTGATGCTGACCGAGCGCAGTAAGGAGCGCGAGATCCATCTGTTCCGGCAGTGGATGCAGGAACAGATCGTTTCAGCCAAGGAATAATCGCTTCAAGTTCGTGCGCGGCAAGCCGAGCAGGCCATCACGCAGTACATCGAACATCACAACAAACAAGAATCCGAAGTCGTTCATCTGGATTGCCAGCGCTGCTGTCATCCTCAACAAAGTCACGCGCCCAAGGCCGCGCTGGCGAGAATCGGGCGATAAGTGCAGAACAAATCGGCGCAAACCGGAGATGGATGAGTTGATCTCATGGGTTTAGCGCAATCAAATCGTTTGTCGGGGCCTCGTGAGGGCCATACAGTCCATTCAAGATGGGGTGAAGAACTTAGCCGTCATCGCTTTTAACTTGTAGACGAAAGAGAAACAACTTATGTCAGTGGTTGCAGATACGCGCGTTTCCATCGCAGGGCTCGGCGCGATAGGGCAGGTCGTCGCCCGCGAACTTGACCGAGGCGGCATTTCCGGCTTGAAGCTCGGCGCAGTATCTGCGCGAGACAAGCAAAAGGCGCAGGAGTTCGTGCGCAACCTGGCGAACGCGGTGCCGGTGGTCGAACTGGAGGAACTCGGCGACTACGGTGACATCGTGGTGGAGTGCGCGCCTGCGGCACTGCTGGCGAAAATCGCCGAACCGGCGCTAGCGCGCCACAGGAAACTGATTGTCCTGTCGGTCGGTGCGCTGCTGAGCAATCCTCACCTGAAGCAAGCCGCGCTCGACGGAGGCGGTGCCATCCTCGTGCCAACCGGCGCGCTGCTGGGATTGGATGCGGTGCTCGCAGCGGCCGAAGGGAAGATCCACTCAGTGCGCATGATTACCCGCAAGCCGCCCAAGGCCCTGCTCGGTGCGCCCTTCCTTATCAAACATGGCATCAGCTTGGTAGACCTGAAGGTGCCGTTGAAGGTCTTCAGTGGCACCGCACGGGAGGCGGCTACTGGCTTTCCGGCCAACCTCAACGTGGCCGTGGCGCTGTCTCTTGCCGGAATCGGCCCTGACCTTACCTTGCTGGAGATCTGGGCCGATCCCACCGTGACGCGCAACACGCACCGCATTGAAGTCGACTCGGATTCGGCACGCCTGACCATGACCATCGAAAACATTCCCTCCGACAACCCGAAGACCGGCGTGATCACCGCCCGCAGCGTGATCGCGCTGCTGCGCAAAATGTCAGCGCCGCTGCGGATTGGGACCTGACGCCGGCGGCTATGTCCCCAGCATCTGACCTTCATTCTCTTCACATTGATCTCAACGACAAGATACTCACAACATGACCGCATTGACTCCCCAGAAGCGCGAAGAACTGCGCCAGCGCTATTTGAAAGTGGACACCTCGAACGTGGCGGACGTGCTTGACGCGCTGGGCCGCTTCGACCAGGGCCTGGCGCCGGACTTCAATCCTTATCCGGCCAACGCCGGGCGCATTGCCGGCTGGGCGTACACCATCCGCGGCCAGATGACGCCATATCCGCAGGGCGGCGACAGCGACAAGATGAAGGCCTGCGCTGGCCTGTCGGCCGGTGAGATCAGCGTGTGGAGCGGCGACGGCGAGGGCATCTGCTACTTCGGCGAACTGATCGCCATCGGCATGAAGAAGCGCGGCTGCACCGGCGCCCTGGTCGACGGCGGCGTGCGCGACCTGCGCTGGATCGGCGAGCACGGTTTCCCGGTGTTCGCCCGCTACCGCACCCCGGTGCAGTCGATCGGCCGCTGGAAAGTCAATGCCTGCCAGGTCGAAGTGTCCTTGCGCGGCGCTTCGGGCGCCCTGATCAAGGTGCGGCCGGGCGACTTCATTCTCGGCGACGAGGATGGCGTGATCGTCATTCCCCAGGAGCTGGCCGAAGAAGTGCTTGTCGAGAGCGAGCGCCTGACCCGCAAGGAAGAAGACATCCGCAAGGAACTCAAGGCCGGCCTCACGCTGGCCGAGGCGCTGGCCAAGTTCGGCCACGTTTAATCACCGTCCCCCGCAACCGCACTCTCAGAGGAGATATCCCATGCTCAGCAAAGAAAACAACCAGCTCATCTGTTCCGTCGGACCGGGTACGCCCACCGGCGCGCTGCTGCGTACGGCTTTCGCCTTAATTTTTCTCAGCAGTTCCTGGTTGGTGCATGCACAAAGCGCACCAAGCTGGCCGGCGGCCAATCAGAACGTTCGCGTGATCGTTCCATTCCCCGGCGGGGCAAGCCTGCTCGATTCAGTGGTACGGGTCATCACACCCGAAGTCGCAAAGTACCTTGGCACCGCGGTGGTCGTCGACAACAAGCCGGGCGCGGGTACCGTAATTGGCGTCGATGCGACCGCAAAAGCGACCGATGGCCACACCTTTGGTGCCGTCGCGAACAGCTTCACCGTCAATCACACGCTTGCCAAAAACCTGCCTTACCACACCACCCGGGATTTACAGCCGGTCATTCTGGTGGCGCGTACGGCAAACGTACTCGCCGTGCGGCCCGGTTTGCCCGTCAATAATCTGCAGGAACTGATTGCCTACGCGAAGAAGAACCCGGGCAAGCTCTCTTTCGGGTCATTTGGCAATGGCACTACCGCCCATTTCGCCGGTGAGATGTTGAAGTCATCGGCCGGGATTTACGTCGTCCATATTCCCTATCGAGGACAAGGCCCCGCGTTGACCGATCTGCTTGGTGGCACTATCGATATGATGTTTGGCAACCTTCCCGACTTCCTGCCTCACATCCGTTCCGGCAGGCTAAAGGCGATGGGCACAACCTACCTCACCCGCGCACCTTTGGCCCCGGATATTCCGACCATTGCAGAACAGGGCTTCCCCAAGTTTGAGACCGACTCCTGGTACGGTATCGTTGCGCCAGCGAGTCTGTCGAAGGATGTCGTCGAACGAATGAACAATCTCATCAATCGCGCTTTGCAGGAGCCGGCGGTCACGAAAAATCTGTCGGAACGCGGAATCGAAATTATCGGCGGCACACCGGACAAATTCAGCGCGCATATCCAGACCGAGATCGCCAAATATGCGGAAATCGTGAAGTCAACCAAAATGCAAATTGACTGAGAGAGCATGTACAAATCAGCTTTGTTCGAACCAGGCGGCTATCGCTATCTGCCCGCGGTTTTTCAATACTCGGCGGGTGTGGCTGCCGAGCCAGGCTACGTACTTGAGCAAGCGCGTTTTTTAAAGCCACTACCTTTGTCCGCAGCCTATCGCACTGTCGAACAGCATCTGAAAAGCCTGGGCCGGCCAACGACGGCGTTTGCGCATTGCGAGCTGCGCACGCCGCAGCAGTTCAACGATCAGGGTTTCATTGAATTCAATCGTGAATACGTAAAGACGCTTGAGAGCTGGGGTATTTATCAGCCTGGGAACCCACCGCAGACAGCTGCCGTGAATCCGGTCGCCCGCACCAATGTCTGCCCCGAATTTCACAAACCCCGGGAAATGGCGATGTATGCCTTCACCTATACCATGCCCACGGACTCCAGCATCCGAAGCTTCATGTTGTCGGGCGGCGGCGAAGCACGCAAGGGCCCGGAATCCTATCGCGAACGGATCGTCGCCTACGGTGACACCTCCGCGGCGGGCTTGCGCGCCAAGCTCGAATTCGTGGTGAGCGAGATGACCGATCGTCTGCATGGACTCGGTTTCGAATGGGACGATGTAACGAACACGCAAGCGTATTCGGTACAGGATATCGGCGGCCTGGTCGGCGATGTACTTGCCCGTCCGAAGCTGATTCCCGGTGGTGTCATCTGGCACTTTGCACGGCCGCCCGTCATCGGTCTCGAGGTCGAGATGGATTTGCGGGGCGCGGTGCGACAGGTATTCATTTTCTGACTCTTTCTTGACTTTTTTTAAAGGGGTGGGTAGGATACTTTTGCGTTAATAGAGTGGCTGAATAGTTACTTTTTTCTCAAAGAATCAACAGGAGACAAATCCATGCTTTCAAGACGAGTTGTCTGGCGCGCTGTCGCCGGCATTGCGGCGACATCCATCCTGGCCGTCGCGCCGTGGCAGGCTGTGCAAGCGCAGGCTTATCCCAGCAAGCCGATCAAGATGATCGTTCCCTTCCCTGCGGGCGGGACCACGGACATCGTCGCGCGCCTGGTCGCGCAACGCATGAGCGAATCGATGGGGCAGCCGGTGCTGGTCGAGAACCGGGGCGGCGCAGGTGGCGCGATCGGCGCAGACCTGGTGGCGAAGGCACCGCCCGATGGCTACACCATCCTGATGCACAACCTCACCTTTCCGCTCTCGTCGGTCGCGCAGACGCTGGCCAGGACCTCGCCCTTCAACGCCGACACCGACTTCGCGGGAATCTCGATTGCCGTCTATGTGCCGTTCGTTCTGACGGCGCACCCTAGCGTCCCGGCCAAGGACCTGCGGGAACTGGCCGCGCTGCTGCGCAACGACAAGTCCCTCAAGTACAACTACGGCTCGACCGGTCCCGGTTCGATAATGCATGTGGTGGGCGAGTCGTTCAAGCGCGAAGCCAAGGTCGACATGGAGCACATCGGCTTCAAGGGCGCTGCGCCGCTCAAGCAGGAGCTGCTGTCCGGCCGGATCCAGGTCGGGGGCGACCAGCTGTCGTCGTCGCTGGCCGAAATCAAGGCGGGCACGCTCAAGGTGCTGGCGACAACGGCATCGAAGCGCATCGCTTCCCTGCCCGACGTGCCCACGGTGCGCGAACTGGGCTTCCCGACGATGGAGATCGAAGGCTGGAACGGGCTGTTCGCGCCGGCCAAGACGCCCAAGGACATCATCGAGCGCCTGCACCGCGAGGTGGTCGCCGCCGTGCGCCACCCTGACCTGGCCAAGCGCTTCGCCGAACTCGGCGCGGACAGCGCTGGGTCGTCACCAGCGGAACAGGACGCGATCTTGCGCCGCCAGATGGACCAGTTCCGCGGCGTCATCCGCGACATGAAGCTGGAGTAATTCCGTTTCCAAATCATTCGTGTCTAGGCGTCGAGCCGCAGGTAGTGCTGTAGCACGGCAAGGCGAGACAACAACGACAGGGATGATTTAGAAATGGAATAACGCGCTCAGCCTGCGGCTTTTCCGCCCTGCCCCAGCCACCAGACCGGAAGTTGGGTGCAGTCGGCCTGGTGACTATTCGGGCAGAGCCCCTATTCATCGTACTTGCGGCGACAACTCTTGCGCCACAGCCTGACTGACCGACTCGCGCACCACCAGCTCGATTTCTTCGCGAAGTCGCGGCCCAAGGGCCTGGGTGTGCGCCAGAATCACCTGCCCTACGGCTTCCCGCAGTCGCCTTTCAAGCACCAGGTCAACTCGCTGCATCACGCGGTGTACCACCTGGTCTTCCAGCAATTCAATGGCCGCAGGTGTGGAGGCCGCAGGCATCCGCTGCTCCTGAGCCATGACGGGTTGGACGACATCCGTCAGGGTAGGCACAAAGCGTGGTGGCATGGGCAACTGACTCATGCGGCTTCCCGGCTTGCTGACAGGTCGTTTTGTTTCAATGCGTAACCCCTGTCCTTGTAATGTTTCCAGCGCTGGCGACCGACAAGCCTGTCGTTTTCCTGCCCTGAGACCACTTCAATGAAGCGCTCAAAGCGTTCAAAGTCATCGGGTACGCTTTGCCCGAGATTGATCAAAACCCTGTCTGCCGGGCATTTTTCAAGCTGGTCGGCCAGCAGCACGGGGGTCGCCGCCAGCATCTGCCGGTTCGATGTTGCCATGCAATGCGCTACAAACTCGGTGGCCGAAAAGCGCCACAGCAACTGGTCAAGTTCGCTCAAAAGCCCAGATTCTGCCGTCACCACGGCCCGGGCACCTGTGCGGCAGGCTTTGCGCAACAGGCGGCAGGTATAGGCCAGCTTGTCGGGCACGTTGAAATGAAATTCGATCTCGGTCATGCAGCGCGGGACTTGGTGGCGGTGGCCGGTTTGCTGACGGGTTTGATTCTGGATTGCCGGGATTTTGCCGGGGCCTTACCCACCTTTACCGTCTTATCCGTCTTATCCGTCTTTGCTGCCTGACCCAGCAGGTAGTCCACCAGCAGGCCAACCGGTCGGCCGGTCGAGCCTTTGTCCGCCCCACCTTTCCAGGCGGTGCCGGCAATGTCCAGATGCGCCCACGGGAATTTGCTGCTGAAGCGCTGCAAAAATTTGGCTGCAGTGACAGCGCCACCGGCACGGCCTGCCACGTTGGCAACATCGGCAAAATTGGTTTTAAGCCCTTCGGCATATTCATCATCCAGCGGCATGCGCCAGCACAGATCAAGCGAAGACTCTCCGGCTTCCGAAAGCGCCTTGGCCAGGGCATCGTCGCTGGAAAACAGGCCGCTGCGCACGCCGCCAAGCGCCACCACGCAGGCACCCGTCAGCGTGGCGATGTCCACCACCGCCTGCGGCTTGAAGCGCTCGGCATAGGTCAGTGCATCGCACAGCACCAGGCGGCCTTCTGCGTCGGTGTTGAGGATTTCAATCGTCTGCCCGCTCATGCTGGTCACCACGTCGCCGGGCTTGATGGCGCGGCCATCAGGCATGTTCTCGCAGGCCGGAATCAGCCCCACCACGTTGATGGCCGGTTTTAATTCGGCCAGCGCCCTGAAGGTGCCCAGCACGCTGGCCGCACCGCACATGTCGAACTTCATCTCGTCCATCTCGGCGGCGGGCTTGATGGATATGCCACCGGTGTCAAAGGTAATGCCCTTGCCGACCAGAACGACAGGGGCTGCGGTTTTGGCAGCGCCGTCGTAACGCAGCACGATAAAACGCAAAGGCTCTACAGAGCCCTGAGCCACAGCCATGAAGGCCCCCATGCCCAGTTTGGCGACTTCTTTGGGCCCCAGAATATCAACCTTGATCTTTGGCAACTTGCCCAGTGCTTTCGCCGCACCTGCAAGCAGGACTGGTGTAGCGTGATTGGCAGGGCGATTACCCCATTCCCTGGCCAGCGCAATGCCTTTGGCTAGGGCCG
Source organism: Polaromonas sp. (assembly GCA_038902795.1). Classification (GTDB taxonomy): domain Bacteria; phylum Pseudomonadota; class Gammaproteobacteria; order Burkholderiales; family Burkholderiaceae_C; genus Polaromonas. Next base: position 30,884 of record JBCKNJ010000008.1, on the reverse strand, counting down.
CACCCTTGTCAAAACCTGGTTTGACCTTGGCCGCATCGGGAACCACCACCACAACACGCTCAATAGGCGTGGTGACCGCCTTCGACTTCGTGGCGCTATAGACATAGGCCGCATCACCGCAAGCCACCACAGCAGCGCGTACCGCATCGGCAGACAATGCAGGCAAAGCGCCCAGACCCAGCAGCACGCGTTTCACATTGCTTTTTTTGAGTGCGCCCATCGCCGCAAGCACCGCAGTCCGCACATTTTTTGTACTGCCATCGCCAACCCCGACCAGCACCAGTCGCGTAGCCGCAATGCCTGCCGGACGGTAGCTGACCAGCAACTTGCCAGGCTTGGTTTCAAAATCCCCGGCCTTGATGGCCTGCGCCGCCAGTTGTGATGCCGGGTCATTACCGGCTATGGTTGGTGGAGCCAGTAGCACCAGTGCATCGCATTTTTCAGCGCAAACACGAGCAAAGGTGAATGTTTTAAGTTCAAAGTCCATAATTGAAGGTCTAGCCAATCAGAAAATTAGTGAAATAAAAGCAGTAAGCAGCATAAAGCGATTTCTCAGTCAATGTTATTCCAATCTTCAATTCGCCGAGAACTGGCGCGCAGCTTTGGGGCCACGCTGGTGGTCATCATCACCATTGTTCTGACCATTGTGCTGATCCGCACGCTGGGTCAGGCATCAAGAGGCATCATCAACCCCCAGGACGTGGTGCTGTTCATGGCCTATTCGGCGCTCGGTCGCCTGCCGACCATACTGACGCTGTCGCTCTTCATCGCCATGATCGGCACACTGTCACGCATGTACCGCGACAGCGAAATGGTGGTCTGGTTCACCAGTGGGCAGAGCCTGACGGTTTTTTTGCGCCCACTGTTTCGCTTTTCATGGCCTGTTCTGCTCATCATTGCGCTGATGTCGATGTTTGTCTGGCCCTGGACTAACCAGCAGACCAAGGATATGCGAGAGCGATACGAAGGCCGTAGTGACCTGGATCGGCTGGCACCCGGTCAATTTCAGGAGTCGTCGGGCGGTCGACGAGTATTTTTCATTGATCGGGATGCATCTGTTAGTGACAAATCAAGTAGTCATGTGTTCATTGCAACCAACGAAAATGGCAAAGAATCTATTACAACGGCAACCTCTGGAAAAGTTGAAGTTCATGGCACAGATCAAGTGATGTTGCTGACGAAAGGCCGGAGAGTAGAAAACGAATTAGGCAAAACTGTCATAAAAATTACTGACTTTGAAGAGTACGGGAGCAAAACAGGCGATGCACAGGAAATCAATGCAAATCCTGGCGATGCCAAGCTGCTGTCCATACTTGTGCTCATCAAATCACCGACACGCGCCAACGCAAGCGAGCTGGCCTGGCGGCTCGGGCTGGCATTGGCCGCCGTCAATTTTGTGGTTCTGGCCGCTGCACTGGCCAGTGTCAACCCGCGCGGTGGGCGCAGTGGCAACCTGATTTTTGTGGTGCTGACCTTTCTGGTCTACAACAACCTCATCAACCTCGGGCACAGCTGGATTTTTGGTGGTTCTGTGAGCTTTGCTGCCCTGCTGGTGATGCTGCACGGCGGGGTTCTACTACTGGCTTTGGCCTGGCTAGTCAAACGCAATGCAAACTGGACCCTGCGGTCAGCGCTGCGCACGTCGCGCAGTCAGCGCAAACCAGGCGGTAAAGCCGCAGAAGAAAGCGCAGCATGAAGACTATTCGCCGCCTGATATACGGCGAGGTACTGGCCTCCATTGCGCTGGTGGCGACAGGTTTTCTGGCCCTGTTCTTCTTTTTTGACCTGGTCGATGAGCTGCGATACCTGGGTAAAAACATCGACTTGCCAACGACAAATGATAGTTACCAGATCCGTCATGCGCTGGCCTATGTCGCTCTGCTGGTGCCCAACCATCTCTATGAGTTGCTGCCGATTTCGGTGTTGATAGGTACCATTTTTGTGATGTCCAGGATGGCGCAAAGCTCCGAATACACGATACTGCGCACCAGTGGCCTTGATCCCTGGCGCGCCCTGAAATTGCTGCTCGGCCTGGGTGCCTTTTTTGTGGTTTTAAGTTTTGTGATCGGCGACTATATTGCGCCTGCCAGTGGAAAGGCTGCGCAATTGCTAAAGGCCAAGTATCAAGGCATCATCAGCGTCGGGCAGACGGGTGCCTGGCTAAAGGAAAAGCAGCCCTACAACACCTATGTTGCGAATGTCAAAACCCTGTCCACGCGCAACGAGATGGTCGGTGTGCAGATTTTCGAGTTCAACAACAAAGGCCTGGCGGTGTCTGTCACGCGGGCACCCATGGCTACTTTTGGCGATGACGACTCGTGGCTGCTGAAAGATGCCATACGCTCGGAATTTGATATTCCGGTGACAAGCCAGACCGCCAGCATAAACTTCAGCGATATCGTGAGCAACAGTGAAAGACCGTTTCCCAAAGGCAGGCAAAGCGCCAGGGTCAACCGCACCGTGACTGACAACTTTCGCTGGCCCACAGGCATCACACCAGAGATGGTGTCAGTGGCGCTGCTCAAGCCGGAGCGAATGGCTACCTACGATTTGTTTACCTACATCCGCCATCTGAATGCCAACGGCCAGGCCGCGCAGCGCTATGAGATCGAGTTCTGGAAAAAGGTTTTTTACCCGCTCAGTTGCCTGGTGATGGTGATGCTGGCCCTGCCTTTTGCTTACCTGCACTTTCGCTCTGGCGGCATCGCCGCCTATGTCTTCGCCGGTGTGCTGATCGGCATCAGCTTTTTCCTGCTCAACAACCTGTTTGGCTATGTTGGCATCCTGCAAAACTGGCAGCCGTGGCTGGCAGCCGCAACGCCGGGCCTGCTCTACATGGCTATTTCGCTAGCAGCGTTTGGCTGGCTTGTACTAAGACACTAGATGAGACGATAGATAGCATGACAGACGCAATGACACCAACCACCACCGGCATTATTCTTTTGGCCCATGGCTCGCGCGACGAGCAATGGCGTTTGCCCATCGAAGCCGTGGCCTTGCAGATAAAACAGCGCGAACCAACTGCACAGGTACGCTGCGCCTATCTCGAACTGTGTACCCCTTCACTGCAGGGCGCAGCCATTGAGCTGATAGCTGGCGGGGCCCTGCAGTTAAAGGTTTTTCCGCTTTTTCTGGGTGTAGGCAAGCACGCCAGGGAAGACTTGCCACTTCTCATCGAGCAAATTCGCACCGCTCATCCAAGTGTGCAGGTCGATTTACTCCCCACAGCAGGCGAGTACGCGCAAATGACTGCTGTGATGGCAGATATTGCCCTGTCCCAATAACCCTTACCCCTTCATCGCGGCATAATGAAACCAATAGTTAGCCTGGATTCGATATGAACCTTCATCAATTCCGCTTTGTTCAGGAAGCCGTTCGCCGTAACCTCAATCTGACCGAAACCGCCCGAGCGCTGCACACCTCCCAGCCCGGTATTTCCAAGTCCATCATTGAACTTGAAGAAGAACTCGGCATTGAAATCTTCGCCCGTCACGGCAAACGCTTAAAGCGCGTGACCGAGCCCGGCGACCATGTACTCAAAAGCATTGAAATCATCATGCGCGAGGTTGGCAACCTGCGGCGCATTGGCGAGCAGTACTCCGCGCAAGACAGCGGCACGCTGTCGATTGCCGCCACCCACACGCAGGCACGCTATGTGTTGCCGCAGCCAGTTGCAAAACTGCGCGAGGCCTTTCCCAACGTCAACGTCAGCCTGCACCAGGGCTCGCCCGACCAGGTAGCCAAAATGGTGATTGATGAAGTGGCTGAAATCGGCATTGCGACCGAGTCGCTGACGCAATACACCGAACTGATTACCCTGCCCTGCTACGAGTGGCAGCACATGCTGGTGCTACCGGTAGCGCATCCGCTTGCAGCCAAGGGCAACATCACCCTCGAAGATCTGGCAGCCGAGCCACTGATTACCTACCACCCGTCCTTCACCGGCCGTACCAAGATTGACGCTGCCTTTGCCGCCAAGCGCCTGCAGCCCCGTATTGCCCTGGAAGCGATTGACTCAGATGTCATCAAGACTTATGTGCGGCTCGGTCTGGGGGTCGGCATTGTGGCTGAAATGGCCGTCAAGGACGATGGCACAAACAACGACCTGCTGGCGATTCCGGCGGGCAAGCTGTTCGGTGTCAACGTCACACGCGTGGCCTTCAAGCGCAGTGCCTACCTGCGCAATTTTGTCTATACCTTTGCACAACTCCTGAGCGACAAACTTGAACGCGGCGTGATTGAAAAAGTCATGTCAGGCCATATCAGCGATTACGAATTTTAAAACCATGGGCACTACCACCTTCACAGAACGCACACCGCATCTGCAAACCAAACTGCCTGCCGTCGGCACCACCATCTTCACCGTGATGTCTGCACTGGCAGCAGAGAAAAACGCCGTTAACCTCGGTCAGGGTTTTCCGGACTTTGAATGTGACCCAGTCCTGGTCAATGCCGTCACCGATGCCATGCAGCGCGGTCTGAACCAGTACCCGCCCATGCCCGGTGTGCCGGTACTGCGCGAAGCCATCTCCAGCAAGCTGCTCAGACTGCACGGGCACCGCTATGACCCGAACAGTGAGATCACCGTCACCGCAGGGGCTACGCAGGCCATCATCACGGTCATATTGGCAGTCGTCCACCCCGGCGATGAAGTCATCGTGCTGGAGCCCTGCTACGACAGCTATGTGCCCAACATTGAACTGGCTGGCGGAAAAGTTGTGCGCGTTCCCTTGAGGCCGGGCAGCTTCAGGCCTGACTTTGACAAAATCAGCGCCGCCATCACGCCCAAGACACGCGCCATCCTCATCAACTCGCCACACAACCCGAGCGCTACCGTCTGGACTAAAGCCGACATGCTCAAGCTGCAAGACATACTGGCGCCCACCGACGTGCTGCTCATCAGTGACGAGGTGTATGAGCACATGGTGTTTGATGCCGACAAGGGGCAGCTTCACCAAAGCGCCGCGCGCTTCCCCGGCCTGGCCGCGCGTGCTTTTGTCGTCAGCAGCTTTGGCAAGACCTACCACGTCACCGGCTGGAAGGTCGGCTACGTTGCCGCGCCAGCAGCATTGACAGCCGAGTTCCGCAAGGTACATCAGTTCAATGTATTTACCGTCAATACACCGATGCAATACGCACTAGCGAGCTACATGCTTGATGAACGTCCTTACATGGACTTGCCAGCCTTCTACCAGCGCAAGCGTGACCTGTTTCGCAGTGGCCTGGCCAACACCCGCTTCAAGCTGCTGCCCAGCGAAGGAAGCTACTTTCAGTGCGTTGATATATCAAAGGTGAGTGATCTGAACGAAGCCGACTTCTGTAAATGGCTGACGACAGAAATTGGCGTGGCGGCGATTCCGCTGTCGGCGTTTTATGGCGATGGGTTCGACCAGCGCGTGGTGCGCTTCTGTTTTGCCAAAAAAGACGAGACGCTGAATGCGGCCCTGGCGCGGCTGGCAAAACTCTAATCAGCTATTGAGTTGCTGCCAGGCCTTCTCAAGCCGCTTGATGCTCACCGGCTGTGGCGTACGCAACTCCTGCGCAAAAAAGCTCACCCTCAACTCTTCCAGCAACCAGCGAAACTCTTGCATACGCGCATCGCTTGCGCCTTTGCGCTCGGCTACCAAGCGCCAGTAACGTTGCTCTTGAGGCTTCAACTCTGCCATGCGCGCCGCATCACGGGCTGGGTCAGTACGCCATTTTTCAAGCCGCGCGGTAATAGCCTTCAGGTAACGCTGGAAGTGCTGCAGTTGCGTATAAGGCGTAGCCGTCAAAAACTTTTTGGCTACCAGTCGCTGTAACTGCTGGGCCGCGTCCTGCGCTGCATCCAGCGCATTTTTGGTGTCTTTGATCTTGCGTTGAGCCGCTGCGTATTCAGTCAATATGCCTGAGGCAAGGCGCGAGATTTCGCTGGCAATCAGGGTCAACCTGCCGCGCCCATCTTCCACGCGCTTTTTAAATTCAGCTTCGTTGGTTGGCAGCGGGTCGAGCAAAAACGCACGGTCTAGTGCGACTTCAAGAATCTGGCCACGCAGCTCGTCAACCGTTCCACCACCGGAGTTATCTGGCGCACGACCCACTAGCATGTAGCTGGCGGCCATTTTTTGCAGGTCAGGCAGGTTCTTCTCCAGGTACTTGAGCGCATCTTTTATTTGCAGCGAAAACAGCCGTCGCAAACCGGCGCGGTGCTTGGCCAACGCCATTTCGGGCTCGTCAAACACCTCAATCGTCACAGCGTCAACTAGGTCAATCAACGCCGGAAAACCAATCAGCGTTTGCGCGCCTTTTTTAATCTCCATCAGCTCGGGCAGCTCGCCAAAGCTCCAGACGGTGTAGCGCTCAGGCACCTTTACGCTAACTGGAGGTGCTATGTTTTTAGTAGCTTGTTGCGCCTGTATTTGCTGGGCTTCAGTCGTTTTTTGCCCTTCAAATTGACCTGAATCAGTGCTTTTTTGGTCCTCAAGCGCAAAGTTAGGCAGATTCTTCAAACCTGCAAGCGCCTGGAACGCACCCCGCGCCTGCGAGCCCAGTTCACCCTTAAGTCCACCGAGACTGCGCCCGGTACCCAGTTGCCGGCCATGCTCGTCCAGCACACGGAAGTTCATGAACAAATGCGCTGGCAGCATCTCCAGCTTCATATCGCCACGCTTGATGTCGAGCGAGGTTGCGTCACGCACCAGCTTGAGCACCGCATCCGTCAAAGAGCCCGTGCCAAATACTTCTGCCTGATTCAACTGCTCTGCCATGCGTGCAGCCGTTTCAGGCAAAGGCACGAGGCGCGAGCGTGGCCTTTGGTGCAGAGTCTTGATCAGCGCCTGCACCTTGTCTTTCAACATGCCGGGCACCAGCCATTCGCAGCGCTCTTCATTGATCTGGTTAAGCGCAAACAGCGGCACATCAATCGTCACGCCGTCTTTGGCGTCCCCTGGCTCATGCAGATAGGTCGCCGTGCAATCCACACCACCCAGCCGCAACACCTTGGGAAAGGCTTGCGTCGTGATACCTGCGGCCTCATGGCGCATCAGCTCTTCACGCGTGAGAAAAAGCAGCTTGGGCTGCTTTTTAACCTCGTCCTTGTACCAGTGCTCAAAGCTTGCGCCGCTGCAAATATCAAGCGGCAATTGCTGGTCGTAAAAAGCGTAAATCAGCTCTTCATCGACCAGAACGTCTTGCCTGCGCGCCTTGTGTTCGAGGTCTTGCACCTGGCTTATCAGCTTTTCGTTGGCAGCCAGAAAATTCAGCTTGGTATCCCAATTGCCTGCGACAAGCGCTTCGCGGATAAAAATCTCGCGCGCTGTGACCGGATCGACCCGGCCAAAGTTGACGCGCCTGCCGTTGTAGACCATCAGGCCGTACAAGGTGGCTCGCTCAAGCGCGGTGACCTGCGCGGCCTTTTTCTCCCAATGCGGATCGAGTAGCTGTTTACTGAGCAGATGCCCCGCCACCTGCTCTATCCACGCCGGGTCAATGTTGGCAATGCCACGGCCAAACAGGCGCGTGGTTTCCACCAGCTCGACCACCACAATCCAGCGGCCCGGTTTTTTGGCTAGACGCGCACCCGGATGGCGGTAAAACTTGATCCCGCGTGCGCCCAGGTACCAGTCTTCTGCATCGCTCTTGCAGCCAATATTGCCCAGCAGACCGCAGAGCATGGAGAGGTGCAGTTGCTCGTAGGAAGTGGGTTTTGAATTCAGCTCCCATTTCTGCTCACCAATGACGCTATGCAGTTGCGAATGAATGTCGCGCCACTCGCGAACGCGGCGGATGTTGATGTAGTTCTCGCGTAGCAGGTTTTCGTATTGGCGGTTGCTAAGACGCGAACTGGGGGTCAGAGCCCGATCTACCGAATCGCCTGCTGGCGCAGTCCATTCCGGTAATCGGGATCTGACCCCCAGTTCGCGTCTGACCGCCACTGACTGAGGTCCACCTCGCGCATCACCCAGCCACTTCCACAGCTTGAGGTAGCCTGAAAATTCGCTCTTCTCGTCATCAAACTTGGCATGTTGCTGATCCGCCTGCGCCTGCTTGTCCATCGGCCGGTCGCGCACGTCCTGCACGCTGAGGGCGCTGGCAATCACCAGCACTTCGTCGAGTGCGCCACGCTCTTTGGCCTCCAGGATCATGCGGCCCACACGCGGATCCAGCGGTAACTTCGCTAGCGTCCAGCCGACTGGGGTTAGCTCGTTTTCTGCATTAACTGCGCCAAGCTCGGCCAGCAACTGGTAGCCATCGACCATCGCGCGCTTTTGCGGCGGCTCGATAAACGCAAAATCTTCCACCGCGCCCAAGTGCAGCGCCTTCATGCGCAAGATCACCGAAGCCAGCGAGCTGCGCAAAATTTCAGGGTCAGTAAAACGCGCGCGACCTAAAAAATCTTGCTCGTCATAAAGCCGTATGCAAATGCCATCAGCCACGCGCCCGCAACGCCCTGCCCGCTGATTGGCCGCCGCCTGCGAAATAGGCTCAACCATCAACTGTTCGACCTTGCTCCTGAAGCTGTAGCGCTTGACACGCGCCGTACCGGCATCAATCACAAAGCGGATGCCGGGCACGGTAAGCGACGTTTCAGCCACGTTGGTCGCCAGCACGATGCGCCTGCCGGAGTGGCTGTCGAAAATGCGCTCCTGCTCGGCCTGGCTCAGGCGCGCAAACAGCGGCAACACTTCAGCGTTGCGATTCAGCGGCTGGTGCGCAAGGTGCTTGCGCAGGTGGTCAGCCGCTTCACGAATCTCGCGCTCGCCGGGCAGAAAAATCAAAATGTCGCCAGCGCTGTGCGGGCTTAACCAAAGCTCATCGACTGCGTCGGCAATCGCATCGTTCAGGTCGTAGTCGCGCGACTCTTCGTAAGGACGATAGCGCTGCTCGACCGGAAACATTCGACCCGACACCATGATTATTGGAGCCGCCCCTTTTGCAGAGCTGAAGTAATCCGCAAACCGCTGCGCATCAATCGTGGCCGAGGTGATGATGACTTTGAGGTCAGGCCGGCGCGGCAGCAACTGACGCAGGTAGCCGAGCAAAAAGTCAATGTTCAGGCTACGCTCATGCGCCTCATCAATGATGAGGGTGTCATAGGCATTGAGCAGCGGGTCGGTCTGCGTTTCGGCCAGCAGTATGCCGTCGGTCATCAGCTTGACCGAGGCATCACGGCTCAGACGATCCTGAAAGCGCACCTTGTAGCCCACCACATCACCGAGCGGCGTTTTAAGCTCCTCAGCAATACGCTTGGCCACGCTGGAAGCCGCGATGCGCCGGGGCTGCGTGTGGCCAATCAATTTGCCGCGCTGACCCGCCGGGTAGTTCAGCTTGCCCCGGCCCATGCTGAGTGCAATTTTCGGTAGCTGCGTGGTTTTTCCCGAGCCAGTCTCACCACAGACAATGACGACCTGGTGCGCCGCTATAGCGGCGATGATGTCGTCGCGCCTGCCAGATACAGGTAGCGACTCGGGAAACTCTATAAGCAGCGGTTTGGCTGAAGATGGCAAAAGTAAGGACAAGGACGGTAAGGCCATAAAGCCATTATCAAAAGGGCACTTCTATAAATTCATTTTTCGGGCGAATTGCGGCGTTGCGCGGTGCTCGGAGGGTTATTGGGGTCAGACGCCAATTTTATTACGATGCATAGCATCGCACCCGAAGGGCGTGCCAAGGGCACGATGAATTTGGACTCTGACCCCAAAAACCCTCCTCCGTGCGCCTTGCACTTCATCCCGAAAATCTGAATTTCTAGAAGTGCCCAAAAGCCTTGGATTATCGGCTGTCGGTCCCTAGTGCTTTACACTTATTTGAATCGGCCTCGGCGCCTCATAGCGCCTTATAGCTCCACCAGAACCCAAAAATCGAAAGCGTGTCCATGTCTGCCGTCTTCAACTTCACGTTTGTTCCCTGGTTCCGGTCTGTTGCGCCGTACATCCACACGCATAGAGGCAAAACTTTTGTGATCGGCGTTGCCGGTGAGGCGATTGCCGCCGGCAAACTGCAGCACATTGCGCAAGACCTGGCGCTGATTCAAAGCATGGGCGTGAAGATCGTGCTGGTGCATGGCTTCAGGCCGCAAGTCAATGAGCAGCTCAGGGCCAAGGGCCACGAGGCCAAGTACTCGCACGGTATGCGCATCACCGATGAAGTCGCACTTGACTGCGCACAAGAGGCCGCGGGCCAGTTGCGCTACGAGATTGAGGCCGCCTTCAGCCAGGGCCTTCCCAACACCCCCATGGCCGGCTCCACGGTGCGCGTGATTTCTGGCAACTTCATCACCGCCATGCCCGTTGGCATCGTCGATGGCGTGGACTTCAAACACTCCGGCCTGGTGCGCAAGGTCGATACCGCAGGCATCATGCGCACGCTGGACTTTGGTGCCATGGTGCTGCTGTCGCCCTTCGGCTATTCGCCAACTGGCGAGGCCTTTAACCTGACGATGGAAGAAGTCGCCACCAGCGTGGCGATTGAGCTACAGGTTGACAAGCTGATTTTTCTGACCGAAATTCCGGGCATCCGTATCAACCCCGACGAACCTGAGAGCGAAGACAATCCCGTCGATACCGAGTTGCCGCTGGCCGCCGCCGAAAAGCTGCTGGCCCAGCTACCCGACCCGAAACAACCCACCGACACCGCGTTTTACCTGCAACATTGCGTCAAGGCCTGCAAGGCCGGTGTCGAGCGCAGCCACATTCTGCCGTTTGCAGTCGATGGCTCGCTGCTGCTGGAGATTTACGTGCATGACGGCATAGGCACCATGGTGATTGATGAAAAGCTTGAAGAGCTGCGTGAAGCCACCGCCGACGACGTGGGCGGCATACTGCAACTGATAGAGCCGTTTGAAAAAGACGGCACCTTAGTTAAGCGCGACCGCACCGAGATCGAACGTGATGCTGGCCACTACACCATCGTCGAACACGACGGCATTATTTTTGCCTGTGCCGCACTCTACCCCTACCCCGAAGCCAAAACCGCCGAGATGGTGGCCCTGACCGTATCACCCCAAAACCAGGGTCAGGGCGACGGCGAAAAAATCTTAAAGCGCATCGAGCAACGCGCCAAAGCCGCCGGCCTGCAAAGCATTTTTGTGTTGACCACACGCACCATGCACTGGTTTATCAAGCGCGGCTTTGTGCAAGTTGACCCCGACTGGTTGCCCGAAGCCCGCAAGCGCAAATACAACTTGGACCGCAAGAGCCTGGTGCTGGTTAAAAAGCTGGGGTGAGCAGCTATGCTATTTGTAGCGAATGTGCTTAATTGGAGTCTGACCCTAATTCTTTAGGCAAGCACTCGGCGTCCCCGCAGGTACTGCGATGCAAGCGCGGCGAGTATCAGTCCAATGCCCAGCATGTCCGCCATAACGCTCGGATAAACCAGCGCAAAACCGGCGACGATCAGCATCAAGCGCTCGATCATGGTGGCGCGCCTGAGCGCCCAGCCCTGGAAGCCTGCCGCAAGCGCGGCGACACCTAGCGCGGCGGTAACGGTGACTTCGGCGATAGCCCACCAGTTCGCTGTGGCGAGCGCCTGGGTCGAACCCATGAGCAGCAGGCCCTGACCGCTTGGATTGAGCACGAACATGAACGGAACCAGGAATGCCGGAATGGTGTATTTCCAGCATTGCATCGTGGTCTTGTACGGGTCGCCTCCGGTGATTGCCGAAGCAGCGAATGGCGACAGGGCGGTGGGCGGCGATACCTCGGACAGCACGGCGTAGTAGAAGATGAACATGTGCGCGGCAAAGTCGGGCACGCCGAGCTTGATCAGTGCCGGCGCTGCGATCACCGCGCAGATGATGTAGGAAGCCGTCACCGGCACCGCCAAACCGACGATCCAGACCACCAGAGCAGTGTAGATCGCGGTCAGTAGCAGCGAGCCGCCGGCCAGATCGATGACGATCGAGCTGAACTTGAGGCCGAGGCCGGTCAGCGTCACGACGCCGACAATAATGCCTGCGCCGGCGCAGGTGGCGGCGACGTTGAGCACGCCGGTCGAGCCGCCCTGCAGCGCCTTGATGAAGTTCGATTCCCAGAGCTGCTTCGCGATCGGCCCCCGGCCACGGAAAACGTCATAGGGAATCAGCGCGCAGTCCGGGCGCAGGAAACTGGTCAATAAGGCCACCACAGTCGCCCAGAATACCGATAGCACCGGCGAGAAGCCCAACATCATGAAGGCCACGATAGAGATCAGCGACAGGAAGTGGAACCCGTACTTACGTGTCAGGTTCCAGACCGAGTCCACTGTTTCGAAAACTGTATTGCCCATGCCGTATTTGCGCGCGTCGATTTCGACCATCAGGAACAGCGCGAGGTAAAAAAGGAGGGTCGGGATAATCGCCATCAGCAACACGTCGAGATAGGATATCTTGAGAAACTCGGCGATCAGGAATGCCGCGGCACCCATTACCGGTGGCGAGATGATTGCGCCCAATCCGGCCGCCGCCAGCAGGCCGCCGGCGGCGTTCCGTTCATAGCCAACCTTGGCCAGCATGGGCCAGGCTACCGCGCCCAGCGTCACGGTGGTGGCCACGCCCGAACCGGACGGCCCTCCGAGCAGGAAAGAGGCCAGCACGACCGTGCGGCCTGCGCCGGTGGGTTTGCCGCCCATTGCCGAGAACGAGAAATCGATATAGAACTTGCCCGCGCCAGAAAATTGCAGGAATGCCCCAAAAATGATGAACAGGATGATCAGCGATGAGGATACGTCGACCGCCACGCCAAAGATTCCCTCGAGAGTCATGTACAGATGTCCGATCAGGCGTCCCAGCTCATAGCCCTTGTGGGTCCAGGGGCTGGGCAGGTAGGCACCGAATAGCGCGTAGAGGACAAACAGGCTCGTTACCATCGGCAGGATCCAGCCAGTGGTGCGGCGCATGGCTTCCAGCACCAGCAAAATCAGCGCCACTCCGAAGAAAATATCCCAGGCTTGTGGCATCGTATTGCGGTCGTTGAAATCGTCGCCGCCCGAGATCACATACAGCACGACGGCGATCGAGAGCAGCGCTGCAATCCAGTCCCACCACATGATGCGATGGCGAAAACGTTTTCCGACCGGGAACAGCAGGAATGCCAGAAACAGCACGAAGCCGACGTGAACCGAGCGCAAGACCTGCGTCGGTACGATGGCGTAAGCACTGTAGAGGTGAAATACCGACATCACCACCGCAACCAGTTTCACGAAGTTGCCCAACCCGCCCGCCAACCGGTTTGCCGCACCCTCTTCCACCTCGATATACTGCTCGGCCTTGCGTAGTGCCTCGTCGCTGACGACCACCTGCGCAGTCGGGTCCAGTCTGGTCTGTTCGCTCATGGGGTGCGTCTCTCTCATTTTGCGCGGCGATGCTACGCCGCCGACTATGGTTCAGCCTCTTGCACAAACTAAAACCCCGCCAGCAGGCGGGGGGGGGGGGGGGGGGGGGGGGGGGGGGGGAGTCGATGCCGATCTTACGACCTTACGACCTTACGACCTTACGACCTTAGTTGAGCTTGATGCCCTTTTCGGCGAAATACTTGACCGCACCCGGGTGAAACGGAATGGGAGTCGCCGCAGCCTTCTGGTTCTCCAGCTTGAAATTTTCCGCCTCTTTGTGCACCGCGATCAGGTCGCTGCGTTTGTCGAAGATCGTCTTGACGATGTTGTAAGCCGTTTTGTCATCCATGTTGGCGTGCGCGACAAGAAAGTTCATCACGGTGGCCTGCTTGTTGTCTGCGTCCATGCCTTTGTACGTGGCCTTCGGAATGCTGTCCTCGACGTAAATATCGCCGTATTTCTTGTTCATCGCAGGCACCACCTCTGCATGGTCGATCAGCTTGATCTTCGTGCCTGGCGTATGGGCCAGGTCGGTGACAGCCCCGGTCGGCAAGCCACCGACCCAGAAGAATGCATCGATCTTGTTATCTTTCATCGCGTTGACCGACTCGGCTACGCTCAGGCGCTCGCGTTTGACATCCTTGTCCTTGTCGAGCCCGGCGGCCTCGAGTACCCGGAACGCCATGACTTCCGTGGCGCTGCCAGGCGAACCGGTAGCGATACGCCTGCCCTTGAGATCGACGATCTTGTTGATGCCGCGTCCTTCAACCGATACCACATGCATGCGATTCGGATACAGCACCATCAGGATCCGCAGCGGGACCTTGTTACCCTTGAATTTATCTTCACCTCTGTAAGCATCGAGGGCGGCATCGGCCTGGGTAAATCCGATGTAGGGCTTGTCGGTGCCGATCAGCTTGAGGTTGTCGACCGAGCCGCCGGTGACTTCCGCGGTAGCCTGCATCCCTGGCACGTGCTTGGACAGAACGGCAGCCATACCGCCCCCCATCGGGTAATAGACACCGCCGGTGCCGCCGGTGGCGATGGAAATGTTCTGAGCGCCCGCCACTGCGGCGAATGTCAAAGCCATAAAAGCCGCCGCCATGCGTAGCCAATGCGCGGATTTCGTTACGTTTCGTTGGGTCATCTTGGTCTCCATAACCTGTTTATATTGGGAAATACCTAACTTGGTGCCTGATGCTTGGCTTCATCACCGATTTGCATGTTAATTCACCCGTCGCTCGACGTCAATACGCAGCCTTGTCCAACGAGGTATGGGCCTGAACGGCGCACGTATTTCCAAGCAGGAATGAGCCTGAAAAAATGTTACCCGATTTTGAACCACGCCGTTAAAACGCTTTTGAACGTAAGAAATCGCTGCACGGTGTGAGTTTCATGCGCGCCCCTTGACGCAACGCGGCTTTCGCTTTACGCCATACTCCTGACATGATAAAAATCTCGCTCGACAAAGCTCAAATCAAATTTCTACTGTTAGAGGGCATTCACCCATCCGCCATCAAAGTATTGAATGCAGCCGGATACAGCAACATCGAAAGCTTGACTGGCGCACTCGACGGCGATGAGCTAAAGGCCAAAATTGCAGACGCACATTTTGTCGGCATCCGCTCGCGCACACAACTGACCGCCGATGTGTTCGCCCATGCCCACAAGCTGGCCGCAGTCGGCTGCTTTTGCATAGGCACCAACCAGGTCGATCTGGATGCGGCGCGCGAACGTGGCATTGCGGTCTTCAACGCACCTTTTTCCAACACCCGCTCGGTGGCAGAACTGGTACTGGCCGAAGCGATATTGCTGCTGCGTGGTGTGCCCGAAAAAAGTGCGGCTGCGCACCGTGGCGGTTGGCTCAAGTCGGCTGAAAATTCGTTTGAGATTCGTGGCAAGACGCTGGGCATCGTCGGCTATGGCTCCATCGGCACGCAGCTCTCGGTTCTGGCTGAGGCACTCGGTATGCAGGTGGTGTTTTTTGATGTGGTGACCAAGCTTTCACTGGGCAATGCACGGCAAATTGCTGACTTGAAAGAACTGTTGGCGATGTCTGATGTGGTGACGTTGCACGTACCTGAACTGGACTCCACCCAGTGGATGATTGGCCAAGCCGAGATTGCAGCCATGAAGCCAGGGGCGGTGCTGATTAACGCTTCACGCGGCACGGTGGTTGAAATTGAAGCATTGGCAAAAGCGCTGCGAGACAAAAAATTACTCGGTGCAGCGATTGATGTTTTTCCAACCGAGCCGAAGAGCAACAAGGACAGTTTCGAGTCGCCTCTGCGCGGTCTGGACAATGTGATACTCACCCCGCACGTCGGTGGCTCAACGATGGAAGCACAGGAGAACATCGGCATTGAAGTCGCTGAAAAGCTGGTGAAATACAGCGACAACGGCACCTCAACCTCATCGGTCAACTTCCCCGAAGTCGCCCTGCCCGCTCACCCCGGCAAGCACCGCCTGCTGCACATTCACCGCAACGTGCCCGGCGTGCTGTCAGAGATCAACAAGGTGTTTGCGGTCAACCACATCAACATCGCGTCGCAGTACCTGCAAACCAGTGGTGATATTGGCTACGTGGTGATTGACATTGATGCGGCGCACTCCGATGTGGCGCTGGAAAAACTGGCTGCTGTGCAGGGCACGATACGCAGCCGGGTGTTGTTCTAGGGTTCTAAAAATTAAAGCGCAGGCAACTGCAAACCCAGAAACTTGGCAAGCTCCGCAGTCGGCATAGTGATTTTCTCTTAAAGTGCGACAACCAGCATACTTGCAGCGAAAGAAAAACCGAATGATAAAAGTCTACTCATGGCCCACGCCCAACGGCCACAAAGTCCACGTCATGCTGGAGGAGTGCGGACTTCGCCTTGGCCGGGACTGGGAAGCAATACCCATCAACATCGGCACCGGCGACCAGTTCAAGCCGGAGTTTCTGGCTATCAGCCCGAACAACAAGATACCGGCCATGCTGGACCCAAACGGGCCAGACGGTAAACCCATGTCGCTGTTTGAATCCGGTGCCATCCTGCTCTACCTGGCCAGCAAAACGGGCCAGTTTTTACCCAAAACCGACAGGCTTAAGTTCGAGGTGCTGCAATGGTTGATGTTCCAGATGGGAGGTGTCGGCCCGATGCTCGGCCAGACGCATCACTTTCGCATCTATGCGCCCGAAAAAATCGACTACGCCATCAACCGCTACAGCAATGAAGCCAAGCGGCTTTACGCTGTGATGGACAAACAACTCGCGAAAAGCAGGTTCATCGCCTGCAACCAGTACAGCATCGCCGACATCGCCATTTACCCGTGGCTGCGCAGTTGGCAAAACCAGGGCATAGACTGGGCCGATTACCCGCACCTTCAGGCCTGGTTTGACCTGGTTGGCGAGCGCCCTGCCGTGCAGCGCGGCGTGAAGGTGCTGGCAGACCTGAGAAAGCCACTGATGGACGATGCCACCCGGGACATCCTATTTGGCAAGACACAGTACGCGAAACGTTAAATTTTCAGCATTGGTAGACGCCAGCCAAGCTGTTCGGTCTATAATCTAAGACTTGTCGGAGTGTGGCGCAGTCTGGTAGCGCACCTGGTTTGGGACCAGGGGGTCCAAGGTTCGAATCCTTGTACTCCGACCAAAGAATCCATTCAAAAAAAGCTCACTTTGTGAGCTTTTTCCGCATCTGCGTTTACATTCGCTTGTAGCCGCTTTTTCTGCCCGTAGCTCAGTTGGATAGAGCATCAGCCTTCTAAGCTGAGGGTCGGGGGTTCGATCCCCTCCGGGCAGACCATTAAACAGTGTGTTTAATGCTATTAAAACAATAGCGATAGTAGTTCAGGGTAACACTGGGGTAACAAAATTAAATTCTCCTGCTACCCGTGGTTCGTAGACCACAAAATCCACATCTGACACTTTCAGCGGGTCGGGGTGTTGGTGCCGACACGCTTTTGACCCATCGTGTGTTGCCGGGCTTGAAGCGACACGACTGACTGCCGGAACTGAAGATTTTTATGCAAACCACAGACGTTTTGATCATTGGCGCTGGCATAGCGGGGGCATCAGCAGCCTATTATTTGGCACCACACCTGCGGGTGGTACTACTGGAGCGCGAGGCCCAGCCCGGCTACCACGCCACCGGGCGATCGGCGGCGATGTTTTCCGAGACCTACGGCAACGCCACGGTGCGCGCCATCACCACAGCATCCAAGTCGTTTTATTTCAATCCACCCGATGGCTTTTCGCCCTACCCACTGGTCACCCAACGGGGGGCGTTGATCGTGGGTGGTGCAGCGGACGAGCCCGCGCTACGCCTGGCGCTAGCCGACATGCAGGCGCTGGTGTCCAACATTCAATGGTGGACGCAGCCCGACATCTTGCAACGCGTGCCGGTGCTGCACCCCGGGCAGGCCCAGTGTGCCGTCTATGAGCCTGATGCCATGGACATGGATGTGCACGCCATTCATCAGGGGTTTTTGCGCGGTGCCAAGCGTGCGGGTTCCCAACTGGTGTGCGAGGCCAGTGTTGAAAGCATCCGGCGCGAGTCAGGCAACTGGCTTGTGGACACGCCAGCGGGCAGTTTCTGTGCGCCGGTGTTGGTCAACGCCGCCGGTGCCTGGTGTGATGCGCTGGCGCAGTTGGCCGGTGTCGCAACGGTTGGGCTAGTGCCCATGCGGCGAACCGCCTTCACCTGCGAGCCACCTGCGGGCTGCGACATCAGCGATTGGCCGCTGGTGATTGACGCTGCCGAGAGTTTTTACTTCAAGCCCGATGCCGGGGTGCTGTTGCTGTCACCGGCCAACGCCGACCCGGTGAGCCCGCAAGACGTGCAGCCCGAAGAACTTGATGTCGCCATCGCTGTGGACCGAATCGAGACCGCCACCACGCTGCACATTCGGCAGGTACGCCGCAAATGGGCTGGCCTGCGCTCGTTCGTGGCCGACAAGTCCCCGGTGGTTGGTTTTGCGCCGGATGCGCCGGGCTTTTTCTGGCTGGCCGGTCAGGGCGGCTACGGTATTCAAACCGCCCCGGCCATGGGGAAGCTGGCTGCTGCCCTGGTGCAAGGGCACCCTACCCCTCCCGCGCTGGCCGCTTTAGGGGTGCGTGCGGCTGATGTGGCACCCGGGCGGGAAGCGTTGGAGTAGATGCATATTTTTTTCAATGAAGGTCTCGGTGCCAGGTTCCAAATGCTCAGGACGAGAGCGTGGTTCAAAAAGTAACGTATTTGGGTAACACGGACAACGTGAATTTTGGATGCCGATGACTCAACCGATGGCCACTTGAAAAGTGTTACTCGGTTTTCAACCACGCCTTAATGCGTTACCCGCGAAACCCCGCCGCCACCCAGAATCCGTACCCGCTCGCCCGGTCTGAAAACCTCGTCCGCTTCCTGGGTGATCGCGACCATCCCGCCGCTATCGAGTTTGACGGTGATTTCCAGCCCCTGTTTGCGCGTCCCTCCCTGCTCAATCGCCTGGCCTGCGACACCGCCGCCGACTGCGCCAATTATTGAGCCGACGCTGCTGCCCCGGCCTTGTCCGACACCGCTGCCGACGATGCTGCCGATCACGCTGCCTGCTACCGCGCCTATGCCGGATCGGGTGCCTTCAATCTGCACCTGGCGCACACTTTCAACGACACCCGTGCGCACGCTCTGCTCCTGCCGTGCCTGATCGCGGCTGTAGGCACTACCCGACAAGCTAGGAGCGCCGCATCCGCTTAACACGGCTACCGAAATACCTATCAAAGCTATCGTGGGAATATGTTTCATGTTGTCCTCTTTATAGAATGCGATTGCCGAAAGTTTAGGCGTGGTTGAAAACCGTGTAACACTTTTCGTGTGACCATCAATTTAACCATGGGCAAAGCGTTCAAAATTCACATTGTCTGTGTTACCCAAAAGCGGCTCTTTTTTGAACCACGCCTAGCAACTGAGGATCGTTGCCGTCTTTCTGCCGCTGGCCTATGCGCTGCGCTCGACGTGGTTGTATGCGCGCGTCGTGTTCATCGGCGGCTCGGCCGCGGTGGTCCTGCTGGCCACGACGTGGCTGCTGGAATGGGCGCTCAATATCCGTCTGCTGTCCTGACGCGGCGGGCTCAGGTCAGTTCGAACTCGCCGTTGATTTCGACCGCAATACCGCGCGGCAGCGAGACATGCCCGACCGCAGAACGCGCGTGCCGGCCGAACTCCGGACCCCACACTTCGTAGAATAGATCCGAGGCGCCGTCGATGACTGCCGGGTGCTGCGCGAAGTCCGGCGTGCAATTGCACATGCCGAACAGGCGCAACACGCGCTTTACGCGGTCAAGATCGCCGCAGTGCGCCTTCATCGTCGCCATCATGGTGAGCGCCACCGCACGCGCGGTGGCGTAGCCTTCCTCCACGGTGATATCGACACCGAACTTGCCGGTCTGCCGGACGCCGGGCAGTTTCGGCAGGTCGAGGCCGTGCCCGGACAAAAGCAGCACCGAGCCCGCCTGCGTACAGCCGGTGCGGTTCGGCTTCGGGAACACGAACGGCGGCGGCAGCTCGTAGCCCAATTCCTTTAGTCTGGCCTCTATCGTCGCCATGCTTATTACCCCTTCTTTTTATTGATTATTTTATAGCCGCTATTCGGGCTTGATGCCGATCTCCTCGCCCAGCTTGCGCACTTTGGCGATGTACTCACGCGCCATTTTCTCGAATTCCTGCGGTGTGCTCGAAACTGGTTCGGCGCCCAATGTCGCCAGACGCTCGCGCACTGCCGACAGCGCCAGCACTCGCGCCATTTCCTTCGAAAACTTCTCGCGAATCGCCAGTGGTGTGCCGGCCGGCGCATACACGCCGAACCAGTCATCACCTTCGTACACCAGCCCGGCTTCGGCGATGCTCGGCACACCCGGCATGAAGCGTGAGCCGGCTGGCGAAGTGGTCACAAGAATCTGCAGCTTACCCGCCTTGGCAAGCGGTATTGCATTCGGGCCCGGCGCAAACGCGTAGAGCACGCGCCCAGTCATAGCTTCGGTCACTGCCTGCGGCGTGCCTTGGTTGGGAACATGTTCAGCCTTGAGTCCCGCCAGATGCGCCACAGCGGCGGCATGCAGATGCGCGGTGCTGCCGACGCCGGCCGAAGTGTAGAAGATGCCGGCAGGCTGCGCCTTGGCATAGGCGATCAGGTCCTTGAGCGACTTGAAGCCGAGCGCTGGCGACACCACCATGAAGCTCGGCGAGATCGCCATCTGCCCGACGCCAGAAAAATCCTTGGTGGCATCGTACGGCAGGTTGCGATCGATCGCCGCTCGCACCGCAAACGCGCTGGCTACAGCGAGAAAGGTGCGGCCGTCGGGTTTTTGCTGGGCCACATAGTTCGAACCGACCACCCCGCCGGCGCCGACGCGATTGTCGATCAGTATCGTGACCTTCCACGCTTCAGCCATGTGTTGCGCAACCAGGCGCGCAATCACATCGGTGCCGCCGCCCGCGGGAAAGGGCACGACGATGCGGATCTGATCCGGCGGGAAGTCCGTCGCCTGGGCCGCTGGCATGGCAAGCACGGCGAGCGCGAGCACGCGCAGCACTTTCTGAAAACCGCGGCGCAGTTGGTGAGGAATTATCGAGGTCATATTCATGATCATCCTTTTGAAAAAACAGTTAAAAACAGTTGCGTCACCGGATGATGCGCAACATGATTCAAGCAAGAACAGCGTCCCCACACTTCCTTAGGCTTCACGTGAAAATAAAGTGATAAAGTTTTCTTTCGTGGGGGCAGGAGCGTGTAGTGAATTGCGGATGCGATATGCATACCCACTTTAAACCACAGCCAGAATAATTGGTCAAGTTATTTTCACATGACACCTTAGGGCACGTACACCCAAAGATCGAGCATCACCACGGCGCCCGGCACGCCGAGTGCCGGCACTTCAATCGCTGAGAAGGGCAGGTGCTGGCCCGGCACATGCTGTTGCCAGACTTGGTACGCGCCATTGAAATCGTCGAGATTGGTGTGAAACTGCTGCAGCCGCACCGTGTTTCCCAGCGTCGTTCCGACCTTGCGGCAGATACGTTCGGCTTGCGCCAGCATGTGCCCCATCTGCAACTGCACTGCGCTGCCGAAGTGAGGCTGGCGCGGATCGATGCGCGTTGTCGGCGCGAGCGCGCCGCCATTATCGACCGCCATCAGGCCTGACAGGAACAACAGGTCGCCGGCACGGATCGCCTGCACGTGGCCGGCAAATGCCGTGGGCACGCCGGCATCGATAACCTGCTTTTGGGTACGGCCGCCGTGACGCACGCTGATAATGTTGATCTCGATACGGCCTTGTTCGCAGATGAAGCCGGGCATCGCGGTGGTAATGATGGTGGTGGCAGGTGGCTCCTTCCTGAAGTGCTTCAACCACACCTCGTTGAAGGCCGGGATATCGTTGATGTCGCGCACGTAAACCTGCGCCTTCACCACATCGGCGAGTGTATTGCCGATGGTGGCCAGCGCGGGTTTCATCTTGCGCTCGATCACGAATTCGGTTTCGAGCTTGATCGGCGTGCCCTTCCACAGGTGCCCGGAGGGCATGCGTGCCGCCGGATCGAGCGGACCCTCATCGGTTTTCAGCGCTTCCGAGGTTTGCCCGGCAACAAACACATAGTCGCCGCAGGTCAGCACCGGGCTGTAGCCGGAACTGGCGTGCACCGGCAAGTTCTCCGGTCGATGCTGCACCACCTCGAAGCCCTTGCCCGGCACTACCGCCATCATCTGCACTTCCATGTTCTGTCCGGCGAGCAGAAACCGCTGGTGCAGGTTGGAGGTGCTGGGTGGAATATGGCCAGCGAAAAATTCTCGTCGTACTTCGTGATACGCATCGACGACATGGCCGTCGGTATAGTACTGATCCACGCGCACGACATGCTGGCGGTCGGTGCCACCGGCCTTCAGAACCTTGGCGAAATTGGCGAAAATGCGTCGCGCCTCTTTCTTGTACTTGGGCACGCCATGCAGCGGCGCCGCTGCGTCGACAACCTCGGGCGCCATCCCGTTGATAAAATCCGCCGTCCCTTTGAGGCCGGTGGCGAACACCCAGCGCCCGGCCCGCACACCCGGAGCGTAGCGAATGTTACCGGGTTGTATGGTCACGGGTAGCAGCGGAGTCACTGCGGAGCGGAGCGATCCGGCAAGAATAGCCTCTTTAAGTGATTTAGTCGTTTTGTTAGGAACGCCAGCCTTCCTACCGCCTGTTTTTTGTCTCTTTTGTTCAAACTCTGCCATATTCTACTTCCCACTACTACAGAAATTGCTGTTAAGTATTTCTATCTAAGTAACTGAATCCACTAATATGTTTTACAGCATCATCGTCCAGAAAGAACCACTCTCCCACGGATAAGGAAATTCAACCGCATGAGGCCAAGTATGGCACCGAAAAACGTCCTCAAGAGTCGTGCTTTCCCTGATGTGGCGATCTGAATACCGGCGTGGTTCAAAAAGTAACGTATTTGGGTAACACGGACAATGTGAATTTTGGATGCCGATGACTCAACCGATGGCCACTTGAAAGAGTGTCAACCGATTTTGAACCACGCCGTTATTTACTGAACTTGAATGCACCAAAACCGCTCTGATTGATTAAACTGACGTAGTCATTTTTGCCCCGAACGGAGCCGGTCCAGCAAGTTGAAAAGGAGTCTGAATCATGAAAAAAGCACTTGTTTTGTCGAGCGTCGCGACGGCCTCCGGGCTGTTTGCCGTCAACGCAGTGGCCATGGATATCCTGGCGCGCGTTATTTCCAGCACCCCGGTGGTCCAGCAGGTCAGCGTGCCGCGCCAGGTCTGCAGCACCCAGCCCATGATCATCGAGGCGCCCGCCTCGGGCGCGGGCGCGGTGATGGGCGCACTGGCCGGTGGCGCCATGGGCAATGCCATCGGCGACGGCGGCGGCCGCGCGCTGGCGACCATGATCGGCCTGGTCGGCGGCGCCATGGTCGGCAACAACATCGAAGGCAACCGGCGCCAGGTGCAAAATGTCCAGCAGTGCGGCACCCAGACCTCGTATGAAAACCGCACCACGCATTACAACGTGGTCTATGAATACGCCGACAGGCAGTACGACGCGCAGATGGCCAGCGACCCCGGCCCTTATGTCAGGCTGCAAGTCACACCGGTCGGCGCGATGCCGTCCCCGCAGGCCAGTGCGCAACCGGGCTTTGTGCAACCGTCCCAGCCCGTCTATTCACAGCCGGTTTATTCGCAACCCGTTTATTCCCAGCCGGTGTACGTGCAGTCGCCGGTGGTCGCCTACCCCGGTTACTACTACTCGCAGCCGTACTATCCGCCGGTCGGCGTCTCGCTCAATTTCGGTTACAGCCGCGGTGGTTACGGATATCGGCACTGGCCCCAGCACCTGCGCGTGGTGAAGCCGAACCGGGCGCACTGACCAACACTACGACGCTGGCAAACAGAAAGTGGTGATGTCGGGTGGGCTGAACCGTAGCGATGCGCCAGCGGCGCAGCGCGTAGGGGCAGAACGCACGGCATGACCGCGCTGGTCGATGTGGCACTCCTTTCGCAGGCGGCAGCGTGTCTCCTGGCCGGGGCAGTATTCCGCCGTGGCCTCTGACTGTCGTTACAGCGATGGTGGTGGGCAGTGCCGTCGCTCTCAGGGTCGTGTTGCTTTCGCCATGATCGCTAATCGCGTGTTGCGGCTTACAACCCCTTTCTCAGGACGCTTTTCGGTGTCATACTTGAACTCACGCTAACGCATACGGAAAATTCAACATGCCTGAAAAAATCGTCGATTACTTTGACTCCATGTCGTCGCCATGGACTTACCTTGGTCATCAACGTTTTGTGGAGCTTGCGCGCCGCTTGGGGTTAACCATTCGCCACAAGCCGATGGATTTGCTGAAGGTGTGGTCGGTTTCGGGCGGGCTGCCGCTGAAGCGGCGCGCGCAGCAACGTCAGGCATACCGGCATCAGGAACTGCGGCGCTGGCGCGAGCTTTTGAACATGACCTGTAATCTTGAGCCGGCCTTTCACCCGGTGGCCGACCGCCGCGCCTGCTATATGGCGATCGCGGCGGCGCAGCGCGGGCTGGATTGGGTCAAGTTGAGTCACGCGATGCTGCGCGCGGTGTGGGCGGAAGAACGCAATATCGCCGACCACGATACGCTGGTCGCCATCACCAACGAGCAGAGCATGGACGGTAAAGCCCTGCTTGCGGCCACGCACGATGCCGCCGTTACAGCGGAGTACGAAGCCAACACCGAAGAGGCGATAAAGCTTGGCGTGTTTGGCGCGCCTTGCTATGTGTTCGATGGCGAGCTGTTCTGGGGGCAGGACCGATTGGAAATGCTGGAATGGCGGGTCACACAAAAGCTCGGCAAACCCGCAGATTTCACCGGAGCAGCAGCATGAATAAAACGTTTATTGCAGCATTCAGCATCGCAGCTGCCTTGCTCGGCGCTGGCGGAGCTGCAGCACAAAATTATCCGACGCGCCCGATCGTGGTGGTGGCGCCTTTCGCTGCCGGCGGTCCCACCGACGCGCTGATGCGCGTGCTGGGCGAGCGCATGCGCACCACGCTCGGCGAGCCGCTGCTGGTGGAAAACGTTACCGGTGCGGCGGGCACCATCGGTGTGAGGCGCGTCGTGCACGCCGCGCCCAACGGCTACACGCTGAGCATAGGCCACTGGAGCACGCATGTGGTCAACGGTGCGATTTACCCGCTGGGGTTCGATCTGCTCAAGGATCTTGAGCCTGTGGCGCTGCTTACCAATTACCCGATGCTGCTGGTGGCGAAAAATTCCATTCCGGCGAAGGACGTGAAGGAATTCGTGGCGTGGGCGCGCGCGAACCAAGGCACGATTTCCGCCGGCAGCATCGGCGTGGGCAGTGCCGCGCACGTCGCGGGCATCTTCTTTCAGAACCTCACCGGCTTGCAGTTTCAGTTCGTGAACTATCGCGGCGCGGCGCCCGCGCTGCAGGACTTGATGGGCGGGCACATAGACTTCCTGTTCGATCATCTCGGGCATTCATTGCCGCACGTACGCTCCGGAAAAGTGCGCGCCTATGCCGTGACCGCGCCTACCCGCTCGCCCGCGGCGCCGGAGATTCCGACGTTCGACGAAGCCGGCGTACCAAAGCTGCACGTGTCGATCTGGTTCGGACTGTGGGCGCCCAAGGGCACGCCCAAAGAAATCATCGACCGGCTCAATTCCGCCGTCAGAGAGGCGCTTGCCGACCAAGGTGTACGCAAGCGGCTGTCGGACCTCGGACACAACATTCCGTCGCCGGCACAGCAGACGCCGGAAGCGCTTGCCGCGTACCAAAAGGCCGAAATCGATAAATGGTGGCCGATAATCAAGGCGGCTAACATCAAGGCGGAGTAGCGCGCGAATAAGAAATTTAAACCGCCCTTTTCAGGCGTGGTTCAAAACCGTATAACACTTTTTCTGTGGCCATCGGTGGATTCAGGGCTCGCTCTTGTTGCGCCTGAACTCCCAGGGCGGCACTGGGTCAGCATCACGCCATAGACCGCGCTTGCCAGCTTTGGCCGCATCTTCCGCCGCCTCGTACAGCCTGCGGTCGTTGGGTGACTGCTCACGCTGATACTGCCGATAAAACCAGGCCATGCCGCGCTCGACCGGCACCAGGTTGACATCCCGCCCGTTGACCAGCACTTTGCCGATTTGCCGCCCGTACTTGTCGCGCTTGGTGGTCTCGACATTCACAGTCTTGTCGAATGCCAGGGCAGACAGTGATTCTTTGGATCTGTTGCCGAATGGCTGTTTTTTCTCCGGCGCATCAATACCGGCCAGTCGAATCTTGTGCTGCACCTTGTTGGCATCCAGCACGGTGATGGTGTCGCCATCAGCAACCCCCACAACCCGGCCGGTGATTGTCTCGGCATGGGCAGTGCAGGCCAGCGCCAGTAACAGGCATACAAGGGCTTTTCTCATGGTGGGGCTACGTCTTGCCGATGTCAAAAAGATATTTTCAGTGAACATCCCGCGCTGACGGAGCGGGCTCAACAACCGGTTCAGATCGTGGCTTCGCACGATCTAACCTTGTATTCGTTAGACTGCATTTAGTGCTTGTGCCCGTGGTGACCTTCATGTTTCGTCCCCCCACTGTAGCCACGAAGCACCACATACTTAGACACCTGAGTCGGCGTGAGAATCGTGGCCTGAGCCAGATGTGCTTCAAGGTGGGCTTGGCGAATCCGCGCCTGAAGAACGCCAATGCTTTTGAGCAGCTTAGCGAGTGATTTAGGGTTGATGGCTTTTGTCGCGAACTGATGGTCAAGCCGTCGCTCCTGTTCAACGAGAAGGCGCCCATGTGAAATAGCGGTTACTTCCATGCTCTTGAACAGAGTCTCCGTGCGTCGCTTCTGGTCCGGCGTTAGATCAAGCTCCGACGCGAGTTCCAGGACGTGAGACGGACCTGGATAGCCGTTGAGTTCGGCAACCAACGCAAATTTCATTCCCTTGCCAGCAAGATAGCCTTCGATGTCTTCAGCGGAGAGTGCCTTTATCTCGCGGGCTTCTTGCCCAGCATACGGTGATGTTGGGTTTGCAGAGGCGAGATTGCCAAACAAAGCGAAAAGACATGCCAAAACAAAAAATGACTTGCTCATGATTCTGATCTCCATTTGGTTCAGTAGCTAACGTGATGTAGATCGTCGGATAAAACCGGCACCACACACCCTCAAGGACTGCGCTGCCGACTCGCAAGCCGCAGTATGACACCGGTCATGTGGAGTGCAGACAGGTCAGGTGAGCGGGGAACACCTCATAGATGCGGGCCAGCAGCGCGGCCCAAAGGTAGTGCGATGGTGTCGCGGCAGCGGTTGTGTGAAGCACCCCGCCTCGCTATACTTCACCGCTTCAGAGATCCATTCAAGCCGAGGCCCGCCATGTCTGTCACCCAACTCCAATCTTCCCGCAGCGCCGCCGGCGTCGATGCATTGCAACAGGCCAAGACCCATCTTGCCGCCGCCTACCGCCTGGCGGTGCTCGACGATCTCGAAGAAGGCATCGACAACCATTTCACGTTGACAGCGCCCGGCAGCAACGACCGTTACCTGATCCTGCCGTTCGGCCTGCATTGGTCGGAAGCCCGCGCGAGCGACATGATCGTCTTCAACGAGAAGGGCGAAACGCTGGAGGGCAAGGGCGTGGTGGAACTCTCGGCGCAGTGCATCCATGCGCCGATCCACCGCATCACCGGCGCCAGGGTGGTGCTGCACACCCACCAGACCTGGGCGGTGGCGCTCAACATGCTCAAGGACAACCGGCTGCTGTCGGCCAGCCAGACGGCGGCTTACTTCCACGGCCATGTGGCCTACGACGATATCTACCAGGGCACGGCCGATTTCGTCGAAGAGGGCGAGCGCCTCGCGCATCTGATCGGCAACAAGCATGTGTTGTTCATGAAGAACCACGGCGTGCTGGTGGTCGGCGACACCGTGGCGCAGGCCTACCGGCGGCTCTACAAACTCGAGCGCGTGTGCCGCGCCCAGGTGCTGGCGATGAGCACCGGCCAGCCGCTTCAGGTGTTGTCCGACGAGATCGCGGCGAAAGTGCAGTCAACGCCGCCGGACGAGCGGCATCCGCGCGGCGAGCGCGAACGTCTGTACTTCGAGGCGATGATGCGCGTGCTCGATCGGGAGCTGCCGGGTTACGCGAACTAATTGATTGGCGTCTGACGATTCAACAAATAACCTGCAGGGGACAACAATGAGTGAACCAAGACTGGTCGATCCCGGTGAAGTCGTCATGACCGGCGAGAACTCTTTTATCCGCCTCTCAGACGACGGCGGCAAGACCATTGCCGATCGCGTCAGCCACTGGCGCGTACTGTGGTCGCCGGCCGGGCAGGGGCACGCCTTGTTTATAGAAAGCCCGCTCATCGGGACGAGCCCGCGGATCTATTCCGACAACGCCGGCATGACGCGTTTCCTCCAGCGCACGATCGAAGTTCTGCTCCACAAGCCGTTCGCCGACGAGTCGCTGCCGATCATGGACGCGGAATTCCATCGTGCCGGCAATTCGCTCAGCACCGTGGAAGAACGCATCGTTTCGGATGACGGTGAAATAATTATGAGCTGGTGGGATCTGATGGCACCCTTTGTGCTCACCATGCCGCCCGGCGCGATGGACCGACCGATCGGCGTCTACAGCACGTTTCTTCCGGCGCGCGGTGCGCAACTGGCGGTCAACGGCAAGGCCGCCGGCGGAAAAGTTTTTCTGCAGGACCGATTCGGCAAGCCGGGGTCCAGTTGCGTGCTGGCGTGGTCCGAGACTTGGATCGGCCCCGTGGCGTGACTGTGGTGCGCAGGAGCTGGGCGAGGGAGGGTGTGGATGCTGAGCCGGACTGGGAGATGACAGCCCAGCCAGCTCCCGACTACCCCGACGATCAGCGCACTACTTGGTGAACCTGCAATGGGTGGCAATGGCCCCGCCGGAGTAGGGCTGTGTCCATGGGCAGCGCGGCGCGTGGTTTGCGATGATGGGGCGCAAACTCTTGGGCAATCAGGTCGGCGACTGAGGGTTATTAAGAATTTCGGCGAGTAATCGTAGGGGTGGGCATTGCCCGCGTCTTCGATCAATGGATATGGGCCGTCGATTACGTGGGCGGTGCCCACCCTACTTTCTGGCATTGTCGCTAGCCAGCAAACTCGCTATTCACTCCGGCAAGTCAGCAAGAAGCTTCGCAGCCTCCTGCTTGCCCATCTTTCTCAGACTGGCAATGGCGGGCAACCGGCTGGCCGGGGGACGGGCCTTGCCGCCTTCCCAATTGTAGATGGACTTCGCTGAGACGTTGAGAAGCCTGGCAAACGCCGTGCCTGTCAGCCCCAGCCGGTGCCTTTGCGCGACGAGGTCTTTTGCACTGAAGCGCAATTCGCCTCGGGACGTATCTTCTGGTGCGGGGGGCGCAGGCACTTTGCCGGATCTGGCCAGCCGGTTGAGCTGTTTTTCCAGGGCAAGCACGCGCCTTTTGAGGGCGGCGATATCGGAGCGGTATTGGGCCGAGGCCTTTTTCAATGGCAGGGTTTCGGCGCGTACATCTTTCCGTGCGACGCGAGAGATTTCTGCTTTTAAAACGGTTGCGATATTGGGCACGTCAATAATCTCCTGGTTGGATTTGCGGGTGGCTTCTCTTCTGATTGTAAGAGGCCCGCCAAACTTTTTGATCCAGCACCCTCCTGCCTCAGTCGGGCACAAACTTTTCCTTGAACTTCAACTCGTCCTCGGGCAGCTCCAGCGTCACCAGTTGCCCCATCTTGTTGTCCGCCATGCGGCAGGCAGCGAACAGGCTGTATTTGCCGGCATGGTTCAAAACCGGGTTTTTTCGAGTGGTCATCGGTTGAGTCAAACCATCCAAAATTCACATTGTCCGTGTTACCCAAAAACGGCACTTTTTGAACCACGCCCTTAGTTAAGATTCTTCAAAGCAGTAGCGCGCGCCAGCGACAGCCATACGTAGGCCAACACTATGAGCGCGCCGCCTGCGAGCGCCAGGCGCGGCCCCACCCACTCTCCTGCGATATTCAACAAAAAACCGCTCAGAAACATCAGACTCCACACCAGAGCGAACACGCTCATCACCCGCCCTCGGTATTGATCGTCGACCAAGGTTTGGAGCATCACCTGCGCACAAGTCAGGAACCAGGCGTGGCATAGGCCTACGACAAAGATCATGCAAAAAGATAACCAGAACCATTCGCTGAAGGCCAAGCCTATCAACGCAAAGTTATAGAACGTCAGGGCGCCCACCATCAGATTTCGCCACGAAGTGCGCGACTGCAGCCATGCATAGGAAAAAAAACCGGCCAATGCGCCAATACCAGCGGCAGAGGCGAGAACGCCGAGGCCCCGCGAATCAACATGTAGTAACTCCTTCGCGAACACGGGAAGCACGAAGATGTAGCCCATGGCCAGCGTAGCATTGAGTAATGCAACGCCGATGACTCTGGCGAAAGCCTCCTTGGCGCGGATGTAACGCAGGCTCTCGGTGAAGCTGGTGAGCAGACTGCCATGTGCGGGCACATCACGGTGCGCAGGGCGAACCAGGAATAACACCGCGATCATGGTGCTAACCGCTGCCGCGGACAGCAGAAAAGTGGCCGGTGCGCCAGCCGCTGCAATGAGAAAACCCGCTATTGATGGCGCAATCACACGGCTGCTGCCGAAAGTCATGGAAATCAGCGGTACCGCGGAGCGGAGCATTGGGCGAGGGAGCAGGCGCGGGAAAAACGAAGCGCGCGCAGGTTCGTCTATAGCGGCCGACAGTCCCCACAAAAATGTGCCGAGCGCGAGGTGCCACAACTGCACCACGCCGAGCATCGCTGTTACGCCGACCAGGATCATGGCTATTGCAGCGTTGACCTGCGCGATACCTATGAGTTTGCGCGCATCGATCCGATCGGCCAGCACGCCGCCCAGCAGTGTCAGAGCGAATTGGGGTACGAAACCGCACAGATAGATGAAGCCCAACTGCGTCTGCGATCCCGTAATCTCGAAGACGAGCCACCCCAGTGTGAACGCAAACATATGCTGGCCGATAACCTGTGTCACCAGGGCCAGCCAGTAGAGGCGAAAGTCGCGTACCCCGAGCGCAAGGAGAGGATTGGCCTT
>JBCKNJ010000007.1:0-53001 GCA_038902795.1 Polaromonas sp. | reverse complement strand
GGGTGGGCTGAGGGCTAGGCGGCGGTGTTTGCCGCGCCTGTTATATTGCACTGCACCATTTGATTTTATATTGTCATCGCCAACCGGCCAGCCAAAGGTTTTTTACCCATGCTTTATCAAGTCTATGAAACCCAGCGCAGGCTGATGGAGCCGTTTGTTGATTTTGCACAGGCGGCTTCAAAAATTTATAGCAACCCACTATCGCCCATGGGCCAAAACCCGTTTGCCCAGCGCGTGGCAGCCGCCTACAGCCTGCTTTACCGCCTCGGCAAGGATTACGAAAAACCAGCCTTTGAGATCCAGACGATTGATGTTGACGGCACCAGCATCGCCATCCATGAGCGGGTTGAAATCGACAAGCCGTTTTGCGAGCTGCGCCGCTTCAAGCGCTTCTCGGACGACACCAACACCCTGGCCAAGCTCAAGGGCCAGCCTGCGGTGCTGATCGTCGCGCCACTCTCGGGCCACTACGCCACGCTGCTGCGCGACACCGTTAAAACGATGCTGAAAGACCATAAGGTCTACATCACCGACTGGAAAAACGCACGTACCGTGCCCTTGTCTGATGGCGCGTTTCACCTCGACGACTATGTCAACTATGTGCAGGAGTTCATCCGCCACCTGCAAGCGAAGTATGGCAACTGCCACGTCATCAGCGTATGCCAGCCCACCGTGCCGGTGTTTGCGGCGGTGTCACTGATGGCCTCGCGCGGCGAGACCACGCCACTGTCCATGGTCATGATGGGTGGCCCGATTGATGCACGCAAGTCGCCCACGGCCGTCAACAACCTGGCCATGAACAAGAGCTACGAGTGGTTTGAAAACAATCTGATCTTCCGCGTACCGAGCAACTTTGCAGGCGCAGGCCGCCGCGTGTACCCCGGCTTTTTGCAGCACACCGGCTTTGTGGCCATGAACCCGGACCGCCACGCCAGCAGCCACTTTGACTACTTCAATGACCTGATCAAAGGCGACGATGCCAGCGTCGAAGCGCACCGCACGTTTTACGACGAGTACAACGCCGTGCTCGACATGGATGCCGACTACTACCTGGAAACCATCAAGACGGTGTTCCAGGAGTTCAAGCTCGTCAATGGCATCTGGGATGTGCTGTCGGTCGAGGGCAAAGCCGAGCGCGTCAAACCTGGCGACATCAAGACCACAGCGGTGATGACGGTTGAGGGCGAGCTGGACGATATCTCCGGCTCAGGTCAAACCGAAGCGGCGCTTGAGATGTGCAGCGGCGTGGCCGCCAGCCAGAAGACGCACTTTGAAGTAAAAGGTGCAGGCCACTACGGCATCTTCAGCGGCAGGCGCTGGCGCGACATGGTCTACCCGGCGGTCAAGGCCTTTATTCTTGACCACAACAAGGCTGCAGCGCCCAAAGCACGCGCGCAAGCAGCTACCAAAGCGATAGCAAGGCCAGCGACCACGCGCGCAGCGGCCAAAGCAACGCGCAGCAAATAATGTGATGCCTGCCTATCCGCTGTCCAACATTCAGCTGGCCAACACCCCGCTGGCCAGCCGCATACTCGCCGCATTGCCGCAAACGCAATGCACACGTTGCGGCTACCCTGACTGCGCAGCTTATGCAGATGCCATTGCCACAGGCGCAGCTAGCATCAACCAGTGCCCGCCCGGCGGCGCAGAAGGCATTGAGCGCCTGGCAGCCATCACAGGTGCCTTGCCAAGCGCCCTGAACCCGGCTAACGGTACAGAAGGCCCACGCTCGGTCGCCATCATTGACGAGGAATGGTGCATAGGCTGCACGCTGTGCCTCCCGGTCTGCCCGACGGATGCTATTCTGGGCAGCAACAAGATGATGCACACCGTCATCGAGACATCTTGCACCGGTTGCGAGCTGTGCATTAGCGCTTGCCCGGTGGACTGCATCAGCTTAGAGATCGTCACCGGCGAGCGCACCGGCTGGGCTGCGTGGTCACAATCAGAGGCCGACGTGGCTAGAGACCGCTATGAATTTCATAGCTTGTCACGCTTGATAACAGGGCTTGGCAGCCCTGAAATACCTTTAAATACGGTCAAAAAAGAAGCTGCAGCCGCAGACAAACGGGCAGTGATTGAAGCCGCACTGGCCCGCGCCAGAGCGACACGTCAAGCACTTACTGCGCAGTCGCCATCGCCGAAAAAGCGCTGATGACTTCAGGCGGTGCCTGCACCATCTCAATCAGTACGCCCTCACCGGCAATCGGAAACTCATCATTCGCCTTCGGGTGCATGAAGCAGATGTCAAAACCCGCTGCGCCCTTGCGAATGCCACCGGGGGCAAAACGCACGCCCTGCGCCGTCAACCATTCCACGGCTTTGGCCAAATCGTCAATCCACAAGCCGACATGATTGAGCGGCGTGGTGTGAACGGCGGGCTTCTTTTCAATGTCTAGCGGCTGCATCAAGTCAACCTCGACTTTGAAGGGGCCGCTGCCGATAGCACAGATGTCTTCATCGACGTTCTCGCGTTCGCTGACGAAATTGCCGGTGACCTCAAGCCCCAGCATGTCCACCCACAAGGTGCGCAGACGGTCTTTGCTGGTGGCACCTATGGCGATTTGCTGGATGCCCAACACCTTGAACGGACGGCGGATCATACAAACTCCACAATCGGCTGGTCCACGCTGAGCGACTCGCCCTTGGTGGCCAGCACCTTGCCGACCACACCATCAGCCGCGGCGAACAGCACGTTTTCCATCTTCATAGCTTCAATCACGGCCACACGCTCACCAGCCTGCACCTTCTGGCCAGGCTGCACAGCCACTTCCACCAGCAGACCAGGCATGGGTGACAGCACAAAGCGGCTCATGTCGGGCGGCGCCTTGTACGGCATCAGGGCGTGCAGTTGCGCGGCGCGGGGCGTCAGGACCAGCGCGTCCAGCCGCGTGCCGTTATGCGCAATGCGGATAGCCAGCGGATTCTTCACGGAACCATGGCCAACACCGCGCTCGACCTGCGCTGTAAACGGTTTGCCGTTCACTGTACCGCGTATACGCGCACCACCCAAGTGCCAGTTGCTACAAATTTCATAGCTTCTCACGCCCGTATCTATTGCGCTAGAGCCCGTTTTTGCCTCGTAGTCACGTACCGTCACCGCCTGGTGGGTATTTTTTCCGCCTTGCCCAAGGCCTATCACCACAAACTCCTCACCCACTTCAACGCCATGCCCTGGCAGTTGCCCGCTGATGCCCGCCGCACGGCCCAACTGGCGGCGGTTGACGTAAGCCGCCAGCGCCACCAGAAAGTCCGGGTCATCGTGCGCAACGTTTTCTGCGCGAAAGCCCTGGCTATAGTTCTCGGCAATAAAGCCGGTGTTGAAGTCACCTGCCACAAACTTCGGGTGCGCCAGCAAGGCCGACTGGAACGGGATGTTGCTGGAGATGCCACGAATCACGAAACCATTAAGCGCCTCGCGCATTTTTGCAATCGCGTCCAGCCTGTCCTTGCCATGCACGATGAGCTTGGCAATCATCGAGTCGTAAAACATCGGTATCTCGCCGCCGTCCTGCACGCCGGTATCGACACGCACACCGTGCAGGTGCTCGATGTCTGATGCAAACATCGTCTCCTTTGGCGGCTGAAAGCGCACCAGCCTGCCGGTTGACGGCAGGAAGTTACGAAACGGATCTTCGGCATTGATGCGGCACTCGATAGCCCAGCCATCGCGCTTGACCTCAGCTTGCGTTAAAGGCAGCTTCTCGCCCGCCGCCACACGAATCATCAGCTCAACCAGGTCCAGCCCGGTGATGCATTCCGTCACCGGGTGCTCGACCTGCAGGCGCGTGTTCATTTCCAGAAAGTAAAAGCTCTGGTCTTTGCCGACCACAAACTCGACCGTGCCGGCGCTCTGGTAGTTGACGGCCTTGGCCAGCAGCACCGCCTGCTCGCCCATGGCCTTGCGCGTAGCCTCGCTGATGAAGGGCGACGGCGCTTCTTCAATCACCTTCTGGTGCCGGCGCTGGATCGAGCATTCGCGTTCGTTCAGGTAGATGACATTGCCGTGGCTGTCGCCAATCAGCTGGATCTCGATGTGGCGCGGCTCCTCGACAAATTTTTCAATGAAGACGCGGTCATCGCCAAAGCTGCTCTGCGCTTCGTTGCGGCAGGACGTGAAACCTTCAAGCGCCTCTTTGTCATTGAAGGCCACGCGCAAGCCCTTGCCACCGCCGCCAGCGCTGGCTTTAATCATCACCGGATAGCTAATACCTTTTGCAATTTCAACGGCGCGCTCAGGCGTTTCAATCGCCTCGTTAACACCGGGAATGCAGTTGACACCGGCAGCACCGGCCAGTTTTTTCGATTCAATCTTGTCGCCCATGGCGGCAATTGAATAATGCTTAGGGCCAATGAAAATAATGCCCTCTTCTTCAACCCGCCTGGCAAAACTCGCGTTCTCGCTGAGGAAACCATAACCCGGATGAACCGCCTCGGCCCCGGTCTGCTTACAGGCAGCAATGATGCTTGAAGCCTGCAAATAACTGTCGCGGCTGGGTGCCGGGCCGATGTTGATGGCCTCATCGGCCAGCTCGACATGGCGCGCATCCTTGTCGGCGTCGGAATACACCGCGACGGTTTTGATGCCCATCTTTTGGGCTGTTTTGATAACCCGGCAAGCAATCTCACCACGGTTGGCAATCAGAATTTTGGTAAACATTGAACTTCCTTTGTTATCTTGATATCATTGCATCATGATACATATTCAAACCAACCCACCCAAGCAGGTACTGCTGCGCTTGCCTGAGGATGTGGCCGCCAAACTGGCGCGCGCGGTACCACCAAGGCAGCGTAATCGATACATCGTTGATCTGTTGGAAAAAACTTTTGCAGCCCAACAGGAGGCGGAAAGCCGCATGCTGATCGAGGCGTGTGAGCGTATGAACGAGCTTGAAGCCCAATATCCCGAACTGGCCCGCGAGACGGAAGAATGGGTCAACGCCGAATTGACGGAGTCCGTCGACGTATGGGATCCGGACTTTGACCGCGAAGCCTTTGAGCGCGACTTTGCCGAAGCACAAGCGGCGAAGCGTGCGGCAGCAGCCATCAAATGAGCACCCGCGTCGAGCGTGGCGAGGTCTACTGGACGGTATTGGACCCGGTAGTCGGTTCGGAACTGGCCAAAACACGGCCATGCGTGGTGGTTTCCGCCACCGAAGTGAATGCGGTGCGGCGCACCGTGGTGATTGTTCCGTTGACTACCACGACGGCCGCACCGAATTGGCCGCTGCTGATTGAACTGCCTACCTTCACCGCCAAGAGTCGTGCCCGTATTGAACAGATTCGGGTGATCGACAAGAGCCGACTGCGACAGCGTATCGACACCATGGACGCTGCAGCGATGCAGCAGATTGAAATGGCGCTGAGTTTGGTGCTCGGAATCAATCGGTAAATAGGTCATTGGCGGGCCTTGCTCCAAGGCGTTTTCTGGGCCCGCAGCAGGCTGGGCGTATCTGTCTGCGCTCATGTCCCCCGTCCAAAGGCTCCCGCCTTTGGACTCCTCCTTGACTTCGCTACGACAGACACGCCCAACCTGCTGCTGCGAAGTGCTGACCCTGTATTTCGCATTGGAATACCAAATGGCCGGGGTCGGGCTGCCTGGGTGTTCTGCGCAGGTAAAGGAGGAGGCCGCAGGCCGGGGGACACGGAGCAGAGCACCCGGGCAGCCCGATCCAGTGCGATATAACGTGGAAGTAACCGCCTTATCGCGCAGCGTCCGTGTTGACTGCCGGTTAGCGGTCATATACACCAAGAGCTGAATTGAAAACACGTTTTACCTCCTCGACAAGTATGGGATCAGGCTTTCCTTTTGAGCCGTGACTGCCGACGACTTCGCGACCTGTGGAACGAAGAAACTCAGCAAGCGCACTTTCAAGAGGTGCAATGCGATCTCGATATAGGCGGTGCAACTCCCAAGTTGTTTGCTCAGGGAACAGAGGGCCGAATGCAAGCAACTCGAAAGTGCAGGCCAGTGGATCAAGTCCGAGCCGACGAACATGTCGAAGAAGCATGTTGGCTGCGGCATTAGGGCGAACATCAAGGTGTTGCCCTAAGCGCGAAAAGGGGGAGGCTGCGTATTTTGACGAACTGTCGCCTGTGCGTCCGACGTAGAAAAACTGGCGGCTTCCGTTTTGAATGTGCCATGCATACAGCCAGAAACCTCTTTCGAGAATGGCGCCAGAGAATTTAAGTCGGTGAAGGTGCATGGTGGGAGATCGCTTCATATGAAGCCCCAATGGGAGTTACAACGGTATATTCCCGTGCTTTCGCCACGGGTTCTCAAGTTTCTTGTCCTTGAGCATCACCAGTGAACGGCAGATGCGCTTGCGGGTTTCGTGCGGCAGGATGATGTCGTCGATGAAGCCGCGTGCGCTGGCCACGAACGGATTGGCAAAGCGGGCTTTGTATTCAGCTTCGCGTGCAGCTAACTTCACCGGGTCGCCCTTGTCTTCGCGGAAGATGATTTCAACTGCACCCTTGGCACCCATCACCGCGATCTCGGCGGTGGGCCAGGCAAAGTTGACGTCGCCGCGCAGGTGCTTGGATGACATCACGTCGTAGGCGCCGCCGTAAGCCTTGCGTGTGATCACGGTGATTTTCGGTACCGTGCATTCGGCGTAGGCGTAGAGCAGCTTGGCGCCGTGCTTGATGATGCCGCCGTACTCTTGGCTGGTGCCGGGCATGAAGCCGGGCACATCGACAAAGGTGATGACGGGGATATTGAAGGCATCGCAAAAACGCACAAAGCGCGCGGCCTTGATGGAGCTTTTGATGTCGAGGCAACCGGCCAGCACCAGCGGCTGATTCGCGACGATGCCCACGCTCTGGCCTTCCATGCGTGCAAAACCGATGATGATGTTCTTCGCGTACTCCGGCTGGATTTCAAAGAAGTCGCCGTCATCAACCGTCTTGACGATGAGTTCCTTCATGTCGTAGGGCTTGTTGGCGTTTTCAGGCACCAGGGTATCCAAACTC
Source organism: Polaromonas sp. (assembly GCA_038902795.1). Lineage (GTDB taxonomy): Bacteria > Pseudomonadota > Gammaproteobacteria > Burkholderiales > Burkholderiaceae_C > Polaromonas. The sequence goes on along the minus strand of JBCKNJ010000007.1, from coordinate 46,026 downwards.
ATGTCCATGCGGTCAGCCGGATCGCCACTGCGGCGCACCGGGGCTTTCTCGCGGTTGTTAAGCGGCAGGTAGTTATAAAGGCGGCGCAGCATCAAGAGCGCTTCAACATCGTTCTCGAAAGCCAAGTCTGCCACGCCGCTTTTGGTCGTGTGCGTGATGGCACCGCCCAGTTCTTCAGCGCTGACTTCTTCATGCGTCACGGTTTTAACAACTTCAGGGCCGGTCACAAACATATAGCTTGAGTCTTTGACCATGAAAATAAAGTCAGTCATGGCGGGTGAATACACCGCACCACCCGCGCACGGCCCCATGATCATGCTGATCTGCGGAATCACGCCGCTGGCCATCACATTGCGCTGGAACACATCGGCATAACCGCCAAGCGAGGCCACACCCTCCTGTATGCGCGCGCCGCCGGAATCGTTCAGGCCAATCACTGGCGCACCGACCTTCATGGCCTGGTCCATCACCTTGCAAATTTTCTCGGCATGGGCTTCACTCAATGCACCGCCGAACACGGTGAAGTCCTGGCTGAAGACAAACACCAATCGGCCGTTGATCATGCCGTAGCCAGTGACTACGCCGTCGCCGGGGATTTTTTGTGTCTCCATGCCGAAGTCAGTGCAGCGGTGTTCAACGAACATGTCCCACTCTTCAAACGTGCCTTCATCGAGCAGCACCTCCAGCCGCTCACGCGCGGTGAGCTTGCCCTTGCCGTGCTGCACGTCAATACGTTTTTGCCCACCGCCCAAACGCGCTGCGCTGCGCTTTTTTTCCAACTGTTCAAGAATGTCTTGCATGGTTTGCTTCTCTGGTTTCTTTCAAGAGGGTTTCGATTGGGCTGCAAGCAGATTTCGCGCTGCTGTCGAGGCCGGGAGCTGGCCGCTGACGACTTCCATAATCATTTTTGGTAACAGGCCAGCCACGGCTGGGTCTTGTCTGAAAGCCCGTTTCAATCCAGCGTCAATACGCTCCCACATCCAACTAAGTGCCTGCTGCTTGCGGCGCTCTGCGAGCTTGCCGTTGGCTGTTTGCAGTGTTTTGAATTGCGTCACTGCCACCCAGAAAGCATCAACACCTTTGTTGTGCAGCGCGCTGAGTTGCAGCACCTGTGGATGCCAGAAGCTGTCAAACGCCGCAGCTTGGGCCTTAGCGTTGTGATAGGCCATCGCGTTATTGACCAGTCCAAACAAACGCATCGCAGAGGTAATGTGTGCCTCAGCCCGCATCGCTGCATCGGCATCAATATCAGCCTTGTTGATGATGACCAGATCAGCCAGTTCCATCACGCCTTTTTTAATCGCCTGCAAATCGTCGCCCGCATTGGGGAGCTGCATCAGCACAAACATGTCAGTCATGTTGGCAACCGCGGTTTCGCTCTGGCCGACACCTACCGTTTCAACCATCACCACGTCATAGCCAGCGGCTTCGCACACCAGCATGGCCTCACGTGTTTTTTCAGCAACGCCACCCAGCGTGCCGCTAGCCGGGCTGGGGCGGATGTAGGCTTGGCTTTGTACCGAGAGCATTTCCATGCGCGTCTTGTCGCCCAGGATGGAGCCACCTGACAGCGTGGAAGACGGGTCTATCGTCAGCACCGCGACGCGATGTCCCTGCGCGATCAGGTACAGACCCAGCACTTCAATAAACGTGGATTTACCAACGCCGGGAACGCCGCTGATGCCGAGGCGAAAGGCCTTGCCCGTGTGCGGCAGCAAGGCGATGAGCAATTCGTCCGCCTGCGCGCGGTGGTCGACGCGCGTGGATTCGAGCAACGTAATCGCCTTGGAGATGGCGCGGCGTTGCTGTGCCCCGCTTGCTTTGACGATGGCGTCCACGGAAATTGGGGGCAGAGCCCAATTCCGTTGTGCGTTGTTTGTCTCCGTTGGCATCGCTGTCCTGAATTCGGATTTGACCCCGGTTTCCTTATTTGCCAAGGGCTTGCTTGATCTGTTCCAGCACATCTTTCGCAGATGCTGGAATCGGCGTACCAGGCCCATAAATGCCCTTCACACCGGCCTCATAAAGCATCTCGTAGTCCTGCCGCGGGATCACGCCGCCTACAAACACGATGATGTCGTCAGCGCCCTGCTTTTTAAGCTCGGCAATGATGGCTGGCACCAGCGTTTTGTGGCCTGCTGCCAGCGTTGAAACGCCAACCGCATGTACGTCGTTTTCAATCGCCTGACGGGCGCACTCTTCGGGTGTCTGGAACAGCGGGCCGATGTCCACGTCAAAGCCCAAATCAGCAAACGCGGTGGCGACAACTTTTGCGCCACGGTCGTGGCCGTCCTGGCCGAGTTTTGAAATCATCACGCGGGGTCGGCGGCCCTGTTCTTCTGCGAACTGGTTGATTTCGGTTTTGAGGGTTTCCCAGCCTTCGGCTGAATCGTAAGCAGCAGCGTACACACCGGTCACCTTTTGTGTATCGGCGCGATGGCGCCCGTAAATTTTTTCTAACGCATCACTCACCTCGCCTACCGTGGCGCGCAGGCGCATGGCCTGGATGCTCAGATCGAGCAGGTTGCCGCTGTTATTTTCAGCCGCGTCGGTCAACGCGTCGAGTGCTGTTTGTACCGCCGCGCTGTCGCGCTTGGCCTTGATGCTGTTGAGGCGTGCAATCTGCCCATCGCGTACCGCCACGTTATCGATGTCGCGCGTCTCAATCGCGTCTTCGGTTTTCAGCCTGTACTTGTTGACGCCGACGATGACGTCCTTGCCGCTGTCGATGCGGGCTTGCTTGTCTGCCGCTGCCGCTTCAATCTTGAGCTTGGCCCAGCCGCTGTCCACCGCCTTGGTCATGCCGCCCATCTGCTCGACTTCTTCAATGATTTTCCAGGCCGCATCGGCCATGTCTTGCGTCAGCTTTTCCATCATGTAGCTACCCGCCCAAGGGTCGATCACACTGGTGATGTGGGTTTCTTCTTGAATGATGAGCTGCGTGTTGCGGGCGATACGGCTTGAGAATTCAGTCGGTAGCGCAATCGCTTCGTCAAAGCTGTTGGTGTGCAGGCTTTGTGTACCGCCAAACACTGCCGCCATCGCTTCGATGGTGGTACGCACCACGTTGTTGTACGGGTCCTGCTCGGTCAGGCTCCAGCCGCTGGTCTGGCAGTGGGTGCGCAGCATCAGGCTCTTGGGGCTTTTCGCATTGAAGCCCTTCATGATGCGGCACCACAGCAAACGGGCAGCGCGCATCTTGGCGACTTCGAGGTAGAAGTTCATGCCGATGGCCCAGAAAAAACTCAGGCGGCCGGCAAAGTCATCCACATCCAGACCCTTGCCGATGGCGGTCTTGACGTACTCCTTGCCGTCGGCCAGCGTGAAGGCCAGCTCCAGCGCCTGATTCGCGCCGGCTTCCTGCATGTGATAGCCCGAGATCGAGATCGAGTTGAACTTCGGCATGTGTTTGGCCGTGTATTCAATGATGTCGCCGATGATGTGAATGCTGGGCACAGGCGGGTAGATATAGGTGTTGCGCACCATGAACTCTTTGAGAATGTCGTTCTGGATCGTGCCACTCAATTTGTCCTGCGCCACGCCCTGTTCTTCGGCCGCTACGATGTAGCCCGCCAGCACCGGCAGCACCGCACCGTTCATGGTCATGGACACGCTCACGCTATCGAGCGGGATCTGGTCGAAGAGGATTTTCATGTCTTCGACCGAATCAATCGCTACGCCAGCCTTACCGACATCGCCCGTCACGCGCGGGTGGTCACTGTCATAGCCACGGTGCGTGGCCAAGTCAAACGCCACGCTGACACCCTGCCCGCCTGCGGCCAAGGCCTTGCGGTAAAACGCATTCGATTCTTCGGCAGTCGAGAAACCTGCGTACTGGCGAATCGTCCAGGGCCGCACCGCATACATGGTGGCCTGCGGGCCGCGAATGAACGGCTCAAAGCCCGGCAGCGTGTTGCTGTGGGCTAGGCCTTTGATGTCTTCAGCCGTGTACAGCGGCTTCACAGTAATGCCGTCTGGCGTTTGCCAATTTAAGGCGTCTAGGTTGCCGCCGGGGGCAGATTTAGCGGCGGCTTTTTCCCAATCGGCGAGGCTTGACGGTTTGAATGTGTTGCTCATAGGTTCGAGTTTACTTAAAATCGGGCGACATTGAAGAGTCGCTGGCCGAGCACAAGGCCATCATGCAGGCGCTATCAAGTCGCAACGCCAAAGCCGCCATGCAGCGTATGCGCGAGCATTTTGCAAACGGGCTTGAAGCGGCGGTCTGACAACGAAGTAGCTTCTAGCGCCCGTATTTATTTGGTTGCAGCCGTATCATCCGATAAAATTGGCCGCTCAACCCGCCAGCTGACCAGAAAAACGCCCGGCAGGATGAGCATGGCTCCTGCCGCGTGGTGCCAGCCCGGCCTCTCGCCCAGCACCGCCCAAGACACCAGCGCGGTATACAGCGGCCCCAGATAAAGCGCAACGGCCACCCGGCTGGCACCGAGGATTTTTTGTGCCCAGTCATAGATCAAGTACGCACCCAGACCGGGTATCAACCCCACCGCAACGATGAGCAAGCCGGCCTGCCAACCCCACTGCGTCAATCCCGGCTGCCCTGCCTCCCAGATTGCAAACGGCAGCAACACCACCACGCCGCCCGTGCAAATGGCGGCAAGCCTGGCTGTGGCGCTCAAGGGGCTTGACCATCTTTTCAGCAGCAAGGCGTAGGCAGCCCATGCAATCGTGGCCCCCACTATCCACCAGTCACCCGGCACAAACTGAATCGCATCCAGGGTCATCCACTGGCCCTTGACGACAACGTGAACCACGCCTGCCAGCGCCAGCAGCACGCCCGCTATCTGCCGCCAGCGGAAGTGTTCACCGAACCACACGGCAGCGCCCAGCGCTATCAGCACGGGCGAGGCGGAATAAATCAACGCAATATTGATGGCCTCGGTTGAACGTGCGCCCTGGTAAACCCAGGCACCGCACATCAGCATGCCCAGGGTGCCAAGAATGGCGTATTGCCACCAGAGGCGCGCTATTTCTGCACGCCGCAGCCACAGCTCGGGCCCACAAAAACACACCAGTACGACAGCCGCGACCAGCCAGCGGCCCAAAGCCAGTGCGTAGGGGCCAATCACGCCAGGGGCGGTGCGAGCCACAACATAGTTGACCGTCCAGAGCGCGGGCACCAGCCAGATCATGGTCATCGCCAGGCGCGCTTGATTCGCGTGAAGCGCAGCGTCGTCACGCATGAATAGGGTCGATAGGCTGGTCGTTATGCTGTCCGCTGCCAGCGTCGATATGGGTTTGCGACTGGATTGGCGCATGCGCCAGCGCCATCACATCACGCGGGTGCAGCGTTTTGAGGCGGTGGTCGCTCCATACCTGACGCCAGCGGCGGCTGCCTGCCATGCCGTGGCGCAGGCCCAGCATGTGCCTGGCAATCGCGCTCCACGGCGTGCCATGTGCTGCAAACTGCGCCGCCATGTAGTCGCACATTTGCGCTTCAATGCTTTCACGGCTTGCGGCGGGGTCCGTCTGGGCGGTAGCGCCAAAAAACGCTGCGTCCCAATCGGCCATGACCCACGGGTTGTGATACGCGCCCCGCCCGACCATCACACCATCGACGTGCTGCAGTTCGTCCGCAATCTGGCTGGCTGTGGTGATGCCACCATTGATGGCGATGGTTAGCTCGGGAAAGTCGCGCTTGAGTTGATGCACCATTTGATAACGCAAGGGTGGTACTTCGCGGTTTTCTTTCGGGCTCAGGCCTTTGAGCCAGGCATTGCGTGCGTGGACGATGAAGGTGTTGCAACCGGCTTCGCTTACCGTACCGACAAAGTCACGCACGAATGCATAGCTCTCGCTTTTGTCGATGCCGATGCGATGCTTGACGGTGACGGGCACAGTCACCACATCTGCCATCGCCTTGACACAGTCGGCCACCAGTTGTGGCTCGGCCATCAGGCAGACGCCAAACGATCCGCGCTGCACGCGCTCGCTAGGGCAGCCGCAGTTGAGGTTGATCTCGTTATAGCCCCACTGCTCGCCGAGTTTGGCGCAATGCGCCAGGTCGTTGGGCTCGCTGCCGCCGAGTTGCAGCGCTACCGGGTGCTCTTCTGCGTTAAAACGCAGGTGGCGCTCGACGTCGCCATGCACCAGCGCGCCGGTCGTCAGCATCTCGGTGTAGAGCAGCGCGTGGCGACTGAGCAGCCTGTGAAAGTAGCGGCAATGCCTGTCGGTCCAGTCCATCATAGGGGCCACGGACAAGCGCCATGGGCTTGGAGGGTTTTTGGGGTGAGCCGTCACATCAAGCGCACTTTGGCCTCGTTGTATTCACGCCTGAGCTGCTCCACAAACGCTGCGGCGCTTTGCACCTTGGTCACTGCGCCGATGCCCTGGCCGCAGCCCCAGATGTCTTTCCAGGCCTTGGACTTGCCGCCGCCGAAATTCATCTTGCCCGGATCGCTCTCGGGCAGGTTCTCGGGGTCCATGCCGGCAGCACGTATGGACGGTGCCAGGTAGTTGCCATGCACGCCGCTGAACAGGTTGCTGTAGACGATGTCGTCCGAGCTGCCGTCCACAATCGCCTGCTTGTAGGCGTCGGAAGCCCGAGCTTCTTCAGTGGCGATAAAGGCCGAGCCAATATAGGCAAAGTCGGCTCCACAAGCTTGTGCGGCCAGCACCGCGCCGCCGGTTGAGATGGCACCCGACAGCGCAATCGGGCCGTCAAACCACTGGCGGATTTCCTGGATCAGCGCAAACGGGCTCTTGACGCCGGCATGGCCGCCCGCGCCAGCAGCCACCGCCACCAGGCCGTCCGCGCCCTTTTCAATCGCCTTATGCGCGAACCTGTTGTTGATGATGTCGTGCAACACCACGCCGCCATAGCTGTGCGTAGCAGCGTTGATGTCTTCACGCGCACCCAGGCTGGTGATGATGATGGGCACCTTGTACTTGACGCACAGGTCCATGTCGTGCTCCAGCCTGTCGTTGGACTTGTGGACGATCTGGTTGATGGCAAAGGGGGCGGTGGGCTTGTCGGGGTTGGCTTTGTTGTAGGCAGCCAGCGTTTCGGTGATCTCGATCAGCCACTCTTCAAGCTGCGCGGCAGGCCGGGCATTGAGAGCTGGCATGGCACCAACCACACCTGCGATGCACTGTGCAATGACCAGCTTAGGGTTGCTGATGATGAAGAGCGGCGCGCCAATGATGGGCAGTGGCAAGTTGTTGAGAGGCGGGGGTAGCTTGGACATGGTTGCTGGCATCAAAATCCGGGGTGATGGGCACGCATCGTTTAAAACGCTTCAAGCGCCAGTGCTGTCACGCAGTCAGCACCTTCGACAATGCTGTCGCGTATGCCTGGCGCTTTGGTCAGCAGGTGATCGGCGTAAAAACGTGCGGTGGTGATCTTTGCTTGCATGAAAGCGCTATCAACACCCTGCGCCAACTGCTCTTGCGCAACCAGTAGCGAGCGGCCCATCTGCCAGCCTGCAAGCACATTGCCAGCCAGCATCAGGTAGGGCACGCTGCCCGCGAACACGGCGTTCGGGCTGGCTTTGGCGGACCCGTCAGGGGCCCTGCCAAGCCCGCCGACCACAAAGTCAACCACATCGACAAACGCCTCACGTGCGGCCTTCAGGCGTCTGGCCATTGCCACCGCATCAGGGCTGCCCTGGCTGGTCAATTCGTTTTCAGTTGCCTCGATCTGCTTTGCAATCGCCTTGGCCGTCTGGCCACCATCGCGCGAAGTTTTGCGACCGATCAGGTCATTCGCCTGAATGGCAGTGGTGCCTTCGTAAATCGTCAGAATTTTCGCGTCGCGGTAGTATTGCGCCGCACCGGTTTCTTCGATAAAACCCATGCCACCATGCACCTGCACGCCGAGCGATGTGACTTCAAGACTCATCTCGGTGCTGTAGCCCTTGACCAGCGGCACCATGAATTCGTAAAACGCCAGGTTCTGTTTGCGCACGTCTGCATCCGGGTGGTGGCGCGACGCATCGTAGGCCGCAGCAGCAACACAGGCCATGGCGCGGCAGCCTTCGATGTAGGCGCGCATGGTCATCAACATGCGCTTGACATCGGGGTGATAAATGATGGGCGCACTGGCCTTGATGGAGCCATCAACCGGGCGGCTTTGCACGCGGTCTTTTGCAAACGTCACAGCCTTTTGGTAGGCGCGCTCGGCAACCGCCACACCCTGCACTCCAACCGCGTACCGGGCTGCAGTCATCATGATGAACATGTACTCGAGACCACGGTTTTCTTCGCCAACGATGTAGCCCACAGCACCGCCGTTGTCGCCATATTGCAGCACTGCTGTTGGCGATGCCTTGATGCCCATCTTGTGCTCGATGCTTGAGCAATGCACGTCGTTGCGTGTACCCAGCGAGCCATCTTTGCCAACCATGAACTTCGGCACCACAAACAGGCTGATGCCCTTCACGCCTTCGGGCGCACCGCTGACGCGCGCCAGCACCATATGCACGATGTTTTCGGCCATGTCGTGCTCACCGTAGGTGATGAAAATCTTGGTGCCGAAAACCTTGTAGCTGCCGTCGGGTTGCGGCTCGGCCCTGGAGCGGACTGCCGCCAGGTCAGAGCCTGCCTGTGGCTCGGTCAGATTCATGGTGCCTGTCCACTGGCCTTTGATAAGCTTTTCAAGGTACACGGCCTTCAAATCGTCCGAGCCGGCGGTCAGTAGTGCTTCAATCGCGCTATCACTGAGCAGCGGGCACAGCGCAAAACTCAGGTTGGCCGAATTGAGCATTTCGCCGCACGCCGCACCAATGGTTTTGGGCAGACCCTGACCGCCATAGTCAAGCGGATGTTGCAGGCCCTGCCAGCCACCTTCAGCGTATTGCCTGAAAGCCTCTTTGAAGCCGGGCGTGGTGGTGACCACACCGTTCTTGAAGCTTGAAGGGTTCTTGTCGCCTTCCCAATTTAACGCTGACAGCACGCCCTCATTGAACTTGGCGCACTCTTCCAGCACCGCCTGGGCAGTTTCAAAACCGGCATCTTCAAAGCCCGGAATTTTTGCGATCTGCTCAATGTTGGCCAGGTGCTTGATGTCAAACAGCATGTCCTTGAGGGGGGCTTTGTAAGTCATGGGCACCTCTATAAATTCATTTTTCAGGCAAATTGCTGCGTTGCGCGGTGCTCGCAATCCTCATGTACCTTAAGTACATTCCGGTTGCTCCACTCCGTGCGCCTTGCACTTTATCCTGAAAATCTGAATTTCTAGAAGTGCCCTCATGTCTTGTCTCCGGATGTCACCATCAAAAAATCAAAAATCCAAAAAAAAGCACACCAATTACAACGCAGCAACCAGTTCAGGCACAGCAACAAACAAATCGGCCACCAGGCCGTAATCAGCCACCGAGAAAATCGGGGCTTCTTCATCCTTATTGATAGCCACAATGACCTTGCTATCCTTCATGCCGGCCAGGTGCTGGATGGCACCCGAAATACCGACAGCGATATAGAGCTGAGGCGCGACGATCTTGCCGGTCTGGCCGACTTGCCAGTCGTTGGGCGCATAGCCCGCATCAACTGCAGCACGTGACGCACCCAGTGCCGCGCCGAGCTTGTCGACCAGTGGTGTCAACACGGCGTTGAACTTTTCGCTTGATCCGAGTGCGCGGCCACCCGATACGATGATCTTGGCGGCTGTCAGTTCGGGGCGGTCGTTCTTGGCAATTTCTGAACCCACAAAAGTTGATTTGCCGCTGTCAGCAACGCCTGCAAGTGCCTCAATCGCAGCCGAGCCACCGGTAGCCGCCGCCGCATCAAAGCCGGTCGTGCGAACCGTGATGACTTTGGTGGCATCGAGGCTTTGCACCGTCAAGATGGCATTGCCGGCATAGATTGGGCGCTCAAAGGTGTCAGCCGCTTCGACCTTGGTCACGTCAGAAATCTGGCCCACATCCAGCAGCGCAGCAACGCGCGGGGCGATGTTTTTACCCGATGCAGTAGACGGAAACAGGATGTGCGAATAGCCAGGTGCAATGGCCAGCACCTGGGCGGCCATGTTCTCGGCCAGGCCGTGGGCGAAATGATCGCCTTCGACGTGGATGACTTTGGCAACGCCGACAATTTGCGCGGCGGCTTTGGCTGCGCCTTCTGCGCCTTTGCCTGCTACCAGCACATGAACCTCACCACCACACTGGATGGCTGCGGTGACGGTGTTCAGTGTTGCGGGCTTGATGCTGGCGTTGTCGTGTTCTGCAATAACGAGTGAAGTCATAAATTTCCTTGATTAAATTACTTTTGCTTCATTCTTGAGCTTGTCAACCAACTCGGCAACGTCGGCGACCTTGATACCAGCGCTGCGCTTGGGCGGCTCGCTGACCTTGAGCGTCTTGATGCGCGGTTTGACATCAACACCGAGGTCTTCAGGCTTGAAGTTGTCCATCTGCTTTTTCTTGGCCTTCATGATGTTGGGCAGCGTGACGTAGCGCGGCTCATTAAGGCGCAGGTCAGTCGTGATGATGGCTGGCAGGCTGAGCGACAGGATCTCAAGACCGCCATCAACCTCGCGGGTGACCTTGACTTTGTCACCTTCCACTTCGACTTTCGAAGCAAACGTAGCCTGTGGCCAGCCCAGCAGTGCGGCCAGCATTTGGCCGGTCTGGTTACAGTCATCATCAATCGCCTGCTTGCCGAGGATGACGAGCTGGGGCTGCTCTTTTTCGACCAGTGCCTTGAGCAGCTTGGCAACGGCCAGTGGTTGCAGCTCTTCTGCGGTTTCAACCAGGATAGCGCGGTCGGCACCAATGGCCATGGCGGTGCGCAGGGTTTCCCGGCACTGCAGCACGCCGCAACTGACAGCGATGACTTCGGTCACAACGCCCTTTTCTTTCAGGCGCATGGCTTCTTCAACCGCGATCTCGTCAAACGGGTTCATGCTCATTTTGACGTTGGCGATATCAACGCCAGTGCCATCGGATTTGACACGGACTTTGACGTTGAAGTCGACTACACGTTTGACGGGGACGAGAACCTTCATTGCACAGCTCCAGAGTTTATTGATTGTCGTGAAATTTTTCGGTTAATTTCGGTTAACGTAGCTGTCAGAAGCAAAAACCGTAGTGAAAAACAAGTACGAAAAAAATCAAATGCAGGTCAAAGAAAAACTCCAGGCACTTTTAAATCAGCTTAACACGGTCATTGTGGGCAAGCCCGCACAGGTGCAGGACTGCGTGGCCTGCCTTCTGGCCGGGGGGCATTTGCTGATTGAAGACGTGCCGGGTGTCGGTAAAACCACACTGGCCCACGCGCTGTCGCGTTCTTTTGGCCTGCACTTCTCACGCGTGCAGTTCACGGCTGACCTGATGCCCAGTGATTTGTCTGGCGTGTCAATTTACGAGCGGCAAAAAGAAAGTTTTGTTTTTCACCCTGGCCCGATATTTGCCCAGGTGCTGCTGGCCGACGAGATCAACCGCGCCAGCCCCAAGACCCAAAGCGCGTTGCTGGAGGCGATGGAAGAAAAGCAGGTCACGGTTGAAGGTGCAACCCGCCCGTTGCCAGTGCCGTTTTTTGTGATTGCCACACAAAACCCGCACGACCAGTTGGGCACCTACGCCCTGCCCGAATCACAGATGGATCGCTTTCACATGCGCATCTCACTCGGCTACCCCGACCGCGCCGCAGAGCGCGAGCTGCTCAAGGGCAGTGACCGCCGCGACATGGTTGAAAACCTCAAGGCCGTGCTGTCTGTGCATGAGCTGCTGGAGTTGCAACAACAGGTCAGCCAGGTACATGCTGCGGAGCCGCTGCTTAATTATCTGCAAGACCTGATAGCCGCCACCCGCTCGGGGCGCTGGTTTTTGCAGGGCCTGAGCCCTAGGGCAGGCATTGCCGTCATGCGCGCGGCCCGGGCGCAGGCTTTTATGAACGGCCGCGACTACGTAGCACCCGATGACATTGCCGCCATCTTGCCGCAAACGGCTGCGCACCGCCTGATACCCGTCAGCGACGCAGGCCGTGGTGCGCGCGAACAAGTGCGGGCCATGCTGGATGCTGTGCCGCTGCCATGAAACCGTCTTTTTTGAGGAAACAGTTTCAAACATGGTTTGAAAACCGTCTGCCTCTTAGCGACCACATTACCCTGACCCAACGCACCGTCTACATCCTGCCCACCCGCCCTGGCCTCATGCTGGGCCTTACCTTGCTGACCCTGCTGGTCGCCTCTATCAACTACCAGCTCAACCTGGGCTATCTGCTGACTTTTTTGCTGGCTGGCAGCGCGCTGGTCGGTATGCATGTGTGCCACGGCACGCTGCGCGGACTTAGCTTTCATTTAATAGCACCCCACGCTCATTATGCGGGCGCTGCAGCCACTATCGATGTAAAAATCACCAACGACAGGCGCTCTACCCGCTACGCTATCGGCCTGAGTGTTCTCAATTCACAAGACAAGCAAACGCATTGGGCCTGGACAGATGTTGCGGCGCAAAGCAGCAGCACCGTACAAGTGGCCTTTACGCCGCGCCAACGTGGCCTGCACCGCCTGCCTACGCTGACAGCCGAGACGCGTTTTCCGCTCGGCACCTTTCGCGTCTGGACGGTCTGGCGGCCTGCTGCACAAATGCTGGTCTACCCGCTGCCCGAAGCCATGCCGCCGCCTTTGCCGCCCGGCGAGCCGCGTTCGGGCGGCGCTGCGGCCACAGCAAAAACCCAAAGCACTGGCGAATTTGACGGCGTGCGGGTGTATCGGCGCGGCGACCCCCTGAAGCTTGTGGTCTGGAAAAAGGCAGCCAAGGCCAACGAGCAATCAGACACTGAAAGTGGCGGCCTGATCGTGCGCGACACCCAGCAGGCGCAGCGCCATGAGTTGTGGCTTGACTTCATGCAGGCGGGTACATCGGACGCTGAACACAAGCTGTCACGGCTTTGCGCCTGGGTCTTGCAAGCCGACAGACTGGGCCTGGACTACGGACTGCGCTTGAGAGCGCTTGAAATCAAACCCGGCAGTGGCGAGGCACACAAGCGGCGCTGCCTAGAGGCCTTGGCGCTATGCTGAAAGCATTGCTGATCACGCTAAAAGGTTTGCCGCGCGATAGCCGCGACACACTTTTCCTGCTGCTGGTGATTGCCTGGGTGTTGTTGCCACAGACCAGCAACCTACCGGTCTGGTGCAACCTGCTTGCGGGTACCGTTCTGCTGTGGCGCGGCGCGCTTGCGTTGCAAGGCAAAGCACTGCCGGGCCGCTGGTGGCTGCTGGGGCTTTTGGCTCTGGCGATTGGCGGCACGCTGTTCACGCACAAAACGCTGCTGGGCCGGGATGCCGGTGTGACCCTGCTGGTGCTGCTGCTCACGCTCAAAACGCTAGAGCTGCGCGCAAAGCGCGACGCATTCGTGGTGTTTTTTCTCGGCTTTTTCTGCATCTTGAGCAACTTCTTTTATTCGCAGTCGCTCTTGACAGCCTTCAGCATGCTGCTGGGCCTGCTAGGTTTGTTGACGCTGCTGGTCAATGCCCACATGCCGGTGGGCAAACCGCCACTGCTGGAGGCCGCCAAAACCGCAGGCTGGATGGCCCTGTTTGGTGCGCCCATCATGCTGGTGCTGTTCTTGCTGTTTCCACGGCTGGCCCCGCTCTGGGGTGTCCCCGGCGATGCCCTGACGGGCCGCAGTGGCCTTAGCTCCACTATGCAGGTCGGCAGCATCGCCAAACTGGCGCTGGATGACAGCGTGGCGATGCGCATCAAGTTCGAAGGGCCGGCACCCGCCCAGCAAGACCTGTACTTTCGCGGCCCGGTGCTGTCCGACTTTGATGGGCAGCAATGGCGGTCAGCAACGGCCAGGTTTTCATCGCGTTACGGATTGCCGTCAAACCTGATGCTTTCGGGTGCTCCGATAGCTTACGAAGTCACGCTCGAGCCGACCCATCGGCCCTGGCTTTTTGTGCTGGAGGCGGCTGGCCAAAGTCCTTCTTTACCGGGCTTTGAGTCCGTCATGCAAAACGACCTTCAGTGGCAAGTCAATCGCCCCATCACAGACCTGGTTCGCTACAAGGCGCAAAGCTACCCAATCTTTCACCATGGGCCACTACAGGCCGTGCCGGGGCTACGTGAATTTGTCGAGCTGCCACCCGGCTTTAATCCACGCACGCTGGCATTGGCCGCTCAGATACGCCGCGACCCGCGCTATGCGAAGGCTAGCAGCGCAGAGCTGGCACAGGTGGTGATGGAGCGGCTGCGCACCGGCGGCTATACCTACACGCTGGAGCCAGGTGTGTTTGGTCAGAACACGGCGGACGAGTTCTGGTTTGATCGCAAAGAAGGCTTTTGCGAACACATCGCCTCAAGCTTTGTGATACTGATGCGTGCGCTCGATGTGCCTGCGCGCATCGTCACGGGCTACCAAGGCGGTGAGCAAAATTCGGTCGATGGCTTTTGGACCGTCAGGCAAAGCGATGCCCACGCCTGGGCAGAAGTCTGGTACGAAGGCCGTGGCTGGGTACGGGTTGACCCAACGTCAGCTGTCTCGCCCGGCAGAACCGGCGCTTTTCAGAGGCTGGTAGCGCCACAAAACGTCGTCGGGCAAGCGCTGACCTACCTGAATCCGCGCTTTTCACTTCAGCTGCGCGCGACCTGGGAAGCCGTCAACAACGCCTGGAACCAGCGCGTGCTCAATTACACCCAGAGCAAGCAACTCGACCTGCTCAAGAACATCGGCTTCGAATCTCCCAGCTGGCAAGATCTAAGCTATGTACTCATCGGTATCGTCGTACTGGCGAGCCTTATAGGTGCAGCGTGGACGCTCTGGGACAGAACCCAACACGACCCATGGCTGCGTTTATTGGCGCGTGCGCGCAAGCGCTTAACCAAGGCAGGCATTGAAAGCACGCCCGCCACATCACCACGCCAACTGGTTGAGAAAATGCAGTTGAAATACCCGGCTGAACCCGGCAACCGGGTCACTGAGATACGTGACTGGCTGATGCAACTGGAACTGCAACGCTATGCAAGGGATACAACGGATGCAACGGATGCGAATTATAGGCAGGCTCAAACGCGGCACCTCAGCAGGCTCAAACGCCAATTCAGCGATCTAGCGTGGCCTGCTTAAAATCCATTGCATGCCCCTTCAAACCTCACCAGACGGAATGTCACAATCGTTTTTTCGCAAGGTCAGGTTTGCGCTGGTGTTCATGGTATTGCCGCTCATTCTCGCGTCACCCGGCACTGCAAAACCCACGTCCACCCAGGGCCCGCTTTACGCCACGCGGGTAGAAGCCATGCAATTTGCAGACGACGTGGCAGCAAGGCGCGATCTCGATCCGGCCTGGGTACGCAACGCCATCGGCCAGGCACGTTACAACGCAACCGTTGCACGGCTCATGCAACCAGCAGCAAAAGACTTTGTCAAAAACTGGCGCGTCTACCGCAGCCGCTTCATTGACCCGATCCGCATTGCAGCAGGTGTGAAGTTCTGGCGCGACAACCAAAGCACGCTTGAGCGCGCAGAAAAAGAATACGGTGTACCGCCGGAAATCATCGTCGGCACCATAGGCGTTGAAACCATTTATGGCCGAGACACCGGCAACTTTCGCGTCATGGATGCTATCACTACGCTCGCTTTTGACTTCCCCTCCAACCACCCACACGCCAAAGAGCGCAGCGAGTTTTTCAAGGGTGAAATCGAGCAGTTTCTGAGCCTACAAAGCCGCCGGGGCACTGATCCTTTTACAGCCAAAGGCAGCTACGCCGGTGCCATGGGCATGCCCCAGTTCATGCCATCCAGCTGGGCCAAATACGCGATTGATTTTGATGGCGATGGCAAGGTTGATTTATGGGGCAGTCCGGCAGACGTGATCGGCTCTGTCGCCAACTACTTCAAAGCCTTCAACTGGCAACCCGGTATGCCCACCCATTACCCGGTGAGCTTTGACAACAGCCGCCTGGACATGAACGCCTTGACGGCACCAGACATCTTGCCCACGTTTAGCGTTGCGAGTTTTACCGCGAAGGGCGCAGTGCTTGAAGGCGCTGGATTGCAGCACACCGGCCAGCTTGCATTGATCGAATTGTTCAACGGCCCTGATGCGCCGCAGTACGTGGCCGGTACCGATAACTTTTATGCCATTACGCGCTACAACTGGAGCAGCTATTACGCCATGGCTGTGATTGAGCTGGGGCGGGAAGTGGCTGCGCGGGTAAGGTAACGGCCTAACTTGGGAAAGAATTGTGGTCAGACCCCAATACTGTTTTGTGCGGCATCTCCTGCGGCAGATGGTGCCAATAACGCAAGCCCTGCTGGCGCTGGCAAAGCACCTCGCCGGGACTATCACTGCGCCAGGTCGCCGCCCCGCATACCGGGGATTTGACGACCTGGATGCCGCGCTCACGGTAACGCTGCATCACAGACTCAACCGGGTGCCCAAAGCGGTTTCGATAGCCCGCCTGGGCCAGCGCAATTTGCGGTTTGACGGCATCCAGAAAAACAGCGCTCGACGATGTTTTGCTGCCGTGGTGCGGTACCAGCAAAAAGTCAGCCCTGATCTTTTCGGCAAGCTCTGGGTTGCTGGCCAGCCGCAGCTCTTGCGGTGCTTCCAGGTCGCCGACCAGCAACGCCGTGCGCACGCCGTTTGAGATACGCAGTACGCAGCTCATAGCGTTGGACTTACGTGGCGTGTCGTAGTCGCTGGCCAGCGGATGCAGCACCTCAAAATCAACCGCGTCCCAGCGCCATTGGCTACCTGCGATACAGCGGGTTGATTTGCGCACGGCTTGCAGCTCATGCCCGTCTTCAATCGAACTCACCAGTTGCGCCTGCGGCTGCATGGCCAGCACGGCGGGCGCGCCGCCAATGTGGTCAATGTCGCGGTGACTGAGCATCAGCACATCAACCCGCTCACCCAGCGCGCGCAGCAGCGGCACCAGCACACGGTTGCCGGCATCGCTTTCGCGCGAAAAGCGCGGGCCAGTGTCATACACCAGGCTATGGCTTGCCGTGCGCACAATCACCGCATTGCCCTGGCCGATGTCGGCAGCTATCAGTTCAAACTGGCCTGCTACAGGCCGCAAAGGCTGCCACAGCAACACCGGCAGCAGCAGCGGCAAACCCAGCGCGCGCCAATGCAGGGGCAAACGCAGCGCCAGCAGGCCGCCGCCCGCCACACCAGCAACAGCACACCACAAAGGCGCAGCTGCCACGCTGATGGATGCCAGTGGCCAGCTAGCCAGCCATTGCAAAAAAATCGTCAGCAGCTTGACTGTTAAAGCAGCACCGTCCCACAGCGCAGGCCACAACACACCCAGCATGGCCAGCGGCGTGACGATGAGCGTGACCCACGGAATCGCCAGCGCATTGGCCAGCAGACCGACCAGTGAGACCTGGTTGAACAGCAGCAGCGAGAGCGGCGTAAGGGCCAGCGTGACAACCCATTGCTCACGCACAGCGCTGAGAACATGATTTGATAAAAATCGCCTCAGAATACCTTTTTCAGGCTCTTTTTGACCTTCAAAAGTGGCTGAAACGCCCTGTTTACCGGGGTAACCAGCTCCTGAATCTGTAGCAAACAAAATACCAACAGCCACAAAAGAAAGCCAAAACCCAGCCTGCATCAAAGCCCACGGATCAAGCAGCACCACAACCGCCATCGCCAAAAGCCACACCACCGGCCAGGGCCACTGCTTGCCGTTTTGACGCAACAACACCACGGTTGCCAACATCCAGATGGTGCGCTGTGCGGGCACGCCCCAACCCGAGAACAGCGCATACAGCGCGGCCAGCAGCAGGCCGCCCAAAGCCCCGGCACTGCTGGCGGGTAGCCACAGACACAGCCTGGGTGTGTACCTGGCCGAGCGCCGCCACAGCCAGCCGATCAACAGCGACGCAAGCCAGGCAAACATGGTGATGTGCAGCCCTGAAATACTCATCAAGTGCGCCACCCCGGTCGCTCTGAAAACATCCCAATCAGCTCGCTCAATCGCGTTTTGATCGCCGACGACGAGTGCCGCCAGCACACCAGCCAGTTGGCGGTTATCAAGCTGCGCAAAAATCGCCTCGCGTACCGATTGCCGTGCGCGCTCGACCGGGTGCGACCAACTTGTTGAAAGCCTTTTCGGCGGCGCATCTTTTGCACTGGTACGCACATAGCCGGTCGCCTGAATGCCCTGCTCCCACAGCCACAACTCGTAGTCAAACCCGTGCGGATTGCTGTTGCCGTGCGGCGCCTTGAGCTTGACGCTCATCTGCCAGCGCTCACCTGCACGCAGGGCTTGCGGCTGGCGCTGCAACTGGTTTGAAAACTCGGGTGGTTCTGTGCTGTCGTTGTCCTGCATTTGAAGCGCTACAGCTTTAGCCGGGCGGCCCCCAAAACCCCAAAAACCAGAGTACCAGCCGAGGTAGATTTGCGGCGGCAAGGTTACGCTTTGCCCGTTCAGTCGGGCCGACTCGACATCGAAGCGAAACCGCAGGCCGTCTTCACCAAACTGCGGCATCGCCGCGACCTGGCCAACAACCAGGATGTCTTTGCCTTCGAGCGCTGGGGCAATCGCGGTTTTTTGAAAAGCCCCGGCCCGAAAACCCGTGAGACCAAAGGTCAGTACGGCGCAAAGTAGAAACGCAAAAACGCCAAACAAAACCGAGCTAAAACGCTTTTGACGCAAGACCAGCAACAGCACCAAGCCAGTAGCCGCAGCGAACATCGCCAGCGCGTAAATCGCAGCTTCATAAAGCGCTGCTTGCTGCAATTGCACCGCCACGCCAACGACCAATCCGGTCAGCAAACTACCCCAAGGAAAGGCTGGCATGAATGGTTTGACGACTCTGATGGCTGAAGGCATACCCAAAGGATACTAACCGCCACATCACCCATTACAAATACGACCGCCTAGTCACGCTGGGGCCGCAAATTGTGCGGCTGCTCCAAGGCCAGTCGTCGGCGCTTGGGCACAACCCCGCGCGCACGGGGTTGAGCACGACATAGCGCGCCAGTTCGAGCAGATACGATTCGCGCTGCACCAGGATGGATTTAAAGCGGCCCTGGAAAACATGGAAACAACGATGTCAAGACCTGACCCCTTGCGCGTGACCCCTTGCGCGCTTCTATTGTTCGTGTTCGCACTGCCAATAGTGTTGCAATCCGTCGCAGCTTAAAAAACTACACCTTGCAGGTCATATCCTGTCCGCAACATAAAGGAGACTTGATTTTGCCATGGCCATTCGGGCATTTTGAAACTTGAACTGTATTGCCGTCATCAAGCTTGATGCTGTCATTCACCAGCGGAGCGTTACATTTTCCACAAGTTGCATTTACGCTCATTCCACATTTAGAACATTCATACGTCGCCATTTGAGTCTCCAGATAAGTTATACAAATAAACAAACCAATCCACATCGTGCCGCAAATCCGCTTGATTGGCAAATCGGTATTCCCGAGATGTGAGGAGGGACGTTACTCATTTCCCTATTGCATTAGAGTGTAAAGGGGTCTGACCCCTTTTATCTCAATGTTTCTCGTGACGTTCAACGTGATGTAGATCGTCGGATAAAACCGGCAGCCCACACCCCAAAGGACTGCGCCGCCGACTCGCAAGCCGCAGTATGACATCGTTCATGCGGAGTCGCATACTGGGACCTGACCAAAAATTTATGAAAACAACGATGTCAAGACCTGACCCCTTGTATTCTTCGTGACCCCTTGCGCTCGTGTTTGACCCCTTGCGCTCGTGTTACCGAACGTTCTGCATCGGAAGGTGGCAAGCAGCACCGGACTGCAATGAAAACATTGGACGCGCGTATAGTTATCCAATTGCAGACAATCGTCCTTAACTCAATATGCCCGGATATATAGACCCCATCAGCTCACTAGCGTTTTCGATGGTGGCCAACAAAGGGGTCTACGCGCTCCTTCTTGGGTCCGGTGTGTCCCGTTCATCAAAGATTCCAACTGGTTGGGAAATCACCCTCGACTTAGTACGCAAAGTCGCCGCGTTGCAAGGTGCAGCGTGCGAGCCGGATCCATCAGCGTGGTATCTGGCTACATTCGGGAAACAGCCAGAATACTCGGAATTGTTGGATGTGTTGTGCAGGAGTCCAGCAGAACGGCAGCAACTTGTTCGCGCTTATCTGGAACCGACCGATGAAGAACGGGCAGAAGGAGACAAGCAACCGACTGCGGCCCATCGAGCCATTGCGGATCTTGTGAAAGCAGGCTTTGTTCGCGTGATTCTGACGACGAATTTTGACAAGTTGACGGAACTCGCCCTACAGGATGTAGGGATCGTGCCCACTGTCTTGAGTTCGACTGACCATATCGCCGGTGCATTACCTCTCGTGCATACGGTGTGCACTCTGATTAAGATTCATGGCGACTACCTTGACACGCGCATCCGAAATACTGCAAGCGAACTCGCAGAATATCCGGAGGAGTTCAAGCATTTGCTCGACCGCGTATTCGATGAGTACGGCCTAATCGTTTGTGGTTGGTCCGCAGACTGGGATGAAGCGTTGCGCAACGCGCTTATTCGAGCGCCTTACCGTCGGTTTTCTACGTATTGGGCGAGTCGCGGCACTATAGGCGAAACCGCAAAAGATCTGATCCAGCGAAGAGCAGCACATATTGTCCCGATTGAAGGAGCGGATGAATTCTTTACCAAGCTCGCCGAGTTGGTAAACGTGCTTGAATCGTTTTCGCAGCCGCATCCTTTGTCCACCGCTGCCGCTGTCGCCAGCTTGAAGAAATACCTGTCCGAACAAAAGTATCGTATCCAGCTAGACGAACTTATTCTTGGAGAGACAAGTCGAGTTCTTAGCGTGATTGAAGGCCCTACTTTCGAAATGCACCCGCGTGATTTGGATGGTAAAAGGTTGAGTGATCGAGTGCGTGGCTACGAGGCTGCTTCGACCACATTGATTGAAATGGCCGCCGTTGCTGGCTATTGGGCGAAAGATGCACAATTGAAGCCTTGGTTGCGGTCTGTTGCTAGGCTTGCTCAACGAAAGCACGAGAACGGATTAACAACGTTGATCGGGTTTCAACGCTACCCTGCTTGCCTGGTTACCTATGCTTTTGGACTTGGCGCGGTGGCGGCGGATAACCTCAGCGCCTTTGGTGAGTTGCTGTCAGTCAAAATTGTGCGCGAGCATCGCAACGAGTTGATTTCAGCGGTGGCGCTCCATCCTCTCTCTATGTTTGACCGTGGAGTAAGTGACGTAAAACTATTGCCCGGAAAAGAACGACATTACCTCCCCCTTAATTCCTGGATTGAAGACTATTTCGCCCCTCTTGGTAATGCTCTTTTTCAGAGCGATCAGGAATACAGAAATGGTCTGGATAAAACGGAATTCCTTTGGACCCTTGCGTATGCGCGTTTAGTTCGAGAAGAAGACGGTCACTTTTGGGTTCCGTTTGGTAATTTTATTTATCGTTCTGACAGCTATACGCAGCTCATGAAGGACTTTCGCTCATCGATTACGACTGCAGGAGAGAGTTCTCCCTATGTCACATCCTCGATTTTTGGCACTTCGGTCATGGAATGCGAAGAGATACTCGATAAGATTGAACCACTGGCGCTTGAATGGAAGCATCAGCGATGGTAAAAAAGAATTAGGGTCAAACTCCAATTAGTCACGTCCGCTACAAATAGAATAGCTGGTCACACCCGTATTGATTGGGTTTTAGGGCACCTCTATAAATTCATTTTTCAGGCGAATTGCGTCGTTGGGCGGTACTCGCAATCCTCACGTACCTGAAGTACGTTCCGGTTGCTGCGCTCCGTCCGCCTAGCACTTCATCCTGAAAATCTGAATTTCTAGAAGTGCCCTTTAGCTATTTTTGCCCTTCAAAAATCATCAAAAACCAAAGAAAATCATGACCACAAGCCAAAACACGACTACCGACATCTATGAAAAACTCAAAACCCTGGGCATCACCCTGCCCGCAGTCGCAACCCCGGCAGCCGCCTACCTGCCCTTTGTGCAAACCGGAAATTTGATTTTTATCAGCGGTCACATAGCCAAAAAAGACGGCAAGGTCATCGTCGGCCAGCTTGGCAAAAACACCAGCTTGGAAGAAGGCAAGCGAGCCGCCAGAGCCATTGCCATCGACCTGATGGGCACGCTGCACGCAGCAACTGGCGACTTGAATAAAGTCAAACGCATCGTCAAAGTGATGAGCCTCGTCAATTCAACCGCAGACTTCACCGATCAGCACCTGGTAACGAACGGCTGCAGCGAACTGCTGGCTGAAGTGTTTGGCAACGCCGGCCAACATGCACGCAGCGCGTTTGGTGTGGCGCAGATCCCGCTGGGAGCGTGTGTGGAGATTGAGATGATTGCTGAGGTGGCGTGATCTCACTGAATGGGGGAAGTTGTTATTCCATTTCTAAATCATTTCTAGATTAGGCGCGAAGCCGCAGACAGTGCTATAGCACGACAAGGCGAAGCAACAACATATAGGAATGATTTAGAAATGGAATTACTACTCCACGCGACTAATTCCAGTCGGTTTAAAGCCCAAATCGGCGGCTTTGCCTTTACGCGCGCGTGCGCCGCGTGCGTTGTTCAGGCTGCGGATTTCTAGCGTTTCTTCACGCGCTTTGCCGCCTCTGCCAATGCCTTCTATTTTCACGCTGCGGGTGTAGGCCACTGCGCCTGCTAAGGTGTCTTTGGCATCGAGGTCTAGCAGCATCAGGCCGCGCCCGCCTTTGTCCATTTGTTTGAGCTCGCTGATCTGAAACGTCAAAATCCGCCCGCCGGTGGAAGCGCAGGCGACGTGGGTGGCAGCTGGCAAAGTCGCCATACCCGATGTACCCGATGGTGCTAATGTACCCGAAGCATGGGATGGCTTGCACAGCGTCTCGTTGTCAAGACAGTTGACAAACGCCTTGCCCGCTTTCAGGCGTGAAGTCATACCCTCAACGCTGGCCATAAAACCGTAGCCACCGCTGCTGCTCATGAGCAGCATGGCACTGGCTGGGCCGGCAAAGTAGTGCAGCACTTGCGTGCCGGATTCAAGCTCGATCAATGTGGTGATGGGCTGACCATCACCACGCGCACCGGGCAACATAGCCACTGGCACCGAGTAAATGCGGCCACGCGAACCAAAGGCCAGCAAGGTATCAACCGTGCGGCATTCAAACGTGGCGTACAGCTCGTCGCCTGCCTTGAAGGCAAAGCTTGCCGCATCGTGGCCATGCCCGGTGCGGGCGCGTACCCAGCCTTTGCTGCTGACCACTACCGTTACAGGCTCGTCTAACACCTTGACTTCAAGCACGGCTTTTTTATCGGCTTGGATGAACGTGCGGCGCGGATCAGCAAACTGTTTTGCGTCAAGCTCGATTTCTTTAATCATCAGGCGGCGCAGTGCTGCCGGGCTGCCGAGGATTTCTTCCAGCCTGCCCTGCTCTTCGCGCAGGTTTTTAAGCTCCTGCTCAATCCTGATGGCTTCCAGTCTGGCGAGCTGGCGCAGGCGGATCTCTAAAATATCTTCGGCCTGCCGGTCGCTTAAATGAAAGCGCGCAATCAGTGCGGCCTTGGCCTCGTCCGACTGGCGGATGATGGCGATGACTTCATCAATGTTGAGCAGCACCAGTTGCCGCCCCTCCAGGATATGGATGCGATCCAGCACCTTGCTCAAGCGGTGTTGTGTGCGGCGCTGTATCGTCGTCTGACGAAATTCAATCCACTCGACCAGCATTTGCCGCAGTGACTTTTGCGCCGGCTTGCCGTCCAGCCCGACCATGGTCAGATTGATCGGCGACGAGCTTTCAAGACTGGTGTGCGCCAGCAGTGTGGTGATGAGTTCCTGCTGTTCAATGCGGCTGGTCTTGGGCTCAAACACCAGACGCACGGCGTTTTCTTTGCCTGATTCGTCACGCACCACATCGAGCACCGCCAGCACGGTTTGCTTGGAATTAATTTGCTCGGTGCTGAGTGCTTTTTTACCCGCCTTGATTTTCGGGTTGGTGATTTCTTCAATTTCTTCCAGCACTTTTTGCGTGCTGACACCGTGCGGCAGCTCCTGCACCACCAGTTGCCACTGGCCGCGCGCCAGGTCTTCGATCTTCCAGCGGGCACGCACCTTGAGTGAGCCGCGCCCTGTGGTGTAGGCCGCTGCAATCTCTGCTGTACTTGAAATAATTTGCCCGCCACCGGGGTAGTCTGGCCCGGCAATGATGGCGTAGAGTTCGTCGTCGCTTAACTTGGGCGTTTTGATAAGTGCGATGCAGGCATCAGCGACTTCACGCAGGTTGTGGCTCGGGATTTCAGTGGCCAGACCGACTGCAATACCGCTGGCGCCGTTGAGCAGCGTGAAAGGCAAACGCGCGGGTAATTGTTGCGGCTCTTCGAATGAGCCGTCGTAATTCGGTACAAAGTCAACCGTGCCTTCGTCGAGTTCGTCGAGCAACAGGGAGGTGATGCGTGCCAGGCGCGCCTCGGTGTAGCGCATGGCGGCAGCGCCGTCGCCATCGCGCGAGCCGAAGTTGCCCTGGCCATCGACCAACGGGTAGCGCTGTGAAAAATCCTGCGCCATACGCACCATCGCGTCGTAAGCCGCCTGGTCGCCGTGCGGGTGGTATTTGCCAAGCACGTCACCCACCACGCGCGCGCTTTTCACAGGTTTTGCGCCACTATTGCCATTGGCCCCGCCAAAGCCCAGCCCCATGCGTGCCATGCTGTACAAAATGCGGCGCTGCACGGGCTTTTGGCCGTCACACACATCGGGCAGTGCGCGGCCCTTGACAACGCTCAGGGCGTATTCAAGGTAAGCGCGTTGCGCGTAGGCGGCGAGCGAGTCCTGGTCGGCGGCTTCAGGATGGCTGGAGTCAGGAACGGCGGTAAAGATATTCATCTTGAAATTAAATATCAATTTCGATCGCATCACCATGCAATTCCATCAATTCGCGTCTGGCAGCAGCCTCGCCTTTGCCCATTAATTTGGTGAGCAGTCCCTCGGTTTGCAAGAAGCTCTGGTTACCCAGCTGGACGGGAAGCAAACGACGGGTGTCAGGATTAAGTGTGGTTTCCCATAATTGTTCCGCATTCATTTCACCCAGGCCCTTGAAACGGCTGATACTCCATGCTGCCTCTTTAACGCCTTCTTTTCGCAACTTGTCGAGAATAGCCGTTAACTCGCCGTCATCAAGCGCGTACGCCTTTGAAGCTGGTTTTTTACCGCGGGCTGGCGCATCCACTCTGAAGAGCGGTGGACGAGCTACATACAGATGCCCGGCCTCGATCAGCTTGGGGAAATGCCGAAAAAACAGCGTCAGCAGCAATACTTGGATGTGCGAGCCGTCAACGTCAGCATCAGAAAGGATGCAGACCTTGCCGTAGCGCAGGCCGGACAGGTCGGGCGTGTCATTCGGGCCATGCGGGTCTACGCCAATGGCCACTGCAATGTCGTGAATCTCGGTATTGGCAAACAGCCGGTCGCGCTCGACCTCCCAGGTGTTGAGCACCTTGCCACGCAGCGGCAAAATCGCCTGGCTTTCTTTGTCGCGGCCCATTTTGGCGCTGCCTCCGGCCGAATCGCCCTCGACCAGAAACACCTCGTTGCGCGTCAGGTCCCGGCTTTCACAATCGGTCAGCTTGCCGGGCAACACGGCCACGCCAGAGCCTTTGCGCTTTTCGACTTTCTGGCCGGCTTTCTGGCGGCTTTGCGCCGCCCGAATCGCCAGTTCAGCAAGTTTTTTGCCGTAGTCAACGTGCTGGTTCAGCCACAGCTCAAGCGCCGGGCGCACATAGCTTGACACCAGCCGAACCGCATCGCGCGAATTGAGCCGCTCCTTGAGCTGCCCCTGAAACTGCGGGTCCAGCACCTTGGCCGACAGCACGTAGCTGGCGCGCGCAAACACGTCGTCGGGCATCAGCTTGACACCTTTGGGCAGCAATGAATGCAGGTCGACAAAGCTTTTGACGGCGCTAAAAAGGCCATCGCGCAGGCCGCTTTCGTGCGTACCGCCAGCGCGGGTGGGGATCAGATTGACATAGCTTTCACGCACCGGCTGGCCGTCTTCGGTAAACGCTACGGCCCAGCTGGCACCCTCGCCTTCGGCAAAGGTTTCATGCGACGCATCGGCAAAGCCTTCGTTCTCGAACATTGGAATGACCGGGTCTGCGCTCAGGTTTTGCATCAGGTAATCACGCAGGCCGCCTTTGAAAACCCAGCTTTGCAGTTCTTTGGTTTTCTCGATCGTGAGGCTTACCGTCACGCCGGGCATCAGCACCGCCTTGCTGCGCAGCAGATGCGTCAGCTCGGCCATTGGCAGGGCCGACGACTCAAAATATTTGGCATCCGGCCAGGCCCGTACCGTGGTGCCTTGTTTGCGGTCACCCTCGAGCTGCTTGCGCAAGTGGAGTTTTTCAATCACATCACCACCCGAAAACACCAGTGCAGCCACTGTGCCTTCACGGTAGGAGCTCACTTCAAGCCGCTTTGACAGCGCGTTGGTCACGCTGACACCCACGCCGTGCAGGCCACCAGAAAAGCTGTAAGCCCCGCCCGCGCCTTTGTCAAACTTGCCGCCCGCGTGCAGGCGGGTAAAAACCAGCTCGAGCACTGGCGCTTTTTCTTCGGGATGCAGGCCAAACGGGATGCC
Source organism: Polaromonas sp. (assembly GCA_038902795.1). GTDB lineage: Bacteria > Pseudomonadota > Gammaproteobacteria > Burkholderiales > Burkholderiaceae_C > Polaromonas. The sequence continues at coordinate 19,519 of JBCKNJ010000007.1, read as the reverse complement.
CCGACCATCGTCTTCAATCGACACCGAGGCATCAAGGTGCAACGTGACCTTGATTTTTTTGCCATGCCCCGCCAGTGCTTCGTCAGCCGAGTTATCCAGCACCTCCTGGATGATGTGCAGGGGGGTATCGGTGCGGGTGTACATGTCCGGCCGCTGCTTGACGGGCTCAAGGCCCTTGAGCACGCGGATCGAGCTTTCGGAGTATTCAGGAGGTAATTTGGCAGCCATGGCAGATCGGGAATTTGGCGCAATTGTAGACGCGGACTCAAAAGAAGCTGGATAAAACCACAGCTCTTCATTTCTGACGAACCTGCTCCGCTGCTGTTTTTACCAAACACACATGACAGCGCCGCGCGGGCGCAGGAGTTACAGTAAACAGATGCGCGCCAACTTCGACAATCCTCAAAAACAACTCTCCATGCTGCAAGTGCTGGCCTGCGGGGCGGCGATTGTGACGCTGTCCATGGGCGTCCGCCACGGCTTTGGCCTGTGGTTACAGCCCATCACCCAGGCCCAGGGCTGGACACGCGAAACCTTTGCCTTTGCCCTCGCCGTGCAAAACCTGTCCTGGGGCGTGTTCGGCATTTTTGCCGGCATGCTGGCCGACCGGTTCGGCGCGTTTCGTGTCATTGCGGGCGGCGCTGTGCTGTATGCCCTGGGCCTGGTCGGCATGGCGCTATCGCCGACGGGTTTGCTGTTCACCCTGACCACGGGAGTATTGATTGGCGCGGCTCAGGCGGGCACCACCTACGCCGTGATTTACGGTGTGATTGGCCGCAATATTTCAGCCGGCAAACACTCATGGGCGATGGGCGTTACCGCCGCCGCAGGCTCGTTTGGCCAGTTTTTGATGGTGCCGACCGAGGGGTTTTTAATCAGCAGCCTGGGCTGGCAGCAGGCCTTGCTGGTGCTGGCCGGGGCGGTGCTGCTCATCATGCCGCTGGCCATCGGCCTGCGTGAAAGCAGCTTTACCGGCGGGCAGGCCGTCAAGCGTGAACAAACCATCAGCCAGGCGCTGCGCGAAGCCTTCAAATACCCGAGCTTTCAGCTCCTGATGGCAGGCTATTTTGTCTGCGGTTTTCAGGTGGTGTTTATTGGCGTACACATGCCAAGCTACCTGCAGGACAAAGGCCTGTCGCCGCAGGTGGCGGGCTACGCGCTGGCGCTGATCGGTCTGTTTAATATTTTTGGCACTTACATCGCAGGCTCGCTTGGGCAGCGGATGGCCAAAAGGAAAATCCTGGCAACAATTTATTTTTCCCGTGCGCTGGTGATTGCCGTGTTTGTGCTCGCGCCAATCAGCTCCATGAGTGTCTATATTTTTGCCAGCCTGATGGGCTTGCTGTGGCTATCAACGGTGCCGGTTACCAACGCCGCCGTGGCGCAGATCTTCGGCATTCAGCATTTTTCGATGCTCAGTGGCTTTGTATTTTTAAGCCACCAGATCGGCTCGTTTTTGGGTGTCTGGCTGGGCGGCGTTTTGTATGACCGCACCGGCAGCTACAACATCATCTGGTACATCACCATTGCACTTGGCATTTTTGCCGGGCTGGTTAATTTGCCGGTGCGCGAAACGCCGATTCATCGCGCTACAGTTGGCGAATTGAAGGCCGCCTAATATGGGATACCAACTTGCCTTGAAAATCAGCGGTTCGGCGGCTGCGCTGGCTGCTTTGCTGGGAGTGTTTGCCCTGTACACACGGCCGGATTTTCTGCTCACACTCGCCAATCAGGTTTGGGCCTGTTTTTAAATGCACGCTACTGAACAACCTTCGCACTGGGTTCAACGCTGGTCACATCTCGTCAAACCACAAGGCCTGGTGCTGGACGTGGCCTGCGGTCATGGCCGTCACGCGCACTGGTTTTATTCTAAAAATCACTCTATCGCCCTGGTGGATAGCTCGCAGGCAGCTATTGATTCAATCGCACTGCCAACCGAGCGCTGCGAAAAGGTGGTGGCCGACATCGAAAATAGCCCGTGGCCGTTTGCAGGCCGACAGTTCGATGCAGTCGTCGTCACCAACTACCTGTGGCGGCCTTTGATGCCCACCTTGCTGGTCAGCCTGCTGCCTGCCGGCGTGCTGATTTACGAAACCTTTACCCAGGGCAACGAAACCGTTGGCAAGCCTTCACGTCCCGATTTTTTACTGCGTACCGGGGAACTGCTGACGCTTTGCAGCAGTCTCACGGTGGTAGCGTTTGAAGAAGGTTTTGAAGCAGGCTTTGGAGATGAGGCCTCCCGGCAAGGCATGAGGTCAGCACGCTTTGTGCAGCGCATTGTGGCGCTTCGCGAACCAGAAGGTCAGGCAGGCAACATCCCGCGCCACCTGCTGGCATAGCCTGCTTCAGGCACGGCCCGCAACGTAGCGGACGGCAATCGGGCTCTAGGTAGAATGCGGGATTGCCCCCAGAGTTACACCCAAGACATGAAAACCATTACTGGCAGCATCGTTGCACTGGCGACACCCTTGCATGAAGACGGCAAGGTCGATTACCCGACCCTGCGCAAGCTGGTCGACTGGCATATTGCCGAGGGCACCGACTGCATAGGCGTGGTCGGCACGACTGGAGAGTCACCTACTGTCAACGTTGAAGAGCATTGCGAGATCATTCGCGTCTCGGTCGAGCAAGCCAACAAGCGTGTCTCCATCATGGCCGGATGCGGTGCCAATTCAACCACCGAGGCCATCGAACTCGCAAAGTTTGCAAAGCAGGTTGGTGCCGACTGCCAATTGCAGGTGGTGCCCTATTACAACAAGCCGACGCAAGAAGGCCAATACCTGCACTTCAAAGCGATTGCCGAGGCCGTTGGCGACCTGCCCTGCGTGCTGTACAACGTGCCGGGGCGTACCGTGGCCGATATGCTTCACGCCACGGTGCTGCGTCTGGCCCAGGTGCCGGGCATTGTCGGCATCAAGGAAGCCACCGGCAACATTGAGCGGGCGCAGTGGCTCATCAGGGAAGTACCAAAAGGCTTCGCGGTTTACTCGGGTGACGACCCGACCGCTGTGGCATTGATGCTGTGCGGTGGCCAGGGCAATATCAGCGTTACCGCGAATGTGGCCCCCAAACTGATGCACGAGATGTGCAAGGCAGCCGTGGCTGGCGATGCCAGAGGCGCCATGGAACTGCAAATGAAATTGCTGCCGCTTCACAAACATCTTTTTGTTGAAGCCAACCCGATTCCCGTGAAATGGGCGATGGCACGCATGGGCCTGTGCGGCCCGACCTTGCGCCTGCCGATGACACCGCTTGAAGCGTCCAATGAAGCAACCGTTGAAGGCGCACTGCGCCAGTGCGGCCTGATCTGATTTTTAAGGAACCCAAAGTGAAGACATTGCAAAAAGCTTGCAGCCTACAGACAGCAAAAACAGTCGGCACAGCATCCATCCTGGCCGCTACCATGCTGCTCACCAGTTGCTCCAGCGTGAGCAACCTGCTTGCGGGCGACAAGATTGACTACAAATCCAGCGGCAAGGCCGGGCCGTCACTGGAGGTGCCACCAGACCTGACGCAACTGTCCCGCGAAACCCGTTACGTGGTGCCGGGTAGCGCCATCACAGCCAGCGCTTACCAGTTGGGCTCGAGTTCCAGCCAGATCGTTCCGGTAGCCGCCACCAGCGTTGGTGATGTGCGCATTGAACGCTCTGGCAACCAGCGCTGGCTGGTGGTCAATCGCCCGGCTGACCAGCTCTGGAGCCCGGTGCGTGACTTCTGGCTGGAGAGTGGTTTTCTGTTGGTACTCGATCAGGAAAAACTCGGCATCATGGAAACCGACTTTGCCGAGAACCGCGCCAAGATTCCGCAAGACTTTATCCGCGCAACCATAGGCAAGCTTTTTGATGCTCTGTATTCAACCGGTGAGCGCGACAAGTTTCGCACCCGCCTGGAGCGTAATGCCATCGGTGGTACCGAGATTTACATCAGCCACAGGGGCATGGTTGAAACCGTTAAAACGGCAGGTCCAGCAAGTGGTGGCGACACCATCTGGCAGCCGCGTCTGGCAGATCCGGAACTCGAAGCCGAGTTTTTACGTCGCCTGATGGTCAAGCTCGGGGTCAGCCAGGAACAATCCAAGGTATTGGTTGCAGCGGGTGCAACAGCCCCTACATCGCGCGTTGCCAATGTCAACGGTACGCCAGTGGTTCAGATGGACGAAGACTTTGACCGCGCCTGGCGCCGTGTGGGTCTGACGCTGGATCGCACCGGCTTTACGGTAGAAGACCGTGACCGGGCACAGGGCACTTACTTTGTGCGCTACGTGGAGCCGACATCGGACAGCAAGGAGCCGGGCTTTTTGAGCAAGCTGTTCAGCTTTTCGGGATCATCAGCCGTGTCACCGCTGAAATACCGTATTGCCGTGAAAAGCCAAGGCAATGCTACGACAGTATCCGTGCTCAATGCTCAGGGTGCAGCCGAGGCATCGGCCAACGCCCAGCGCATTATCAAGGTCATCGCCGATGATCTGCGTTAAGGCCGCTTAACTGCACCAGGCAAAAAAAAGCCGCCAGACCTTGTGTCTGGCGGCTTTTTGTAATCGAGAAAAAGAATTACTTCTTCACCGCGTCGGTAGCCGGTTTTGCAGCGTCAGCAGCTGGGGCAACAACAGCGGCTGGGGCAGCAGAAGCGGCGGCAGCTGGGGCAGCAGGGGCGGCAGCTGGGGCAACAACAGCGGCTGGAGTAGGAACAACAACAGGAGCTTTTACTTCTTCTTTTTTACCGCAAGCAGCCAGTGCAACTGCGGCGATAACAGCTGCCAGAACGAGAGATTTATTCATATTTACTATCCTTAAAGATTTAAAAGAAAACAATTTCCGGAAATTGTCAAAAAACCAGACTGAAAACTCAGATGTCATTTGACCAGGCAAAAGGACTCGAGCTCTTTTGCCCAGTTGGGGATTGTAACCCGCTTTATAGGGCATCAAAAGGTTCCCTGAAGCTAAAAATCTCCGGCTGGCTGTCGAGCGACCAGCCATCCGGCTTCATGCCAGTCGGCCAGCAACTCCTGCGCCGCAGGGCTGGCTTTTTTCAACTCCCCCGCTGACAGAGCGCGCTGGTCAGCCAGGCGCTGCATCAGCCGGGCATCGGCACCCCTGGCCCGATAGCTTTCACCGTTGATAAAAATATGCTCTGCGTCATACATCATGCGGGTCCGCGCATCCAGGCCAATACCAGTTATACCAGTTATGCCAGTTGTGCCAGTTGTACCAGTTGTACCAGTTGTACCAGTTGTACCAGTTGCGCCCGTTGGCATCCATGCATCGGTGGTCTCATCAAACCATACCGAAGGTTTGGCTGCCGTCATGTACTCACCAAGAGCGCAAGCCACTGCCAGCGGGTCTTGCAAAGCCTGCATCACAGCTGCCGTTGCAAAGCCCGCAAGGGCTGCGGGCAGCGCCGCAGGTGTTGCGGTTGCCAACTGGTCAGGGTCGCGGTACATCACGGGTTTGCGATTCGTTTGGCGCTTTGTGGGCAAACCATCTTCTTCGACCGATGCCTCTGCGGCATCTTCGCTGAATTCGGCCAGGCGATGCAGCAGTTCCGCAGCCAGCTCACGTTGCGCCGGGGCCCTGAAACCAATCGAATAGGTCATGCAATCGGCGGCTTTACCGTCAGGCTGAAATGCGGCTTCAGCAATACCATCGTGGGCATAGCCCGGGGGCAAGTAAAGCATGTCACCAGCTTGCAGCAAAAACTCTTCTTCAGGCTCAAAGTTCTGCAATATCTTCAAGGGCACATCCGCTTGCAGCGTCAGGTCTTTTTGTTTGCTGATTTTCCAGCGACGACTGCCACTGGCCTGCAATAAAAACACGTCGTAGCTGTCAAAGTGCGGACCTACGCCACCACCCGTCGTGGCAAATGAAATCATCAAATCATCCAGTCGCGCGTCCGGAACAAAACGAAACATTTGCAGTAATCGGTGCGCCTTCCCGTCATGCCCGTCAACGCCCTGCACCAGCAGCGTCCATGCGGCCTGGCTCAAAGGCGGCAGGCTACGCGGCGTAAAAGGCCCGCGCTTCATGGACCAGGCCAGCTTGCCTTTTTTGCTGTTGTTCACCACAAGCCGGGACTCGACTTCATCACGTGCAGCAAGTTTGAACAGCTCTGAGCGACTCAATACCGGTTTGAAGCCTGGCAGCGCCTGCCGCACCAGCAAAGGCTTTTTCTGCCAGTGGCGACGCATGAACTGGGCCGGTGTCAAACCGGCGAGAAGGGGTAGAGACTGATTAACATCCATGGGACAATTGTGCGATGAAAATCACCCCACAATTAGGGCAAATGCATCAGCTCTTGCCAGTCGAGCCATAACCGCCCTCGCCACGTTCGCTGGCAGGGAACTCGCTCACCACATTGAACTCGGCCTGCACCACGGGCACGATGACCAGTTGGGCAATCCGCTCCATAGGCTGAATGGTGAAAGGCACGTCGCTGCGGTTCCATGCGCTCACCATCAACTGGCCCTGGTAGTCGCTGTCAATCAGACCGACCAGGTTGCCCAGCACAATGCCATGCTTGTGGCCAAGACCGGAGCGCGGGAGGATAAGGGCTGCGTAGCGGGTATCGCGCAAAAAAATCGCGATACCCGTCGGCACCAGTTTCCAGGCATTGGCCTGCAGCACCCAAGGCTCCATCAGGCAGGCCCGTAAATCCAGCCCCGCACTGCCCGCCGTAGCATAGGCTGGCAGGTTATCAACCAGGCGCGGGTCGATGATCTTGACGTCAATTTTCATGAAAGCTTTTCTCTTTTTTAAACTTTGCCAATGCGGAGCGCGACTTCGCGTACCAATGCGCGTGCCAGTGACAGCTTGGACGCGCGGGGCAATTCAGTACTCCCCTTTGCATCAACCAGCAGCAAGGCATTGTGGTCTTGTCCGAACGTGTCAGGGCCAATATTGCCGACCAGCAACGGTACGTTTTTACGCAGGCGCTTGGCCTGTACGTTCTCATGCAGGTCGTGGCTTTCTGCTGCGAAGCCGACGCAGAACAGCCTGCCCGTCTGGGCGCTTTCAGATTTTGCAACGCTGGCAAGAATATCGGCGTTCTCTTCAAACACCAACTGCGGCCCTACTACAGAGCCTTCCTTTTTTAGTTTGCGCTCTGAAGGCGCTGCGACGCGCCAGTCCGCCACTGCTGCAGTCGCTATAAAAATAGTAGCTGCTTGTACCCGTGAAATAACGGCTTCAAGCATATTTGAGGCTGATTTCACGTCAATTCGTGTGACACCACGCGGTGTCGGCAAACTGACTGGGCCGGCAACCAGCGTGACCTCGGCACCGGCCTCGCGGGCAGCGCGCGCAATCGCAAACCCCATCTTGCCGCTGGACAAATTGGTAATGCCACGCACCGGATCAATCGCCTCATAGGTCGGCCCTGCCGTCACCAGCACCTTCTGGCCAGCCAGTACTTTGGGGGTGAAAAAGGCAATGATGTCTTCCAGCAGTTGCTGTGGCTCGAGCATGCGGCCATCGCCCGTTTCACCGCAAGCTTGATACCCATTGCCCACGCCCAGCACGGTTGCGCCGTCCGCCTCCAGTTGCACAAAATTGCGCTGGGTTGCAGGGTGTACGTACATCTCGCGATTCATGGCAGGCGCTACCAGCAACGGCACCTTGCCGATGGGCCGGGCCAGACACATCAGACTCAAGAGGTCATCTGCACGCCCATGCAGAAGTTTGGCCATGAAGTCGGCGCTCATGGGTGCAATCAAAATCGCATCGGCTTCACGCGACAGGTTGATGTGCGCCATGTTGTTCGGCTCACGGCTGTCCCACTGGCTGGTAAACACCGGCCTGTTGCTCAATGCCTGCATAGTCACAGCGGTGATGAACTGCTCGGCAGCTTCGGTCATCACCACCTGCACCGTGGCACCCGCCTGGATAAGGGCACGGCACAGCTCTGCGGCCTTATAGCAGGCAATGCCGCCCGTCAGGCCCAGCACAATGTGTTTGCCTGCCATATCCAATGGCTCGCCAGAAATGTCAGTTATCGATGAATTCGTCATGCCCTGCAATGTATCAGTTTGGAGAGTTCTTCATCCGGATCAAATGGGCTCAGGTCTAGGAGCCTATAATCGTAATTTCCCACCCTGCGAGCTTTACGGCTTGTATCTGACATGACCAAAATGACCAAATTTGTCTTCGTCACCGGCGGTGTGGTGTCTTCCCTGGGCAAGGGAATCGCCTCAGCCTCCCTCGCTGCGATCCTTGAATCGCGCGGCCTCAAAGTCACTTTAATAAAACTGGATCCCTACCTCAACGTTGATCCCGGCACCATGTCGCCGTTTCAGCACGGCGAAGTTTTTGTCACCGACGATGGCGCAGAAACCGACCTTGACCTCGGCCATTACGAGCGTTTTATTGAAACGCGCATGAAGAAGAGCAACAACTTCACCACTGGTCAGATCTACAAAAGCGTACTTGAAAAAGAACGCCGTGGCGACTACCTCGGCAAGACCGTGCAGGTCATTCCGCACGTCACCAACGAGATTCAGGAATTCGTCAAACGCGGCGCCGGATATGAAACACCTGACGCAGTTGACGTGGCCATTGTCGAAATCGGCGGCACGGTGGGCGACATCGAATCCCTTCCCTTTCTTGAAGCCGTGCGGCAAATGAGCCTGCGCATGGGCGCTAACAACACGGCATTTGTACATTTGAGCTATGTGCCCTGGATAGCCGCTGCGGGCGAGCTCAAGACCAAACCGACCCAGCACAGCGCCAGGCAACTGCGTGAAATCGGTATTCAGGCCGATGTGCTGCTGTGCCGCGCCGACCGCCGCATTCCGCAGGAAGAGCGCGATAAGATATCGCTGTTCACGAACGTGCCCGAATGGGGCGTGATTTCGATGTGGGACGTGGACACCATTTACAAAGTACCACGCATGTTGCACGAGCAGGGCCTCGATGGCCTGATTTGCGACAAGCTGCGTCTGAACACACCGCCAGCCAATCTCAAGCGCTGGGACGACCTGGTGTATGAAACCGAACACCCGAAAAACGAAGTCCACATTGCCATGGTTGGCAAGTATGTTGACCTGAGCGACAGCTACAAATCACTGAACGAAGCGCTTCGCCACGCAGGCATGAAAAACCATGCCAAGGTCGTTATTGAATACATCGACTCTGAAACCATCACCCCTGAAAACGTCTCGCGCCTGGCCAAGTTTGACGGCATTCTGGTGCCTGGTGGTTTTGGTGTGCGTGGTGTTGAAGGCAAGATTTGCGCTGCCCGCTACGCCCGTGAAAACAAGCTGCCGTACCTCGGCATTTGCCTGGGAATGCAAGTCGCCACGATTGAATTTGCGCGCCATGTTGCTGGCCTGAAAGATGCAAACAGCACCGAGTTTGACCCGCAAACGCCACACCCCGTCATTGCGCTGATAACCGAATGGAAAGACGCTGACGGCAGCATCAAGATGCGTGATGCCAAGTCCAACCTCGGCGGCACCATGCGCCTGGGTGCGCAAAGCTCTGACGTTGCCAAAGGCACGCTGGCGCACAGGATTTATGGCGATGTGGTTACCGAGCGGCATCGCCACCGCTACGAGGCCAACGTCAACTACCTGGATCAACTACGTGCGGCTGGCCTGGTGATTTCCGCGCTGACGCAGCGCGAGCAGCTGACTGAAATCATCGAGCTGCCGCAAACCGCTCACCCCTGGTATGTGGGCGTACAGTTTCACCCGGAGTTCAAGTCCACCCCGTGGAACGGGCATCCGCTGTTTAACGCTTTCGTTTTGGCAACGCTCGACCATCAGACCCAGGGCAAGCTACTGAAGATTGTGGCCTGAAAATGCAACTCTGCGGATTTGATATTGGCCTCGACAAGCCCTTCTTCCTGATAGCTGGCCCCTGCGTGATTGAGTCCGAGCAGTTGCAAATGGACACGGCAGGCACACTCAAGGAAATCACTGCCTCGCTCGGCATCCCTTTCATCTTCAAGTCCAGCTACGACAAGGCCAATCGCTCCAGCGGCACCAGCTTTCGCGGCCTCGGTATGCAAAAGGGTCTGGAAATTTTGGCCAAGGTCAAGCGCGACCTCGGTGTGCCCATCCTGACCGATGTGCATTCAGAAAGCCATATTGCCGAGGTTGCAGCCATCGTTGATGTGTTGCAGACCCCCGCATTTTTATGCCGCCAGACCGACTTCATCCACGCAGTCGCGCAGTCGGGCAAGCCGGTGAATATCAAAAAAGGCCAGTTCCTCGCGCCCGGTGAGATGAAAAACGTGATTGACAAAGCGCGTGCCGCAGCGCGTGAAAAAGGCCTCAGCGAAGACCGCTTCATGGCCTGCGAGCGCGGTGCAAGCTTTGGCTACAACAACCTGGTGTCTGACATGCGCAGCCTGGCCATCATGCGCGAGACGCAAGCGCCAGTTGTGTTTGATGCCACCCATTCGGTTCAACTGCCCGGCGGCAACGGCACCAGCAGCGGTGGCCAGCGTGAGATGGTGCCCGTGCTGGCACGCGCAGCGATTGCCGTCGGTGTCGCAGGGCTCTTTATGGAAACCCATCCTGACCCCGCCAACGCCATGAGTGATGGCCCCAACGCTGTACCGTTAAAACACATGAAAGCCCTGCTGGAAACGCTGCTTGAACTGGATCGCGTGACCAAGAAAAATGGATACCTTGAAAATAATTTTGGTTTGTAATTTTTGATTTTTGGATTGAAAGACGAGAAAAAATGAGCGCAATAGTTGATATCGTCGGCCGCGAAATTCTCGACAGCCGTGGCAACCCCACAGTCGAATGTGATGTGCTGCTGGAGTCCGGGGTCATGGGCCGTGCGTCTGTGCCGTCCGGTGCATCTACCGGCTCGCGCGAGGCTATCGAACTGCGTGACGGCGACAAGAGCCGCTACGGCGGCAAGGGCGTGCTCAAGGCGGTGGAGCGTATCAGCACCGAAATCTCCGAGGCCATTCTGGGCCTGGACGCTTCCGAGCAGGCCTTTCTGGACAAGACCCTGATCGACCTGGACGGCACCGACAACAAGTTGCACCTCGGTGCCAACGCCATACTGGCCGTCAGTATGGCCGTGGCACGTGCAGCGGCTGAAGAAGCCGGCCTGCCGCTGTACCGCTACTTTGGCGGCAGCGGTGCGATGCAGATGCCAGTACCCATGATGAACGTCGTCAACGGCGGCGCACATGCGAATAACAACCTTGACCTGCAAGAGCTGATGATTATTCCGGTCGGCGCGCCCAGCTTTCGCGAAGCCGTGCGTTATGGCGCAGAAGTTTTCCATGCCCTGAAAAAAATCCTGCACGACAAGGGCATGAGCATTGCCGTCGGTGACGAAGGCGGCTTTGCACCCAACGTGAGCAACCACGAAGCCGCTATCCAGCTGCTTCTGGAGGCCATCGACAAGGCTGGCTTTGTCGCTGGTGAGCAGATTGCCCTCGGCTTGGATTGCGCAGCATCCGAGTTTTACAAAGACGGTAAATATGTGCTGGGCGCAGAAGGTCTGAGCCTTGACGCGACCGAGTGGACGAATACTCTAGCCACCTGGGTCGACAAATACCCCATCATCAGCATCGAAGACGGCATGGCCGAAGACGACTGGGACGGCTGGAAAATTTTGACCGAACGCCTGGGCAAAAAAGTGCAACTCGTCGGTGACGACCTGTTTGTGACCAACACCAAGATTTTGAAAGAAGGCATCGACAAGCAGATCGCCAATTCCATCCTCATCAAAATCAACCAGATCGGCACCCTGACAGAAACCTTTGCCGCGATTGAAATGGCCAAGCGTGCTGGCTACACCACCGTTATCTCGCACCGCTCGGGCGAGACTGAAGACACCACCATTGCCGACATCGCCGTGGGTACCAACGCAGGCCAGATCAAGACCGGCTCACTGTCGCGTTCAGACCGCATGGCCAAGTACAACCAGTTGCTGCGCATTGAAGAAGACCTGGGCGAGGTGGCTACCTACCCTGGGCGCGCAGCGTTTTATAACCTTCGGTAAACAGGGCCTGCCCGGTTTGTTAAATTGGGAAATCGCTTAGTCCCCGCCCTCTTGATTGCGCTGCTGGCGCTTTTCCAGGCGCAATTGTGGATGGGCCGGGGCAGCATTCCCAGCGTGCACGTGAAACCGCAACACCCGCAACGATCTCCGACGCAATTGTGGATGGGCCGGGGCAGCATTCTCAGCGTGCGCGAGATGCAGCAGCAACTGAGTGATCAAACAGTCAAAAACGCAAACGCGCAATTGAGTAATGACCAGCTCTCAGCGGAAGTGCGCGACCTGAAAGAGGGGCTGGAAATGGTCGAAGAAAAAGCCCGCAGCGAACTGGGCATGGTAAAGCCCAATGAGATTTTTGTTCAGGTCAACAAATAACTTGGTGCTTACACCGCTCTACTGCAGCGTAGCCGTAGGTGGCTGTTGCCGATCAGGCTGGGTAAAAATCTGCGCTGCATCCAGCGGGTCAAAATTGTAGGGCGCACCGCAAAATTCGCACGTCACCCCGACCTGGCCCTGCTCTGCAATCACGCTGTCAATCTCTGCAACACCAGCATGCCGCGCACCGGCAGGCCATCAAAAATAAATTTATGCAGTTCAGACATCAAGCCAGCTTCTTAAGCCCGGTTTTATAGCGGGCTGCGTTCTCGATATAGTGCTGCGCGATCATTTTTAAACCCTCAATCTGCTCGGCTGACAGCTGGCGCACCGCTTTGGCCGGGCTGCCCATGATGAGCGAGCCATCGGGAAACTCCTTGCCCTCCGTCACCAGTGAGCCCGCGCCCACCAAGCAGTTCTTGCCAATTCTGGCGTCATTCAGCACCACTGCGCCTATGCCCACCAGCGAGTTATCACCAATCGTGCATCCATGCAGCATCACCTGATGGCCGATGGTGACGTTCTCGCCAAGCACCAGCGGATGGCCACGGTCGATGTGCAAAACGCTGTTTTCCTGAATATTGGAGCCTTTGCCAACCGAAATAACATCGTTGTCACCCCGCAAAATCACACCAAACCAGACGCTAACGTTTTCCTCAAGCACCACCTGGCCAATCACCTGCGCACTGTCGGCCACCCAGGCGGTGGGGTGAATCGAAGGGATTAAATCGTCTAGTTGGTAGATCGCCATGGGTGTCCTGTTGTCCTATCAATGAAACTCCACCCATTGTAAGGAGGCTACCCCTCGTTTGACCTAGGCATCGGTTGCGGGCTTTTGTCTTACTGACAAATCGCCCAAAAAAAGCTAGGCTTATGCTTTGGAATCCGCGCATCCATATCCAAGGAATACGTGCATGCACCCTACTTTGCCGCCTGATGTTTCCGTGCAATTGCCGCACGGCCAGCTTTTAGGTGCTGCCAACGCGGCCGTCAAGCTGACTTTTTCAAGCTGGTCTAGCATTGCCCGCCTCAAGGCTGGCCAGATGGGCGCGCTGGCTGAAGACTATGTTGAAGGCAAGTTGCAGCTTGAAGGCACCATGCGCGACATCATCCGCGCCGTCACCAAGCTGCTGCCCGGCAACCCGATTGAAAGCGACACGCGCTGGTGGCAAGGCCTGCTGCGGCGTGCCAAGTCACTCGCCGCCCATACGCTGAAGAAAGACTCGGCGCAAATACAGTTTCACTACGATGTGTCGGATGATTTTTATGCGCTGTGGCTGGATCCGCGCCGCGTCTATTCATGCGCCTACTACCCAAACCTGGCCGATGCGTCGGTCACGCTGGCCCGTGCGCAAGAGGCCAAGCTTGACCACATCTGCCGCAAACTAAGGCTCATGCCCGGCGATCGCTTTCTCGACATCGGCGCAGGCTGGGGCGGCTTGCTGCTGTGGGCCGCCGAGCACTACGTGGTGGATGCCACCGGCATCACGCTGTCAAAAAACCAGCACGCGTATGTGACGAGGCTGATTGCAGAAAAAGACCTTGGCCACCGCGTACGCATGGAACTGCGCGACTACCGCGATCTAAACACAGGCACCGACACAAGCAGCAAACCTTTCGACAAAATATCATCGGTCGGCATGTTCGAGCACGTGGGCCGCGCCAACATGACAGCCTATTTCAGCAAAATCAGGCACCTGCTGGCACCGGGCGGCCTGGTCATGAACCATGGCATCACGGCCGGCTGGCCGGACAACGCCCGGTTGGGCGCCGGCATGGGCGACTTCATCGAGAAGTACATTTTCCCCGGCGGGGAATTGCTGCATGTCAGCGATGTGCTGACCCACCTGGCGCGCAGCGGGCTGGAAATGGTGGACACGGAAAACCTGCGGCCCCACTATGCACGCACGCTGTGGGACTGGTCTGATGCGCTGGAAGCCCGCCTGGACGAAGCGCACACGGTATTAGCCAGGGACGGCAACGAAGAAGGTAACGATGAAGGCAACGAAGAAGGCAATAAAGAGCGCGCCGAAAAAACCCTGCGCGCCTACCGCCTCTATCTGGCAGGCAGCGCCATGAGCTTTGAGCAGGGCTGGATATCGCTGCACCAGTTGCTGGCCACCAAACCGTCGGGTGATGTGAACGCGTCAGAAGATGGTCTGTATGCGAGGGGCGCGCAATCGGTTTACCCGTTTAACCGGAGCTATATGCATGCTGAAGGTCAACCGCGCGGATGATGCGCGTGGTGAATTGCCTTCAGGCGCTCACGCGCAACGTGCGTGTAAATCGTCGTCGTTGAAATATCCGCATGTCCCAGCAGCATTTGCACGGTGCGCAAATCAGCACCATGGTTCAGCAGGTGCGTAGCAAAGGCGTGGCGCAGGGTGTGCGGCGACAGGGGTGACGTGATGCCGGCTTGCAGTGCATATTTTTTGACCAGCATCCAGAACATCACGCGACTCATGGCACGGCCACGATGGGTGACAAACAGGGCTTCGGTCTGCTGGCCTTTCAAAATTTCTGGCCTGGCCTGCGCGATGTATTGCACGATGGCTTCGCGCGCGGCCTGACCAAACGGTACCAGCCGCTCCTTGCTGCCTTTGCCCATCACACGCAGCACGCCGTCGTTAAGGCTCACATCAAACGTCTTCAACCCCACCAACTCGCTGACACGCAGGCCGCTGGCGTACAGCACCTCCAGCATGGCGCGGTCACGCAGGCCCAGCGCTGTGTCGTCGGGCGCGGCTAGCAGGGCTTCAACCTGTGCCTCGCTCATGGTCTTGGGTACGCGCAAGGCCTGTTTGGCCGATTGCAGCTTGAGCGTCGGGTCGGCATTGACAAAACGCTCGCGCAAGGCCCAGCGAAAGTAGCGTTTGAAGACGGTCAGCCGCCGATTCGCCGAAGTCGCCTTGGTGACGCTGTGCCGAGCCGAAAAATAGGCGTTGAGGTCGGCCTCAACGGTCTCGTCAAGCTTGCGACTGCCCTGCTTTTGCGCGCCCAGCCAGACAGCGTAAAGCGACAGGTCACGACGATAAGCCGCCAGCGTGTTTTTTGACAACCCGTCTTCCAGCCATAGCGCGTCTATGAAGCTGTCTATATCGGCTTGGCTTGAGGTGGGCATGATGCTGGACGATAACAAAAAAGCCGCTTGTTGAAAGCGGCTTTTGTCAAAACGCAGGTTGATCGGTTTTATTCGAGCTTGAGTTTGGCCGTTTCCACCACTTTTTTATACACCGCCAACTCATCTTTCATTTGCTGGGCAAACTGCTCGGGTGTGTTGCCCAGTACAACGGAGCCGGTGTCCTCAATCCGCTTGCGCACAGCTGGGTCTTCAAGCACTTTGCGCATGGCGCTGTTGACTTTGTCGACCACATCACGCGGCAAACCCTTGGGGCCCAAAATACCGTAGTAAGCCATGCGGTTAACGGGCTCAAGTCCCAGCTCTTTAAACGTTGGCACATCCGGCAGCACAGCCAGGCGCTGCGGAGCAGCTACAGCCATTGGCACCAGCCGCTTGGTGTTGAAATGGGGCAACGCTGAAGGCAGATTGTCAAAAATGATTTCGACCTGACCACCTACCGCGTCGCGCAGCGCCGGGCCAGCACCGCTGTACGGAATGTGCAAGACAAAAACGCCCGCCAAGCCCTTCCACAACTCGGTTTGTAGATGCCCAATGCCGCCGGTACCCGACGATGCGTACGAATACTTGCCTGGCGATTTTTTAAGTACGGCAACAAAGTCCTTGTAGTTCTTAGCTGGGAAGCTGGGATGCACTGCAATCACGTTGGGCGTGGCTGCAATGTTGATAATGGGGGTGAAATCGGTTTCTGCGTTGTACGGCATTTTGGGGTTGATGGCCGGGTTGGCCGCTGTTGTGGACACCGTCGCCATGCCGAGTGAATAACCATCCGGCACAGCGCGTGCCGTTTCAGCCGCGCCCACCACACCGCCGCCGCCCGCTCTGTTGACCACCACCACCGACTGGCCCAGCGCCCTGCCCAGCGGCTCAGCGATGATGCGGGCAATCAGATCCGTCGTGCCGCCGGGTGCAAATGGCACTTGCAGCTGAATCACCTTGTTCGGGTAGCCCTGTGCCATCGCAGCGCCAGTAGCGCAGGCAAGCAACACAGAGGAGAGGGTTGACAGGGCGAAAAAAGAGCGACGTTGCATATTCAAATCCTTCTGATTAAAACAATCTGAATCTTAATGCAAGAAGCGTTCTGGCAAGTTGTGGAATACGCATAAGGGGCTAACCCGAATTACCAGTAAAAACCCGTTATTACTGCTCCAGAGCCCATAAAATATGCTCCTTGAGCAAATCAGAGGCATCAGCCTGCCGCGCCAGTAGCGCCATGCGAATGCCGTCGTCACAGCCCGCCCTTAGCGCATTACCCATCGCCACTGCGATGTTGCGCAGCCAGCGCTGGTGGCCTATGCGGCGTATGGCGCTGCCCTCGGTAAAGTGCAAAAACGCCTGCTCGGTCCAGGCGAACAGCGTAACGAGTTGCTGGCCCGTCAGCCCTGCACGTTCATCAAAGTCCGGCAAGGCGCTGCGCTGGGCAAACTTGTTCCACGGGCAGATGAGCTGGCAGTCGTCACAGCCGTAGATGCGGTTGCCCATCAGGGCTCTTAACTCCAGCGGAATAGCGCCCTCGTGCTCTATCGTCAGGTAAGAGATGCAGCGCCGCGCATCGAGCTTATACGGCGCAATGATGGCCTGCGTCGGGCACACGTCGATGCAGGCGCTGCAACTGCCGCAATGCGGCGTTACCGGCTCGCTGGGCGGCAAGGCCAGGTCAACATAAATTTCACCCAAAAAGAACATCGACCCAGCCTCGCGGTTCAGTATTAGCGTGTGCTTGCCGCGCCAGCCCTGGCCGGATCTGGCCGCCAGCTCGGCTTCCAGTACGGGGGCCGAGTCGGTAAAGGCGCGATAACCGAGTGGCCCGACATGCGAGGCGATGCGCTCAGCCAGCTTTTGCAAGCGGCTGCGCATCACTTTGTGATAGTCACGGCCTCTGGCGTAGACCGAGACAATCGCCTCCGTCGGCCGGTCCAGACGACTGAACTCGATGGTCTGCCAGTCACCGTTAGTCGTTGCTGTTGAAGCAGGCAGGTAGTCCATGCGGGCGGTGATGACGCTGACCGTGCCCGGAACCAGTTCCGCAGGCCGCGCCCTTTTAAGCCCATGCGCTGCCATGTAATGCATGTCACCATGAAAGCCAGCGGCCAGCCACGCCGATAATCCGGCTTCTGCTGACGATAAATCCACGCCAGCAAACCCGATTTGCGAGAATCCAAGCTCGCGCGCCCAAACCTGAATCTGCTGGACTAATGCTTGATGGACATGATTGCTCGGTTTCACCCGCTGATTATAAAAAGGATTGCCTGGCCTGACGAGGCGGCGACGCAGGCATTTGCCTTGGTGCTGGCAAAGCGGCCTGCCATTGGCAAGGCGATGATTGAATTGAGCGGTGACCTTGGCGCTGGTAAAACCACGTTTGTGCGGCACCTGCTCAGCGCGCTCGGCGTGCCGGGCCGCATCAAAAGCCCGACCTATGCCGTGGTTGAAACTTATTCGCTGGCTTTGCCATCAGATACCGATTCAATGCTCAATTCCATCAATATCTCGCACTTTGACTTTTACCGTTTCAACGACCCGCGCGAATGGGAAGAGGCCGGTTTCAGGGATATTTTTGGAACCCAAGGCCTCAAGCTGGTCGAATGGCCTGAAAAGGCTGGTGCGTATTTGCCCAAACCGGATTTGCAGATTGCCATTGAAGTGCTGAACGACGAATCTCGCGTTGTGACGTTGAGCGCTTTCACGGCCGTGGGTATGGAGCTGATCGCTTGAAAAATATCGGCAGCCGCTTTAGTCGATTTAACCGACTTAACCGCCTTAATCGTCGTGAGGCCTTGCAACTAGGCAGCGTGGTGCTCATGCTGGGCGTGCAGCACATCGCGCGCGGCGCAACGATTGTGGCGGTGCGTGTCTGGCCATCGAAAGACTACACGCGGCTGACGATCGAGTCTGATGGTGAAATAAAAACGCGACAGTTTTTTGTTGCCGAGCCGCCGCGCTTGGTCGTCGATATTGAAGGCATTGACCTGATACCGGCGCTGCGCGAGCTGGTGGCCAAGGTCAAGTCTGACGATCCGAATATCCAGGGCATTCGGGTCGGGCAAAACACGCCCGGCGTGGTGCGGCTGGTGATTGATTTAAAGCTACCCATATTGCCGCAGGTGTTCACCCTGCCACCGGTTGCCGCCTACCAGTACCGGCTGGTGCTGGACCTTTACCCGGCGCAGGCAGCCGACCCACTGGCAGCGCTGATTGCGGAAAAGCTGGCCGATAAATCTTCGCCTTCGTCGTCAATATCGTCGCCAACAACATCGCCCTCGCCCGCACCTTCAAGCGCATTGTCACGTGATCCGCTCGGCGACCTGATTGCACAGCAGGCGGGTCGCCCGATCAGACCCCCGGTGGAAACGGCAACCACCCTACAGGGCAAAACAGACCGCCTGGTCATCGTCGCACTCGACCCCGGCCACGGCGGTGAAGACCCCGGCGCGGTTGGCCCCGGCGGCACGCGCGAAAAAGACGTGGTGCTGCAAATTGCACACCGCCTGCGTGACCGCATCAACCAGCAGCCGAATATGCGTGCCTACCTGACGCGCGATGCCGACTTTTTTGTGCCGCTGCACATACGCGTACAAAAGGCGCGCAAGGTGCAGGCCGATCTTTTCATCAGCATCCATGCCGATGCTTTTTTTACCGCACGGCCGCAGGGTTCCAGCGTGTTTGCACTGAGCGACAAGGGTGCATCCAGCAGCGCCGCGCGCTGGATGGCAGATAAAGAAAACTCGGCCGACCTGGTGGGCGGCATCAACGTCAAGGCAAATGACGCGCAGGTGCAAAAAGCGCTGTTAGATATGAGCACCACGGCGCAGATCAATGACAGCCTCAAACTAGGCAGCGCCATGCTGAGCGAGATTGGCCGCGTCGGCAAGCTGCACAAGGCCAAGGTCGAGCAGGCAGGCTTTGCGGTATTGAAGGCACCCGACATTCCGAGCGTACTGGTTGAAGCCGCCTTCATCAGCAACCCCGACGAAGAGGTCAAGCTGCGCAGCGACGACTACCAGGTGCAACTGGCCGATGCACTGATGCGCGGCATCAGCCG
>JBCKNJ010000006.1:0-56430 GCA_038902795.1 Polaromonas sp. | reverse complement strand
TCGGCATCGTAATAGCTGTGGTAGCAGGCGGCCAGCTCGCGCAGGTAAAAGGCCACGTCGTGCGGTGCAAACCCGCTGGCGGCGTTGGTCAGCATGTCGGGGTATTTGGCGATCAGCAGCATCAGCGCTTGCGCCTGCGGGCTGTCGAGTGGCGACAGGTCAGCGCCCTTCAGGTCTGCCACCTCGCCGCCCCAGCTCGATAACACCGAGCAGATGCGCGCATGGGCGTACTGCACGTAATAGACCGGGTTCTCGTTGTTCTTGGCCAGCGCGAGGTCGATGTCGAAGATGTATTCGGTATCGGGCTTGCGGCTGAGTAAAAAGAAGCGCACGGCATCGGTGCTGGTCCATTCGATCAGGTCGCGTAGCGTCACATAGCTGCCAGCGCGTTTTGAAATTTTTACTTCTTCACCGTTGCGCACCACGCGCACCATGGTGTGCAGAACATAGTCGGGATAGCCCTGGGGCACGCCTTCGCCAGCAGCTTGCAAGCCAGCACGCACGCGCGAGATGGTGCCGTGGTGATCCATGCCCTGGATGTTGATGGCGCGGCTGTAACCACGCTCCCATTTGGCAAGGTGGTAGGCCACATCAGGCACAAAGTAGGTGTAGCTGCCGTCGCTCTTTTTCATCACGCGGTCTTTGTCGTCGCCATAGTCGGTGGACTTGAGCCACAGCGCGCCGTCCTGCTCGTAGGTCTTGCCGGCGGTTTTCAGTTTGGCGACGGTGGCTTCGACGCGGCCTGAGGTATACAAGCTCGACTCAAGGTAATAGTTGTCGAACTGAACCGAGAAGGCCTTCAAATCCAAATCCTGCTCGTGCCTCAAATAGGCAACCGCGAATTGGCGAATCGAATCAATGTCATGAATATCACCTGATGCGGTGAACTCACGGTCATCAGACTTGACGGTTTTTTTAGCCAGAAAATCGTCTGCGATGTCGGCAATGTAGTCGCCGTTGTACGCCACCTCCGGCCAATCTTTGTCGCCCGGTTTGAAGCCTTGCGCACGTGCCAGGGTGCTCATTGCCAGTGTATGGATTTGCACGCCCGCATCGTTGTAATAAAACTCGCGGTACACCTGCACACCTTGTGTCACAAACAGCTTGCAAATCGCATCGCCCAGCGCGGCCTGCCGGCCATGGCCCAGATGCAACGGCCCGGTTGGGTTGGCCGATACAAACTCGACGATGGTTTTTTCATCGCTTATGGGTTTGACCCCGTATTGCGCACCAGCGTGCAGTACTTCACGTACTGTTTCCTGTTTAGCAACCGCTTTGAGTTTGATGTTGATAAAACCGGGGCCGGCAATTTCAATCGCTTCAACCCAGCGTTCAAACACCGGGCTGGCGAGCAATAGCGCCTTCAAACCCTCGGCGACCTGGCGCGGGTTCTGCTTGAGCCCCTTGGCCAGTTGCATGGCTGCGGTACAGGCGAAATCGCCATGCGCAGCCACCTTGGGTGATTCAAACGCGGCCTTTTCACCAGCGCCGGGGGAAAGCTGTTCCAGCCCTTCGGCCAGCGCCGAGAGCAGTTCATTTTTAATCGAGAGCATGAGCTGATTTTACGGTTAACGCAGTCAACCCAAGGTCATCCACCTTGCGCATCGAATAAAATAGGAGTTATTGGGATCAGAGCCCAATTTCGCTGCGGTGCATCGCACCGCGCCCTCCGGGCGAGCCGTAGGCTCGGCGAATTTGGGCTCTGACCCCAAAAACTCCTAAGCAGCCAGCGCCCGTGCCATCTACCGCTATTTACCGAACAGGACGGCCATGACCAGCCCCACCACATCAGCCGCAGCCGCCATATCAGCCACACCCGCCACACCGCGCACCACCTGCCACTCGCTTGAAGTCGCCAGCGTTTTGCACCGCTTTATCGAAAGCAGCGTGCTGCCCGGCACAGGCGTTAGCAGCGAGAAGTTCTGGAAAGGGTTTGATGCCATCGTGCAAGACCTGGCCCCGAAAAACATCGCCTTGCTGGCCGAGCGTGACCGCCTGCAAATCGCGATGGATGCCTGGCACAAGGCCAACCCCGGCGCTATCAAAGACATGAAGGCGTATCGCGCTTTCCTTGAAAAAATCGGCTACCTCGTCAAGCCCCCCAAGAAGGTCAGTGCCAGCACCCAAAACGTCGATGCAGAACTCGCCAAACAGGCCGGCCCGCAACTGGTGGTGCCGATACTGAACGCGCGCTACGCACTGAACGCCGCCAACGCGCGTTGGGGTTCTTTGTATGACGCGCTGTATGGCACTGATGTGATTTCTGAAGCCAACGGTTTTGAAAAAGGCAGCAGCTACAACCCCAAGCGCGGCGCAAAAGTGATTGAATATGCGCGCTATGTACTCGACCGCAGCGCGCCGCTGGCAGCCGCATCGCACATTGACTCGGTTGGCTATTCGGTCAAAGGCGGCAAGTTGGTGGTAGCCCTGAAAGGTGGCAAGACCACGGGCCTGCAAGATGCCAAACAATTCATCGGCTACCAAGGTGCAGCCACTGCGCCATCATCGGTACTGCTTGAGCACAACGGCTTGCACCTCGACATTCAAATCAACCGCGCCACGCCGATTGGCAAAAGCGATGCCGCAGGCGTGAGCGACCTGGTGCTGGAAGCCGCGCTGTCAACCATCCTTGATCTGGAAGACTCGGTTGCCGTGGTCGATGCCGACGACAAAGTACTGGCCTACAGCAACTGGCTGGGCATACTCAAGGGCACACTGACCGAGACGGTCAGCAAAGGCAGCACAACCTTCACCCGTAGCCTGAATGCTGACCGTGAGTACACGGCGGCTAACGACAAGGGCCGCGTCAAGCTGCACGGCCGCTCGCTCATGCTCCTTCGCAACGTCGGCCACCTGATGACCAACCCGGCCATCCTGTACCAAGCGGCAGATGGCAAATTGCGCGAAATCCCCGAAGGCATTCTGGATGCGGTCGTCACCACCAGCATCGCCATGCATGACTTAAAGCGCAGCAAAAAGGACGCGATCCGCAACTCGCGCAAAGGCAGTGTCTACATCGTCAAACCCAAAATGCATGGCCCGGTTGAAGTCGCCTTTGCGGCCGAACTGTTTGCCCGTGTTGAAAAGCTGCTCGGCCTGCCGGACAGCACCGTCAAGCTCGGCATCATGGACGAAGAGCGCCGCACCAGCGTCAACCTCAAGGCCTGTATTGCAGCAGCGTCCAGCCGCGTAGCCTTCATCAACACCGGCTTTTTAGACCGCACTGGCGACGAGATGCACAGCGCCATGCAGGCCGGCCCCATGATCCGCAAGGGCGACATGAAAGCCAGCGCCTGGATTGCTGCTTACGAGCGCAGCAACGTGCTGGTCGGGCTGCAATGCGGCCTGCGCGGCAAGGCGCAAATCGGCAAGGGCATGTGGGCCATGCCTGATTTGATGGCGGCCATGCTGGCGCAAAAAATTGCCCACCCCCTGGCCGGTGCCAACACCGCCTGGGTGCCGTCGCCGACCGCCGCCACCCTGCACGCGCTGCATTACCACCAGGTCAAGGTCAGCAAGGTACAAAAAGACCTTGAAAAAATCGACGCACACAGCGACAAATCAAAAGTGCGCAACGCGATACTGAACGACCTGCTGCAAGTGCCCGTTGCCAGCACGCCCAACTGGAGCGTAGAGGCCAGGCAGCAGGAACTCGACAACAACGCACAGGGCATTCTGGGCTACGTCGTGCGCTGGATCGACCAGGGCGTGGGCTGCTCCAAGGTGCCCGACATCCACAACGTCGGCCTGATGGAAGACCGCGCCACCCTGCGCATCAGCAGCCAGCACATGGCCAACTGGCTGCTGCACGGCGTGGTGACCAAAGCACAAATCACCGAGACCTTCGAGCGCATGGCCGCCGTGGTTGACAAGCAGAACGCAGGCGATCCGCTCTACAAGCCGATGGCAGGCCACTTCAAAACCTCAGCCGCGTACAAGGCCGCGTGTGATCTGGTCTTCAAGGGACTAGAGCAGCCTAGCGGCTATACCGAGCCGCTGCTTCATGCTTGGCGGTTGAAGGTGAAGGCTGGGACGGCTTGATTTTTGACTTAAATCCCTCGAATTCGAGGGATTTAAAATGGGGATGATTGTTTGTGTCGTTATGCCTGCGACCCAAAAGGCCAAGCCAATCAGTCAGTTTCAAGCCTGCCAAACCCCATAACCCGCCTCGCGCAGGTCGATACCCAACTCCACCTCCATATCCCGAGCGCCCTCATAAGGCATGGGGTTGTACATCTGATAAAGCTGCGGCAACAGGCGCAGGCCGAAGTCGCGCACGTAGCGGTTGGACTGGATGCCTGCTTTGTGTTTGTCAAAGCGTCGGTCGGGGTCTAGCCCTGTCATGCCGACGTACACGAATGGCTTGCCGAGAACGTAGTCGGGGTTGGCGCGGCGAAAGCGGGCGATGTCCCAGACCTCGGGCGCAAGCTCGATCACATAGACGTAATAGTGATGCCCTCTAGGTGCTTTCGGTGCTCTGGCCATGTGCTTGCAAAGGATTGGCCTCAGGCAGCCAGTGCAGATTCCAGTGCATCAACAAACATTGCCGCCACATCAAACCCGGTCTGGTCAAAAATTTCCTGAAAGCAGGTCGGGCTGGTCACATTGATCTCGGTCACGCAGTCACCAATCACGTCAATACCTGCCAGCAACAAGCCACGCGCCGCTAGCACCGGGCCAATCGCCTCGGCAATCTCGCGGTCTCGCTTTGACAGCGCCTGGGCTACGCCTTTGCCGCCCACAGCCAGGTTGCCACGCACCTCGCCGCCCTGCGGAATGCGCGCCAGGCAGTGCGGCACCGGCTTGCCGCCTATCACCAGCACGCGCTTGTCGCCTTGCGCAATCTCGGGCAAAAACTTTTGCACCATCACGCTTTGCGCGCCGTTTTTATTTAGCGTTTCAATGATGCTGCCGAGGTTCAGGCCATCATCCCTGACCCTGAAAATCCCCATGCCACCCATGCCGTCCAGCGGTTTTAAAATGATGTCGCGGTGCTCGGCCTGAAAGCGTTTGATGGCACCCGCATCACGCGTGACCAGCGTCGGGCCGGTGAACTGCGGGAACTCCATGATGGCGAGTTTTTCGGGGTGATCGCGCAACGCGCGCGGCTTGTTGAAAACTTTTGCGCCCTCGCGTTCGGCTTGCTCCAGCAGGTGGGTGCTGTAGAAAAACTCGCTGTCAAACGGCGGGTCTTTGCGCATCACCACACAGCCAAAATCCTTGATCGCCTGCGGCCGCTGGTTCGGCTGTTGCTGCTCTGCGGTAAACCAGTCCGTGGCGTGGCCCGTGAGCGTGATGTCACGCACAAAGGCGGTCACGAATCCACCCCGCTCCCACATGATGTCTTTGGTCTCGCAGGTGCTGATGCGGTGGCCGCGCTTTTGCGCCTCGCGCATCATCACGAAGGTGCTGTCTTTGTAAATCTTGAACGATTCAAGCGGGTCGGCAACGAAGAGTATGTTCATGGCTTTGCTAGGTTGGTCTGCTTTGTGAAAGTAATCAAGGTGGCCTCGTATTGTGCGCATTGCTGCTGGCGATCACACCGCCGCCCAGGCAAACCTCGCCGTCATACAGCACGGCCGATTGGCCGGGTGTAACGGCCCACTGTGGCTCTGCAAAGGTCAGCTCGCATTCGGTGGGGCCAAGGTTGCGCACCTCGCAGGCTGCGTCCGCCTGCCGGTAGCGAGTCTTCGCAGCAAGCATTCGAGCGGCAGCTGCCGCACCCGCTACCCAGCTGCAGTCCTGCGCTCCCAGCAGCGTTGATTGCAGCCACGGGTGGTTATGCCCCTGCACCACCCACAAGGTGTTGCTGTCCATGTCTTTACGGGCTACAAACCACGGCTCATGCTCACCCACGCCGCGCTGGCCGCGCGCTTGCGCAGCTTTGAGGTCTGCCCCTTTGGCCTTGACACCACCAATGCCCAGACCTTGCCGCTGCCCCAAGGTATAAAAGCTCAGGCCCACATGCTCGCCGAGCACACGGCCCTTGTCGCTTTTAATCAGACCCGGCGCTTTGGCGATGTAGCGATTTAAAAACTCGCGAAAAGGCCGTTCGCCAATAAAGCAGATGCCGGTCGAGTCCTTTTTCTTCGCATTCGGCAAGCCAATTTCGTCGGCAATGCGCCGCACGTCGGTCTTCTTTAACTCGCCGACCGGGAACAGTGTTTTAGACAACTGCGCCTGGTTCAGCCGGTGCAAAAAGTAACTCTGGTCTTTGGCCGGGTCCAGGCCCTTGAGCAACTCGTGCAGGCCGGTGGCCTCGTTTTTGCGCACCCTGGCGTAGTGACCCGTCGCAATTTTTTCGGCGCCCAGCCGCATCGCATGGTCAAGGAAGGCCTTGAACTTGATCTCGGCATTGCAAAGGATGTCGGGATTCGGCGTGCGGCCCGCCTGGTACTCGCGCAAAAATTCGGCAAACACGCGGTCTTTGTAATGGGCGGCAAAATTGACGTGTTCAATCTCAATGCCAATCACGTCAGCTACGGCGGCGGCATCTACAAAGTCGATGTTGGATGTGCAATAGCCCGAGTCATCGTCGCCCGAACCTGCGGGTCGGTCGTCATCTTCCCAATTCTTCATGAAGATGCCGATGACCTCATGGCCTTGCTGCTTGAGCAGGTAAGCCGTGACGGCCGAGTCCACGCCGCCGCTTAAACCGACGACGATTCTTTGCTTTGGCCGTTTTGCCTGGCTTGAATTTGCTACTACGCCCATGAGGCAATTATCCCCGGTGCAGCGATAGCGTGCTCCAGCGTGACAACGGTAATGCCTTTAAGGGGTTGCATAAATTTTCTGCTTCAGCCGACGGTCGCCGTGGCATCCATCGTCAGCCAGCCTTCATGGTCACGGCCCCACAGACGAATGGTTTTGCCATCGGGTGATGGCTGGCCATGTACCGAAAACGGATGGATGTCAAAGGTTGGCCGGACGGCCTTGAACTCGAATTTCAAAACTGCTCTATCAGGTAACTGACGACGCAGTAAATCCATCAGCAGCGTGGCAATCAGCGGGCCATGCACGATCAGGCCTGGGTAGCCTTCAACCTCGGTTACGTATTTGCGGTCGTAATGGATGCGGTGGCTGTTGAAGGTCAGCGCCGAGTAACGAAACAGCAGCACCTCACTAGGCGTTATAGATCGTTCCCACACAGATTCAGCGGGCGCGGCCTGCGGCGGTGGCGCTACGTCATCAGGCCTGGCCGCCGGGCGGTAGACGATGCTGTGATGCTCAGTCAGCGCAACTGCTGCATGGCTGTTGCGGCGGATTTCATGCTTAACTTTGACGAAGATGAGGCTGCCCGTGCGGCCAGATTTTTCTTTCACGTTAACGATGGTGGATGTGCGCTGCAAGCTGTCACCAATCAGCAGCGGCTCATGAAATTCAAAATCGCTAGCCGCCCACATGCGGCGCGGCAGCGGCACGGGCGGCATGAATCCACCGCGTGTAGCGTGACCGTCTTCTCCGAGTTCTGATTGCGCGTAAATCGGCAAAAAGTACAGCCAGTGCCAAAGGTAGGGCAGCGGCGAGCCGGGCGCGGGGCGGGTTGCGTCGGGGTAGTCGAGCATTGCTGACAGCGCTGCGTAAGGCGTGGCGGTGGCGATGTCGTTACCCGTTTCACTACGGCCAATCCAGTCTTGTAAATTCATTTTTTACCTAAAAAATGGCTGCAACCCAATAAATACGGATCTAACCAGCTATTAAAATTGTAGCAAAACCGATGCGTCTGTAGTCACCAACTCCAGCGGATACCGCTGCCCGGCCAGGTAGTCTTCCATGCAGCGCAGCAGCAGCGGACTGCGGTGGCGACCGGTTGATTGCCTGATCTCTTCTGCCGTCAACCACAGCGTGCGGACTATGCCTGCGTCAAGCGCCCGGCCTGCAACATGCGCGCCCAGCTCGCCGCAAAAAGCAAAGCGCAGGTAGGTCACGTCAAGCTGTTCTTCATTTGCTGTAGCAGCCCACTCAAAGCGCGACAGATACACGCCGACGATAGCGCTGGGCTTGAAGTGAAAGGCGGTTTCTTCAAGCGTCTCGCGCGCACAGGCGCTCGCCAAACCCTCGCCGGGATCCAGGTGGCCAGCGGGGTTGTTCAGTTTGAGGCCGTCACGGGTTTTTTCCTCAACCAGTAAAAATTTTTGCACGCCATCAAAGTCACGCGCAATCACTGCGGCCACTGTGACGCTGGGTTTAAAAAATCGGGTCATGATGTGATTATCGGGTTGCCCAGCCAGCAAGGCCTTCCGCAGCACTTCGCTGTTGTTGAATGTAGTCACTTGGCGCCAGCTTATCAAGTCCCTGGCTTCGTCCTAAACTGCAGCAAAGCTTATTCACCCTAATTCCGTTTCCAAATCATTCGTGTCTAGGCGTCGAGCCGCAGGCAGTGCTGTAGCACGGCAAGGCGAGACAACAACGACAGGGATGATTTAGAAATGGAATAACACCCCACAGGAGACAACATGTCATCAACCCCAGTCATCAGCCACTACGTCGGCGGAAAAGTCTTCGCAGGCGCATCAAGCCGCAGTCAGGAAGTTTTTAACCCTGCAACGGGCGCTGTAACAGCCCATGTGGCGCTGGCTAACTCCGCCGATGTGGATGCTGCAGTTGCCTCTGCGCAAGCCGCCTTCCCCGCCTGGAGCGACCTGCCGCCTATTCGCCGGGCACGCGTGATGTTCAAGTTTTTAGAGCTGCTCAACACCCACAAGGACAAGCTGGCCCACATGATCACGGCCGAACACGGCAAGGTGTTTACCGACGCGCAGGGTGAAGTCGCACGTGGCATTGACATTGTTGAATTTGCCTGCGGTATTCCGCAACTGCTCAAGGGCGACTTTACCGATCAGGTCTCCACCGGCATTGACAACTGGACATTGCGCCAGCCGCTGGGCGTGGTGGCGGGCATCACGCCGTTCAACTTTCCGGTGATGGTGCCGATGTGGATGTTTCCGGTAGCGATTGCGGCAGGCAACTGCTTTATTCTGAAGCCGAGTCCGATTGATCCCAGCCCCAGCCTCTTCATGGCCGAGCTGCTCAAGCAGGCGGGCTTGCCGGACGGCGTTTTCAATGTGCTGCAGGGCGACAAAGAAGCCGTTGATGCGCTGCTCGTCCACCCGGATGTCAAGGCTGTGTCGTTTGTCGGCTCCACGCCAATTGCCAACTACATCTATGCAACCGGCGCGCACCACGGCAAGCGCGTGCAGGCCTTGGGCGGTGCGAAGAACCACATGGTCGTCATGCCTGATGCCGACCTAAGCCAAGCCGTTGATGCCTTGATAGGTGCAGGCTACGGCTCGGCCGGCGAGCGCTGCATGGCGATTTCAGTTGCGGTACTGGTCGGCGATGTGGCCGACAAGCTGGTGCCCATGCTGGAGGCGCGCGCCAAAACACTGGTGATTAAAAGCGGCGTCAACCTCGACGCAGAAATGGGCCCCATCGTCACACGCGTTGCGCACAAGCGCATCACCAACTACATCGACGTTGGCGTTGAAGAAGGCGCAAAGCTGCTGGTGGATGGCCGCACCTTCACGGGCAAAAACGCGGGTGCGGGTTGCGAAGGCGGCTTCTGGATGGGCGGCACTTTGTTTGACCACGTCACGCCCGACATGCGCATTTATAAAGAAGAAATTTTTGGCCCAGTGCTCGGCTGCGTGCGGGTAAAAGACTTTGCTGAGGCCGTAACCTTAATCAACAACCAAGAGTTTGGCAACGGCGTGAGCTGCTTCACCCGCGACGGCCATGTGGCGCGCGAATTTAGTCGCCGCATTCAAGTCGGCATGGTCGGCATCAACGTGCCCATCCCGGTGCCTATGGCCTGGCACGGCTTTGGCGGCTGGAAGAAAAGCCTGTTCGGCGACATGCACGCCTACGGCGAAGATGGCGTGCGTTTCTACACCAAACAGAAATCCATCATGCAGCGCTGGCCGGAGAGCATTGGCAAGGGTGCCGAGTTTGTGATGCCTACGGCGAAATGATACAATAATATCACTTTTAGGAGCCCACCATGATGACTGCAACGTTGCGCAACTGGGGTGGATCGGTAGCTTTGCCGATTCCGAAAACTCTGCTTTCTCTGGCCCATTTAGAGGTAGGGAACGAGGTGACGCTGGATCTGCGCGATGGTCAAATCGTCATCGCCGCCAGCCGCCCCAAATTTACGCTAAAGCAGTTGCTGCAGGAGCACAAAGCATTGGCACTGCCGCGTGACGCTGCGTGGCTTGATTTTGATGACCTGCCCTCAGAGCGCGTTTGATGGCATCGCCTCGCACGCCACAGCGTGGCGATATTTGGTTGGTTGATTTGAACCCGGTCAAGGGCCGCGAACAGGCAGGCATGCGCCCAGTGTTTGTGTTGTCTCCGGCAGATGAAACCTTGGCCATCGTATTGCCCATCAGCCAAGGCGTTACCTTGGCACGCAGCCAAGGTTTTGCAGTGTCACTCACCGGCTCAGGCCTGCAAACGCAGGGCGTCATCATTTGCAACCAGCCGCGCACCGTTGCCATGCGCGAGCGCAGCGGCAAGAAGATTGAAGCCGCGCCTGACTTCATCGTTCAAGAAGTGCTGGCGCGTATAGCCCCTTTGGTGACATGATCATTTTGCGGGTATTGGGGTAATACTGTTCGGATAAGTGCATTTACCAGCAACCTGTCGAAGCAGGAAGTGCTCCGGCATGCCCAAGAAGTGCGCTATCTGAACAGTATTCAGACCTGACCCCGGTTTTCTTGCGTCGGGTTACGACCTTGATGAAGGTCTATTTCGAAGGTGTTGGTTTTTTGAGTTGTTTCATGATGTCGTCGTCCCATTTGCCTTCGACATTCATGTGCGCAGCAGCTCCCAGAAGCACTGCTTCAATCAGGTTGTGATTGAGATACACATATAGCCCGGGCATGCGGAATTCATACAGCGCAGCAACCGCAGCACCACCTGGAACCCACCAAGTCTCCTGATTGGTTATGGGTGGGTCGTTGAACGAACCGCCTTGCCATACCAGGTCGCCATGGCCGCCAATCAGGTGCGGACGGGTATCGCGGTTTGCCTGGGAGTGAATGAATAGCACTTTCTCACCCACTTTTGCCTTCAGCGCATTGGCTCCGGTCAGCGCACCTACTGCGCCATTGAAAACTACGTGGGTCGGGATGAGTCCCTTCGCCAACTCCAGCATCTCAGCCATACCTTCGGCGGGTTGGGCGTAGGATTTGTATTTTCCATTCTTATCCTTGGGAACGTAAAAATCCTGTTCGCCAATGTAATAAGCCCGATCGTAGCGTACCGGCTTGCCTTTGTTATCTGTCAGACCACCGCGCGGCAACACCATAATGGCGCCGCTCATTCCGGAAATGACGTGAAACGGAATCATGACTCCACCCGGAGCGCAGTGATAAACGAATACGCCTGTCTTCAGCGCTTTCCAGCGTATTACCACTTCTTCGCCAGGCTGTACCAACGTCAACCCCGCTCCACCCAAGGCACCGGTTGCCGCATGAAAATCAACGTTGTGCGGCAGCGTGCTGGTCTTTGGATTGACGAGAGTGACTTCGACATAGTCGCCCTCATGCACCACAATCAGCGGACCGGGTACGCTGCCGTTGAAAGTCAAGGCCCAGATTTTTGTACCATCCGGTGCAATTGTGATGAGTTTTTCATCAGTGGTCATGCGCACGGCCACAACCTTGGGGCCGCCTTTGGCAACTTGATCATGCTCCGGTGCAAAAGGGGGTGCCACCAGCTTTTGTGTTACGCGTGGCAGCTTATCGACATGACCCGCTGCCGCGGGCAGTGGCTTGGCGGTCACCGCAGCAGTCTGAGCCATGGCTCCATTGGTCCAGCTTGCCAGTCCTGCGGCGGCGAGTGCGCTGGTGCTGATGGCCAGCAGGTGACGGCGGGGCAATGAGGTCGGTGCGCCAATCATGGGCACCTCTGTCTGCATCAGCGGCACCGGCTCGTTGGGGCCATCGCTTGCGGACGGCGATGCAGGGGTGGGATCGGGTTGCGACATATCGGTCTCCTTGGATGAAATTTCAACGATGAACAGGTGAATTCTCGGCACCCGCTGCTGCCTTGTCCTTGATATAGAACAAGGACGCGTTAAACAGGTTCATGCACGGCACGGCCTGCCCTCGAAGGGCTCGCGCTGATTGCCGAAGGGGATTCGGGGTCAGGTCTCAATACTGTTCGGTTAACCGTTTTTGAACTGTCATCCCGGACCTCGGATCCCGCGCATGGATTGCGGGTCAAGCCCGCAATGACCATCGGGTGTGGGTATTTATCGTCTAACCGAACAGTATCGGGTATTAGGGTCAGACACCCATTTCGTTGCAGTGCAAGGCACTGCAGTCCTTTGGACCAGCCGAAGGCTGAACGAATGGGGGCTCTGACCCCAAAACCCGCCTCTTAGCTACAGTCATCAAACTAGGGATTTCAGTGATGAAAATTCCAAAAAATCTCATGTAAGCTTCACGACTGCTGGAAATCGGCGTGCGCGCCCATGACCCAGACTCGTTAAAAATAACCAATACCTTGAGGAGAAACCCATGCTGATTGGGGTACCCGCCGAAATTACCGACGGTGAGACACGCGTCGCCATCACGCCTGAAACGGCCAAAAAACTTAAAGCCCAGGGCCATACCGTTCGTGTGCAGTCCGGCGCTGGTGTTGCCGCCAGCGTCACGGATGAGGCCTATACCGCTGTGGGTGTCGAGATCACCGACGCAGCCGGCGCTTATGCCGCTGACATTGTGCTTAAGGTGCGCTGCCCGCTGGACAGTGAAATGCAGCACGCCAAAGCCGGTGGCGTGCTGATGGGCATGTTGAACCCGTTTGATGCCACCGGCCTGCAGCGGCTGGCCAGTGCGCAGTTAACCTCGTTTGCACTGGAAGCCGCACCGCGCACCAGCCGCGCACAAAGTATGGACGTGTTGTCATCGCAGGCGAATATTGCGGGCTACAAGGCCGTGCTGATGGCGGCTGAAAAATACCAGCGCTTTTTCCCCATGCTGATGACGGCGGCGGGCACCGTTAAAGCCGCCCGCGTTGTCGTCCTCGGTGTTGGCGTCGCCGGCCTGCAAGCCATTGCAACGGCCAAACGGCTGGGTGCCGTGATTGAAGCCAGCGATGTGCGCCCCAGCGTGAAAGAGCAGGTCGAATCGCTGGGCGGCAAGTTCATTGACGTGCCTTATGAGAGCGACGAAGAGCGTGAAGCCGCAGTCGGCGTAGGCGGCTATGCCAAGCCCATGCCGCCAAGCTGGCTGGCGCGCCAGAAAGTCGAGGTTGCCAAACGTGTGGCGCAGGCCGACATCGTGATTACCACCGCGCTTATCCCCGGCCGCGCTGCGCCGGTGCTGGTGACCGAGGACATGGTCAAGGCCATGAAGCCCGGCAGCGTGATTGTTGACCTGGCCGCACCGCAAGGCGGCAATTGCCCATTGACCGAACCCGGCAAAACCGTGGTGAAGTACGGCGTGACGCTGATTGGCGAGACCAACGTGGCTTCCCTCGTAGCGGCGGATGCCAGCGCACTGTACGCGCGCAACCTGCTGGACTTTTTAAAGCTCATCATCACCAAGGAAGGCACGCTCAAAGTTGACCTTGAAGACGATATTGTTGCCGCTTGCCTGATGACTCAGGGCGGCGAAGTCAAGCGTAAATAAATAACAAAGAAAGCAAGTCATGGAAGTCTCACACACCATCACCAACCTGATTATTTTTGTGCTCGCCATCTACGTCGGCTACCACGTCGTGTGGACCGTCACGCCAGCCCTGCACACACCGCTGATGGCGGTGACCAATGCGATTTCTGCCATCGTCATTGTGGGTGCCATGCTGGCCGCTGCGCTGACTGAAACACCGCTCGGTAAAACCATGGGCGTGCTGGCGGTTGCCCTGGCAGCCGTGAATGTGTTTGGCGGCTTTCTGGTTACGCAGCGGATGCTGGAGATGTTTCGTAAAAAGGAAAAGAAAGCCCCTGCCTCAGCTGCCTCAGCTGCCTCAGCTGCCATATCTGCCGCCAATGAAGGAGCCGCCAAATGAGCATGGATGTCGTCACGCTGCTGTACCTGGTGGCATCGGTCTTTTTTATCCAGGCGCTGAAAGGTTTAAGCCACCCCACTACGTCGTTGCGTGGTAATTTGTTTGGCATGGTCGGCATGACGATTGCGGTGCTGACCACCGGCGCATTGATTGTTGAAAGCTCTGGCGGTAAAGCCTTTGGCATGGTGTATGTGCTGGGCGCATTGGTAGTGGGCGGCGCTGCGGGCACGCTGATGGCCAAGCGCGTTGAGATGACCAAGATGCCCGAGCTGGTGGCTTTCATGCACAGCATGATTGGCTTGTCTGCGGTGTTTATTGCCGTGGCTGCGGTAGCCGAGCCTTATGCGTTTGGCATTGTTGCCAAGGGCATGGAGATACCGGCGGGCAACCGGTTTGAGCTGTTCCTCGGCGCAGCCATTGGTGCCATCACCTTCAGTGGCTCGGTGATTGCGTTTGGCAAGCTCAGTGGCAAATACAAATTCCGGTTGTTCCAGGGCGCGCCTGTCACGTTTGCGGGCCAACACAAGATCAACCTGGTGCTGGGTCTGGTGATGCTGGCGCTGGGCTTGATGTTTACGTTTACCGGAAGCTGGGCCGCATTTTTTGCGATGCTAGCGCTGGCGTTTGTGATGGGCGTTCTCATCATCATCCCGATTGGCGGCGCTGACATGCCGGTGGTGGTGTCGATGCTCAACAGCTACTCGGGTTGGGCTGCGGCTGGTATCGGCTTTTCGCTGAACAACTCGATGCTGATCATTGCCGGCTCGCTGGTGGGTTCGTCTGGCGCCATCCTCTCGTACATCATGTGCAAGGCGATGAACCGTTCTTTCTTCAATGTGATTCTGGGCGGCTTTGGCGGTGAAGCGACGACGGCCGTGGCTGGCGCCAAAGAGCAGCGTCCGGTCAAGTCGGGCTCTGCCGTTGATGCGGCCTACATCCTGGGCCATGCCGAAACCGTGATCATCGTGCCCGGCTACGGCCTGGCGGTGGCGCGCGCGCAGCATGCCGTGTACGAGCTGGCCGAAAAGCTCATTCACAAGGGGGTCAAGGTCAAGTACGCGATTCACCCGGTGGCCGGCCGCATGCCCGGCCACATGAACGTGCTGCTGGCCGAGGCCGAAGTGCCCTACGACCAGGTCTTCGAGATGGAAGACATCAACGGCGAGTTCGGCCAGGCCGACGTGGCCATCATCCTGGGCGCCAACGATGTGGTCAACCCTGCGGCGCACGTCAAAGGCAGCGCGATCTATGGCATGCCGATTCTGGAGGCTTACAAGGCCAAGACCGTCATCGTCAACAAACGCTCGATGGCGGCCGGTTATGCCGGGCTGGACAACGAGCTGTTCTACATGGACAAAACCATGATGGTGTTTGGCGATGCGAAAAAAGTGATTGAAGACATGGTCAAGGCCATTGAGTAGGCGGTGTTTCATTGGAGATGCATATTTCCGCCCTTACCACCCCCACCGCCATCCTCAGCGCCCTGAAAGAAGAACAGCAAGGCCTGATAGAGCTGCTGGAGCAGCCGCATAAAATCAAACATGCAAGCCGTGACTTTTGGCTCGGCCATCTGCATGGTCAGCCGGTGGTGCTGGCGCTGTCAAAAATTGGCAAGGTTGCAGCAGCTACAACCGCCACTGCCCTGATTGAGCGTTTCGCTGCGCAGCGCATTGTCTTCACTGGTGTCGCAGGCGGGCTGGGTGTAGGCGTGCGCGTTGGCGACATCGTGGTGGCGCAGGACTTCATGCAGCATGACTTTGATGCCTCGCCCATTTTCCCGCGCTACGAGTTGCCGCTCTATGGCAAAACGCTATTTTGTAGCGATACCGCGCTGACGGCGCAGCTTGTGACGGCGGCACGATCAGCCCTGACGAATGGTCGTTTTGATGCGGCGTATCCGGACGCGAAGGTGCATCACGGTCTGGTAGCCAGTGGTGACCGTTTTGTGTCCGGTGCGCTAGAGTCTGCCGCGCTGCGGGCAGCCCTGACCGCCAGCGGGTATGAGGTGCTGGCGGTCGAAATGGAAGGCGCGGCAGTGGCTCAGGTATGCCACGACTACGGTGTGCCGTTTGCGGCTGTACGCACCATTTCTGACCGCGCTGACGACAGCGCACATGTTGATTTTCCGAGCTTTGTGGATCAGGTAGCCAGCCGCTACGCCCGTGCGGTGGTGCAGCATTTTCTCGGTTTGCTGTAGGGTTATTGGGGTCAGACTCCAATTAGCTCGATAGAGCCGCAGTCAGGGAGCGAACTTCTTCTTCCGATTCTTCCAACAGGAGTTATTGGCCATGACGATTTATGCGTGCTGTAGGCCTGCGGCCAAAATGCCCGCGATGCAAATGGCTTCGTCCTCATCACCCGTGCCACCCGACGCGCCCGCAGCGCCAATGATGCGTCCGTTCGCATCTTTAATCACGACCGCGCCGGTTTGCGGCAAAAACTTGCCTTGCGCTGTAGCGGCCAGTGTGGTGAAAAAATTGGGATTGCCCTGAGCGCGTTCGGCCAGCACGCGGCTGGAAGCACCCATCCCTACTGCGCCCCACGCCTTGCCGGTAGCGATGTCTACGCGGAACATGCTGGCACCGTCTTCGCGCTGCGCCGCTTTGAGGTTGCCCGATGCGTCCAGTACAACTATCGCCATGGGTTTGTAGTTAGCCTGGCGCGCGGCTTGTACCGCAGCCGTGAGGATGGTGTTGGCTTGCGCCAGTGTGAGTTCTGACATTGTTTTGTCTCCTGAAACGCGGTTTTTCTGAGGTCCTAATGGCGCTTAAACTGGAGTTTAGGCAGTCGCTGTATATCCATCAAGTCAAAATTTACGATAGATACAGTCCGCTGCATGTATATCTGCTGCACTTACAGGGAACCTGCTGGCGGTATTTTGACGCAATGATTGAACACCGCTGCATCAGTTCTGGCACAGGCGCTTTCACAAAGACCCGGCAAATGTCTGGATACGCGGTGTGGTGCAGTCGCTGTTCACGACGCAGCTTGCGACTCAGGTGGCCCCGGTAAAACCATAAACGCCAGCGCCCCGGCAACCAGCAAGGCCGCAATGCTGGCCAGCACGGCGGCAAATGGTTCAATGCCGTGGGTAATGGCAATGGATGCTGCCAGCCCCGTCAACCACTGCATCACGGCTACGCCCAGAAACATCGCCATCGTCAGTACCGCCATGGCCCGCCCGGTGATGGCGGCCGGGTAAGCGCTGCGCACATCGGCGTACTGCAACACGATAAAGCCCGACAACAAGCCGATCACGATGGGCATCGCAACATCCAGCAGCGCCTGGTGGGTAAAGGCCAGCAAAGCAAACAGCACGGCCAGCAGCAGCGCAAAACCGACTATCCAGCGGCGGCGATGCAGCGGGCCAGGGTCCAGCCGACCAAAGAGTGGCGGCCCGATGAGCGACGTGAGCGACATGACCAGCGCCACATGGCCGCTTTGCACCAGCGAGAACTCATGCCGCTGCATCAACAGCGGCCCCAGCCACAGGCCGCGCAGTGCGATAAATGACGCATAGCAGACGCCCGCCAGCAACACGATGCCCAGCGTGTGCGGCATTAAAAACAGCGCGCCAAATTTGGCAATGGCCTGGCGTATGGATTCTTTGGGTCTGGCTGCCGGGTCATGAGTTTCTGGCTCATGTACCAGTCGCCATATCAAGAGCCACGCAAGCGCAGCCAGCGCGCCCAGCACTACAAAACCCATGCGCCACGATGTGCTTTGCACCAGCCACGCCAGCGGCGTGCCGGTGGCCAACATGCCGATGCCGCCCAACCCCAAGGTGATGCCTGAAATAGCTGCAAAGCGTGCAGGCGGGAAGTGGCGCGCGATAAAAACCGTGCAGACCAAAAATGCCGGTGCGCAGCCAATGCCAATCAGCACCTGACCAAACACCAGCATGGCAAAGCTGTCCGAGAGCGCCGACACGGCAGAGCCTGCAATCGCAACCGGAAACGCCAGCAGCACGGTGCGCCGCACGCCATGCAGGTCAATGCCTATACCCATAAAAAGCTGCATGGCACCAAAGGCAAAGTGAAAGCTACCGGCAAACAGCCCGAGCGCCTGCGGACTCAAATGAAAGTCGCTTTGCAGCGGCGCAGCCATGATGGCGGCCACGGTGCGAAAGGCCTGGCTCAGCGCAAACGCCGTGGCCAGCGCATACAGCATGACCCAGGTTGAACGGGCCTGCCCATGGGGTGCAAGCACGTCCGCTTCAGTCAATGATGATGCCCATGTTCACCATGCACATGCTGGTGGGTAATTTCTTCTTCACTGGCCTGCCGTACTTCAATGACCTTGACGGTAAAGCGCAGCTCTTTGCCGGCCAGCGGGTGGTTGCCATCGAGCAACACGCTGTCGCCCTTGATCTTCATCACATTGAAGACTTGCATTTTCCCATCGTCGCCATGTCCTTCCAGCTGGCCACCAACCTTGACACCGGGCGGGAACTGTTTTTTGGGCAGGGTACGCAGCAGGCTTTCATCACGCACACCGAAAGCGTCTGCGGGCTTTAGTTGCAGCACCACCTGATAGCCGGGGAGCTGGCCTTGCAGCGCTTCTTCAATCTTTGGCAGCGTATTGCCGTAGCCGCCATGCAGGTAAACCGTGGGGTCTTTGCTGTCTTTAATGACTTTGCCGTTGTTGTCTGCCACTTTGAAGTGAAGCGTGACAGCGGTGTTTTTTTCAATTTTCATGGTGCGGGGTTTTATTCAGAGGTCTGGCTACTGACAGGCTAGCAGCGACTTGCCCGCCAGTTGCGGCTTGAGTTCGTCGAGCTTGGGGCGCAGGCTGGCGTTAACGGCTGGCAGGCGCAGCTTTTGGCCACGCACCTCAAGCTGCGCCTGAACCACCTTTGCGGTACGCACGCCGCGCTTGGCGATGCGTTCAAGTTCGGCATTGGCGTCTAACTGCGATGTAAAAGTACCCAGCGACAGGCCTGGCTCCAGCGCCGGGTTGTTCAAGGCCTCGAACGACACACGCATTTGCCGCAGCTCGCCGCGTTTTTTGGCTAATGCCTCCGCACTGCTGTACTTGCCCATGTAGACCATCCAGCGGGCGGGCTCGACGGCGCTCTCCAGCACCCAGCTGCCTGCGGGCAACACGCTTTGCAGTCGCTCGCGCAGCACGGCGGTTTGCTCTTCGTTGAAGAGGCCAACCTGCAGGCATTCTGCGGGGCTTGCCGATGCAGCGGCCAGTGTGGCGCTTGCTACCGCGCTTGTAGATGTTGTTGCTGTGGTGGTTACCGTTGTCGTTGCGGTGGTGCTGGTGTCGGTGCTCAACGGGCTGCTTGCGGGTGCTGCGGATGCCGATATTGATGCAGCGCCAGGCGTACTCAGGATGCGTATCGCTTCGGGGCGTATCTGCTGCTCCAGGCGCTGCGGCTCGGACTGGCTAGCGGGGGCCAAACCATAAGCTGCCAGCAGCCCTTTGCTCCAGGCGAAGTACGCCCCATTGGCCAGCAGCAAAAACAGCACCAGTAGTCTCAGCATGGGCGCCGACCCCCACTTGCCGGGTTTGCCTGAACCGGCCGGACGCTGACTTCGGAGCTGGTGATTTCTTTCATGCCAGCAGAAGTATGCACCAGCAGCGCGCCGTTTTCACTCACACCGTGGGCTGTGCCTTCCAAGCCGTCCGACAGCTGGACGGCACGGGCAGAGAGCACATCGCGCCGTGCAAAGCGCGCCTGGAACGGCGCAAAGCCAAACTGCGCGAAGGCTTGTATGTTTTGCACCAGCTTGGGCACGATGCGCAGCAGGGTGGCGGGGGCATCCAGCTCGGGAAACAGGTCTTGCAGGTAGCCCGGCGGTATGCCTGCTGTGGACGGGGCCGCTCCGCCAATATTGATGCAGCCGCAAATATTGATACCCACGCCAATCACCACGTAGCGATGACCGTCCAGCGTAGCTGTCTCAACCAGTATGCCGCCCAGCTTGCTCTCAAGCCCCGGTTTGCCGATCCACAAATCGTTGGGCCATTTCAGCAGGATGTTCGGCGCAAGGCGTTGGCCCGCGTCAAGCCCTTCGTCAAGCCGTTCATCAAGGCTCTCGGCAATGCTGATGCCCACTACCAGCGACAAGCCTGACCAGTCCAGCGGCTCCAGCGCCATGCCGAGTGAAAACGTCAGGCTGTCACCGTGCTGGCTGTACCAGTTGCGCCCGAGCCGACCACGCCCTGCGGTTTGCGTTTCGGCCACCAGCAGCGTGGGCGCTGGCCTTGGGGCGATGCCTGGTGCCCCTTTAAAGCGTCGCAGCAGCTCCGAATTGGTCGAGTCGATGCTGGGCAGAGCTTCAGCCGTGAAGCCCTCCAGCGCAGGCGTAAAGCCGTTGATAGCCTCCCAGATGGCCTCCAGGGGCCAACGGATGGGGGAGGTGGGGGAGGTGGGGGTAATGGTGGTAATGGGGGCGGACGGGGTGATAGGGGCGATAGTGGTCAAGCCTGCTTCTTTTTCTGGTCTTTTTTATCGGCCTTGTCCTTCGATGCCAGCAGCGTCCCACGACATTTCTTGGCACCGCACCAGCATGGGTATTCGGCCAGCAGCTTGGGCGTGTACTTCGCATCAATGATGAGGCCGTAGTCATAAAACAGCTCTTCACCAGACTTTATATTGCGCAGCGCCTTGATGAAGACACGGCCCTTTTCTTCATCGGCCTCGCAATTGGGTTTGCAGCTGTGGTTGATCCAGCGTGACGAGTTGCCGCCCACCTTGGCATCAATCACGTACTTTTCATCCATGTGAAAGTAAAACGTGTGGTTCGGGTCTTTCGGGTCGTGCGGGTGGCGGCGCAGCGCTTCTTTCCAGGTGATGACTTTGCCGATGTACTCAATCAGCTTTTCACCCTCGGCCAGATCTGCCATCGCAAATACGCCCTTGCCATGCACGCCTGATTTGCGGGTCTGGATGCGCCTGCCGTCGGTGGCGGGGTCTGCTAATTTTGAAGTGGGCCGTGGTGCTGGTGCGCGGGGCGCGAGGGTGGCTAAAGCCTGGTTTTGGGACACGGCGATTTTTCGTGAAAATTTTGGTATGGTTAATTTATGCGAGTGCGCGCATGGGCGCGCGTGTGCGTGCGCGCGTACATGCGCGAGGAAGCCGTATTGTAGTGATGCCCCAAAACAGGCGAATGACAAACAGCTTGCCCGGCATCTTTGTGCAGCAAAAGACGCTTGTGGTGTACTGCTGAGCTAGCTGGTGCCTTTTTGGTGCAGTACAGTCGCCCCATATTAGAAGCCGGGGAAATGTTCCCTGAAGCTATTGAAGGTTTGAAGAAGTACATATGAAAACACTGGTCATTGCAGAAAAGCCTTCGGTCGCGCAGGACATCGTTCGCGCCATCACGCCCACAGCGGGCAAGTTTGAAAAGCACGACGAATACTTTGAGAGCGACAGCTACGTCGTCACCTCGGCCGTCGGCCACTTGGTCGAGATCCAGGCACCGGAAGAGTTTGATGTCAAACGCGGCAAGTGGAGCTTTGCCAATCTGCCGGTCATCCCGCCCTACTTTGACTTAAAGCCGATGGACAAGACCAAGACGCGGCTGAACGCCATCGTCAAGCTCACCAAGCGCAAAGACGTGGGCGACATCGTTAACGCCTGTGACGCGGGGCGCGAGGGCGAGCTGATCTTCCGCCTGATCCAGCAGTACGCCAAAAGCAAACACCCGGTCAAGCGGCTGTGGCTGCAGTCGATGACACCCGCCGCCATACGCGACGGCTTTGCAAGCCTGCGCACCGACAAGCAGATGCAGGGCCTGGCCGATGCAGCACGCTCAAGATCTGAGGCCGACTGGATGGTCGGCATCAATGGCACACGCGCCATGACGGCTTTCAACTCTCGCGATGGCGGTTTCTTTTTAACCACCGTGGGCCGGGTGCAAACGCCGACGCTGTCAGTGGTGGTCGAGCGCGAAGAAAAAATCCGCAATTTTGTCAGCCGCAATTATTGGGAAATTCACGCCTCTTTCCTGGCCGAAGCCGGCGAATACCCTGCCAAGTGGTTTGACCCGAAGTGGAAAAAAGCCGCCGCCAACGCAGCGAACGGAGAAGGTGCCGAGCCCGATGCCGAGCTGAAAGCCGACCGCGTCTGGTCAGAAAAAGAAGCCCGTGCGATTGCCGAGGCCGTGCGCGGCAAGTCCGCCACGGTAACCGAAGAAAGCAAGCCCACCACGCAAGCCCCAGGCCAGTTGTTTGACTTGACCTCATTGCAGCGCGAGGCCAATGGCAAGTTTGGCTTCTCGGCCAAAACCACGCTGTCGATTGCGCAAAGCCTGTACGAGCGCCACAAGGCGCTGACCTACCCGCGGACCGACTCGCGCGCGCTGCCTGAAGACTATTTACCCGTGGTTAAAAAGACTTTCGAAATGCTGGCCGACAGCCGTATGCGCCACCTTGCGCCGCACGCTGCCGTGGCCATCAAAGGCAACTACATCAAGCCCAGCAAACGCATTTTCGACAACGCCAAGGTGAGCGATCACTTTGCCATCATCCCCACGCTGCAAGCGCCCAGCGGCCTGAGCGATGCCGAACAAAAACTCTACAACCTGGTGGTCAAGCGCTTTATGGCGGTGTTTTTCCCGAGCGCCGAGTACCTCGTGACCACGCGGATTTCGCAGGCCGTCGGCCACAGCTTCAAGACCGAAGGCAAGGTGCTGGTCAAGCCGGGCTGGCTGGCGATTTACGGCAAGGAAGCGGCCGAAGAAGTGCTTGACGCCAAGGAAGGCGACAAGGGGCAAAGCCTGGTGCCGGTCAAGCCGGGTGAGCAGGTAGCAGCCGAAGTGGTCGAAGCCAGGGGCCTGAAAACCCGGCCGCCCGCCCGCTACAGCGAGGCCACCTTGCTCGGCGCGATGG
This sequence comes from Polaromonas sp., assembly GCA_038902795.1. Taxonomy (GTDB): domain Bacteria; phylum Pseudomonadota; class Gammaproteobacteria; order Burkholderiales; family Burkholderiaceae_C; genus Polaromonas. Next base: position 33,564 of record JBCKNJ010000006.1, on the reverse strand, counting down.
AAGGCGCAGGCAAGACGATTGACGACGACGAGCTGCGCGAAGCCATGCAGGGAAAAGGCCTGGGCACACCAGCGACCCGCGCCGCCACCATCGAGGGCCTGATCGCCGAGAAGTACATGCTGCGCGAAGGCCGCGAGCTGATCCCGACGGCCAAAGCGTTTCAGTTGATGACCTTGCTGCGCGGGCTGGATGTGCAGGAGCTGTCAAAGGCTGAACTCACAGGCGACTGGGAGTTCAAGCTCACGCAGATGGAGCACGGCAAACTAAGCCGCGAAACCTTCATGGCCGAGATTGCCGCCATGACCGAGCGCATGGTGGCCAAGGCCAAGGGCTACGACAAAGACACCATCCCCGGCGACTACGCCACGCTTGTTGCACCATGCCCCAACTGCGGCGGCATCGTCAAAGAAAACTACCGCCGCTATACCTGCGTGGGCTCAGCTAGAACCCTCTCCCCTGGTGGGAGAGGGCAGGGTGAGAGGAGAGCCGAAGACTTTGGATGTGGTTTCAGCTTCGGCAAAACACCGGCAGGCCGCACCTTTGAAGTGGCCGAGGTCGAGCAGTTTTTGCGCGACAAAAAAATCGGCCCACTCGACGGCTTTCGCTCCAAGGCGGGTTGGCCCTTTACCGCCGAAATGGTCATCAAGTTTGACGAAGAAACGAAAAACTACAAACTCGAATTTGACTTTGGCGACGACAAGAACGCCGTGACTGGCGAGATGGTTGACTTCAGCGCGCAGCAGTCGCTTGGCCCCTGCCCGCGTTGCGCCGCACGCGTGTTCGAGCTGGGGAAAAACTACGTCTGCGAAACGTCAGTACCTACCGATGCACAACCCACACCCAGCTGCAACTTCAAAACCGGCCAGGTGATTTTGCAGCAACCGATTGAGCGCGAACAAATGCACCAGCTGCTGGAAACGGGTAAAACCGACCTGTTAGACAAGTTCGTATCCATGCGAACCCGTCGCCCCTTCAAGGCCATGCTGGCGTGGGACAAAGAGGCCGACAAAGTCAACTTCAAATTCGCGCCATCCAAGTTTCCGCCACGCAAACCCGCAGCCGCAAAAACTTCCAATGCCGCTAGCCCCGCTACGAAAAAAGTAGCGGCGAAGAAAGTGGCAGCCAAAAAAGCACCCGCTGCTAAAACTGCAAAACCAAAAGCACCACGCATAGCCAAACCCGGCAGCGGCCTCAAACCCAGCGATGCATTAGCAGCAGTGATAGGCAGCGAGCCGGTAGCCCGCACGCAGGTGATTAAAAAACTGTGGGACTACATCAAGGCCGAAAAGCTGCAAGACGCCACCAACAGGCGCGCGATCAATGCCGACGCGAAACTGCTACCGGTTTTCGGCAAGCCGCAGGTGACGATGTTTGAGCTGGCGGGGATTGTGGGCAAGCATTTGAGTTGATGCTTGCTAGGGAGTTTTTGGGGTCAGAGCCCAAATGCGACTAGCCTACGGCTCGCCCGGAGGGCGCGGTGCGATGCACCGCAGCGAAATTGGTGTCTGACCCCAATAACTCCTACCCCCGTCTTTAAGGGGCGGTGGCCACTTTCAACTGTCAAAAACGTGGCTTTTCAGTCGCTTTTTAGTGTCGTGAAGCCGTCTCAAGCCTCATCACCCCTCACACCTGACTCTTCCGCAGCGTAGGCAGGCCCACACCAGCCGACTCAAACCCGCCATCAACCGCCAGCACCTGCCCGTTGACATAGCTGGCCGCTGGGCTGCATAAAAAGCCGACGCAGGCGGCTATTTCTTCTACTGTGCCGTAGCGGTTCAGTGGAATCACGTCGTGGTAGTCGGAGCGAATCGCTACGCTGTGTACCAGCTTGGCCATCTCGGTGTCTACCGGGCCGGGTGCCACGGCGTTGGCGCGAATACCAACTGTGCCCAGCTCTACCGCCTGCTGCTTGGTGAGCTGGATGATGGCGGCTTTGCTGGTGCCGTAGGCCACGCGCAGCGTGCTGGCACGCAGGCCGGAGATGGATGCGATGTTCACAATCGCGCCGCCGTCTTGCGCGCTGGTGCGTCGCATGATGGGCACGCAGGCCTGGCTGCATAAAAACGCGCCGTCGAGGTTCACGCTGAGCACGCTACGCCACTCTTCAAAACTCGTCTCGCCAATCGGCTTGAAGACTGCGATACCGGCGTTGTTGACCAGTGCATCAATACGGCCAAACGCCGCATCGACTTTAGCGATGGCGCTTTGTACCTGTGCCGGGTTAGACACATCGCAATGCACGGCCAACACTGCACCTTCGCGATACGAGGCTTGTAATTTTTCAACCGCTAGGGTGAGCGTGGCGATGTCAACATCGAGCAAGGCCACGCGGTAGCCGTGCGCTAAAAACCATTGACCAATCGCCAAGCCTATGCCTCTAGCCCCGCCGGTGACGACGGCTACGCGGGCAGGTGCTGTAGCTGTGGTCATGCTGTGTGTGCTCTCAGTTTCTTAAAAATTAAAGATGAAAAATTTATACGACGACCCGTTCTGGCAGCCATTCTTCAAGCGTGACTTCAAAGGTCATGCAGACCAGGTTGCCACCGCTCACAAAAGGGCCGCCCACCAGATTGCCCTGCATGTCGGCCACCACGCCAGAGAGCGTTGCACGTAGCGCGCCATCAGGCCCGGTGCGTACTTCACCGCCCAGACTGACGACCTCCAGCGCTGGCCCGGTGATGTGGCGGCTCTGGCCATTGGCGGTGCCTATGCAGGCGTCGATCAGGCTGCCTAACGCGCCGCGCACAAAAGCGTTTTTAAAGCCCTCTGCCAGGCAGAACTTTTCAACGCTCTGCACCAGGTCTTCGTTGGGGGCTATACGTGCGAAGGCGATGCGGCCCATGACGCCGCTTTCAACCAGTACAGCGGATGGTGGATGATGTTCAGGCATAGGCTCTCACATGGTGCGGCTGGAACAGCGAAATATTGGTTTCTGCATCAAACGTCACGCGCAGCTCAAAGTCGTCAAACGCCGTGACCAGCACCACCAAGGGCTGCGCGCCAATGATGCTGGCCTCAGTCACGATATGGCCGCCTTTAACCTCACCGGCCTGCGTGCGCAGCGCGGCATGGCAATGCACGGCGGGCAAGCCGTCATGTGTTTTACCCAGCGTTGCGTTGCCAGCCATCATGTACGCAGCGCCCGCCTGGCGGGGTGCGGCGTAATTGAACAAGGCGTTTTGGGTCGGATCAACTTGCCCTACGCAATAGTCCAGTCGCTCAAAGTAGCCGCCAAAAATAACCATGCCAGCGCTGTGCACGCCGACTTTTGCAAGCGGCTCGACCAGCGCATCAAACAGGCTTAGGCCCGGCTCTAGTTGAAGGCGAAAATGGCGACTGCCAGCGCCAGAGCGGCTGTTGATGCGCAAGCTGCTGACAGGCCCAGGGTGCTGCAGCGTGTGCGGGCTGGTGTTTAGCGCAGGTTGGAGAGTCATGGCGAGCCGCTTGCGTAAAATGGATTAAAAGTCCAACATCGTAAACTGTCAAACCCCTTTTAAACCACTTACAAGCCCCTTTCAGGAGACATTCTTTTGACCACCAAAAACACGCCCGCCGCCGTCCACATCGTGGGCTGGTCACATTCCAAGTTTGGCAAGTACGACCTGCTGGAGCCGGAAACACTGATTGCCGATGCTGTGGCAGGCGCGCTGCTCGATGCCGGGCTAACCGCTGCTGACGTTGACTCGGTTGTGGTTGGCACTTTCAATGGCGGTTTTGTCGGCCAGGACTTTCCGTCGTCGCTGGCCATTAACGCGCAGCCCGGCCTGCGTTTCAAGCCCGCGCTGCGGGTTGAAAACGCCTGCGCCACCGGCTCGGCAGCCATCTACACCGGGATGCAAGCCATCCGCTCTGGTGCGGCTGACGTGGTGCTGGTGGTGGGCTATGAGCGCATGAACGGCTTGCCGACAGCCGAAGTAGGCCCCGTGCTGATGCAAGCCGCTTACCTGAAAGAAGAAACCTCGAGCACCGGCTTTGCGGGTGTCTTTGCAGGCATTGCGCAAAAGTACTTTGACACCTATGGCGACGCCAGCGATGCGCTGGCGCATATATCGGCCAAAAACCACCACAACGCCATGGCCAACCCCTACGCCCATGTGCGGCGCGACTTGGGCTTTGAGTTTTGCAATACCGTGAGCGACAAAAACCCGATCGTCGCAGGCCCCTTGCGGCGCACCGATTGCTCCTTGATTTCTGACGGCGCAGCAGCACTGGTTTTGTGCAGTGACCGCGCATTGGCACGCGGCAACTTCAAGCGCGCGGTGAAGTTTCGCGCTGCGCAGGCCGTCAGCGACTACCTGCCGGTATCGCGTCGCGACATTTTGAAGTTCGAAGGCGCGCAACACGCTTGGCAAAAGGCGTTTGCAGAAGCCGGCTGCACGCTTGATGACCTGAGCCTGGTTGAAACCCACGACTGCTTCACGATTGCCGAGCTGCTTGAAGTTGAAGCCATGGGCCTGGCTAAACCGGGCCAGGGGCCAGCCGTGGTGCGCGAGGGCCAGACGCAGCGCGGCGGGCGCTTGCCGATCAATCTTTCAGGCGGACTCAAAGCCAAGGGCCACCCGATTGGCGCAACCGGTGTGTCGCTACATGTATTGGCGGCGATGCAGGTGGTTGGCGAAGCCGGCGACATGCAGTTGCCCGGTGCGCAACTGGCCGGCGTGTTCAACATGGGCGGCGTGGCCGTAGCCAACTACGCCAGCATTCTTGAGCGCTCTGCATGATGAGTGATGAGACGGCCATGCAAAGCATGGCTGGTATGCCGCAAGGTTTGGCGCAGGTGATGAACCTGGGCCATCTGCTGACGCAAACTGCCCGCAAATACCCGGCGCGCCCGGGTCTGATTCAGGGTGACAAAAGCCACACCTGGCAGCAGATCAATGCCCGTGTCGATGCGCTGGCGCAGCATTTAAAAAACCAAGGCATCAAGCCCGGTGACCGCGTACTGGTGCAGATGACCAACGGCCTGCCGCTGTTTGAGTCTAGCTGGGCCTGCTTCAAACTGGGTGCTGTCTGGGTGCCTGTGAACTACCGGCTGACACCGATTGAAGTAGCCTACATCGCCAGATCGAGTGGCGCGGTGTTGCTGCTGACGCAGCAGGCCTTTGAGGCGCATACGCTAGCCGCGCAGGCTGCGTCGCCAGCGCTGCGCCGCGTCATTCGCTCTGATGATGCCGCCTATGAAGCGTTGCTGTCTGCTGCGCTGCCGTCGCCGTTTCTGGCGGCTGAAGTCACTGCCCAGCATCCGCTCTGGTTCTTCTTTACCTCTGGCACCACGGGGCGGCCCAAGGCCGCCGTGCTGACGCACGGGCAGATGGCGTTTGTCGTGAATAACCATTTGGCCGATTTGCTGCCAGGGCTGTGTGAGCGTGATGCCTCACTGGTGCTGGCCCCGTTGTCGCATGGCGCGGGCGTTCATGCGCTGGTCAACACGGCGCGCGGCGCAGCGAGTGTTTTGTTAAAGGGCGAAAGCCTGGACTGTACGGCTGCTTTTGAGGCGATTGAAAAGCACCGCGTCACCAATATCTTCACCGTGCCAACCATTTTGAAGCGACTGGCCGAAGACCCTGCCGCTGCGCGCTTTGACCACAGCAGCCTCAAGCAGGTGATTTATGCTGGCGCACCGATCAGCCGCACCGACCAGCGCAAAGCCCTTGACGTGCTGGGCGCGGTGATCGTGCAGTACTTTGGCATGGGCGAAGTCACCGGCAGCATCACGGTGCTGCGGCCTGATGAACATGTAGAGAACGGCGGCGCGTTGCTGGGTAGCTGCGGCACGGCACGCAGTGGGATGGAAGTCGCGGTGTTAGATGCGCAATGCCAACCGCTACCAGCCGGGCAGCAGGGCGAGCTGTGTACGCGCGGCCCAGCGGTATTTGCCGGTTACTGGAACAACCCCGAGGCCAACGCGAAAGCGTTTGCCGGTGGCTGGTTTCACACCGGTGATCTTGGCGTGATGGACGAGCGCGGTTTTATCACCATCACGGGCCGCTCATCGGACATGTATATCTCGGGCGGCTCCAACGTTTACCCGCGCGAGATTGAAGAAGCCCTGCGCAGCATGCCCAGCCTGCTCGATGCGGTGGTGTTTGGCATTGCTGATGCACAGTGGGGCGAGGTCGGGGTGGCGCTGCTGGTGGCGCGTGACAGCGCCACGCCGCCGACTACTGACAGCGTGCTGGCGCACCTGCAGCCGCAGCTTGCCAAATACAAATGGCCGCGCCACATCGAGTTCTGGTCGGCACTGCCTACCAGCGCCTATGGCAAGCTGGTTAAAAAAGACATTCGCGCCGAGTATTTGCGGCGAAAAGAAGCAGAGCAGGCACAGGCCAGCACACAAACCATCCCTTTTCATGTGGCCGCGCCGCCGGTGTCATAAACGAAAAAAAGCGAGCCCATGACTCAAATCGTCCCCAAACCAGAAAATCTTGCCAAGCTTGTCTTTTTTGTCCGTGGCGAAAAAGTACTGCTCGATGCCGATCTGGCCATGCTCTACGGCGTTGAAACTGGCGCGTTGAATCGGGCTGTCAAACGCAATATCGAGCGGTTTCCCGCCGACTTCATGCTGCAACTGACCCCAGAAGAATGGGAAAACTTGAGATGCCAAATTGGCATCTCAAGTTCGCCTGTCGCCTCAGCCAAGGCGCGCAAGCTTGGCGCTGTCCCGCCGCAAGTTGTGACCGCAAGCGTCCACGGTGGCCGCCGCGCCATACCCTACGCCTTCACCGAGCAAGGTGTCGCCATGCTCTCCAGCGTGTTGCGCTCCCAACGTGCCGTTGGCGTCAACATCGCCATCATGCGCACGTTTGTGCAGTTGCGCCGCCTGATGGACTCCAACCGCGATTTGGCACGGCGCATTGAAGCCATGGAAACCCGTTACGACGAGCAGTTTTCCCAGGTGTTCGATGCCATCAAGCAACTCATCACTGAAGACAAGACGCGAAAAACCAAAGCGCCCATCGGTTTTCTTTAACCCGCACCCGCTCACGCCACAAAGCACTTCCCAGGACATCATGAACGAGCAAGTTTCCTTCACTCTGCGCGGCCGTAACCCCGATGTACTGACCTGCATCGCGAATCTCTTCAACGACGAGGTAACTACTCAGGTCTTGCTGATTCGTAGGGTCGGCACTGCCCACGCTGGCTTCATGAATCGGGCCAAGTCGGGGACTGCGTGGGCTACAGGGTCCTCTGCGCGAAATCGACAAATGGGTGCGACGGCGGTTACGATGCTACGCATAGAAACAATGGGGCTGCCCGAACTGACACCGATGCCAAGGAGGGCAGCATGAGAGAAGCAAAGTTTCAAGGAACCGCCGAATACGTGACCCGTATGTTCGGTGGTGTGGGAGGGAGGGGCCGCGAGGCTTCTTCCTATCCCGATTAGATTCTTACTCTCACAGGAGATTTATATGAAAGCATTAAACTTCACACTCGCGTTGATTGCACTCGGTTTATCGGGATGCTCAAGCTACGCACCGCAGCGCTATACCGCAATGCCCGATAACACACCTATATTAAAGGCCTTATCAGTAGGCTCTATAAAAGTTAATCCCTTCGTTTTATCGATAACGTTTGATGCTATGTGTAGAGGTGTTGGCGACATTACACCACCAGTCAATATGACTATTCAAAGTTATCTCCAGACAGCACTTGCTGACGAATTGAAGGTTGCCGGACTTTACGACGAGAAAAATCCTAAGTTCGTGCTATCTGGAAACATAGACCGCCTTAACTTCTCTTCGAGTAAAGGCCTAACCAATGGCGAATGGAATATTGGTTTAACGATCACCTCTTCCAACGGAAAGAGCATGTATGCATCAGAGAGCTACCAATTTGAAAGTGCCTTTGAAGGTTTTACCGCGTGCAGAAGAACTGCAGAAGCGTTCCTACCCGCTGTCCAGAATCTAATTGCAAAGATTGTTCGGAGCACAGATTTCCGTCCACTACTGGGAATCTAACGCTCAAGCGGGACGCGCCAAAAGCGGCGCACCCCTTACCTTTACGTGTGTGCCGTGCATGGCACGAATCCAGTCGGGTGAAAGTCCTGACACCAGGTATTCGCAGAGCCGAAGGTTAGCCAAAGGGGCGTGGTTCAAAAAGTGCAACTTTGGGGTAACACGGAGTTTTTGGGGTCAGAGCCCAAATGCGACTAGCCTACGGCTCGCCCGGAGGGCGCGGTGCGATGCACCGCAGCGAAATTGGTGTCTGACCCCAATAACTCCTGACTCAACCGATGGTCACCCGAAAAAATGTTACCCGCTTTGAAACAAAACATCAATAAGGCATTGACCTGCATCTGCCACGTTGCACAATGAAGGTGGGTTATTGGGGTCAGAGTCCAAATTCATCGTGCCTTTGGCACGCCCTCCGGGTGCGATGCTCTGCATCGCAATGAAATTGGCGTCTGACCCCAATAACCCAGGCACCACCACACGCAGGAGACTCCCATGAGCGACGCAGGCAACTCCCCCCTCGCAAACTTCGGCAAGTTCGTGCCCGGTTTTGATTTTTTGCAAAACCTGGCCACGCAAGCCGCAGACAGTGCGGCGCAAAAAATTCCGCAGATACCCAACCTCGGCAGCTGGGTGGCCCCGACGCTCAATGTTGAAGAGCTGGACAAACGCATCCAGGAGCTCAAGGCGGTGCAGTTCTGGCTGGACCAGAACGCCACCGCGCTCAAGGCTACTATCCAGGCGCTTGAGGTGCAGAAAATGACACTGGCCACACTCAAGGGCATGAACTTCAACATGGGCGACGTTGCCAACGCCTTCCAGCTCAAGGTGGCCGAAAGTCCTCCCACTAAGCCCGCCATCAAAGCCAAACCCGCAAAGGCTGCAGAGCCCGCTGCGGCGGGCGTGGTTGACCCGATGCAGTGGTGGGGTGCGCTGACCCAGCAGTTTCAAAACATCGCGACCGAGGCGGTGAAAGATGCCGCCAAAAAAGCCGCCATCAACACCTTACGCTAACCACTACCGCAACTGTCAACGGCCACCCTACGTCATGAAGCTTTTCCCCTACGGCTACGCCACCCATCCGCAATGGCAGATGGCAGCAGGCCTGGTTCTCGCGCAACTGCGTGCCTACATGGCCCTGCCCGCTTATGCGTCTTCACCGACGCTGGCGCTGCTCTACATCACCGACTACTACGCCGCACATGCGCAGGACATCCTCGACTACATGAGCGCCGAGTTGCCCGAAGTCACCGACTGGAGCGGTACCGTGGGCGTGGGCATCGCATCGAACAACGTCGAGTACTTTGATGAGCCGGCCCTCGCCGTCATGCTGTGCGAATTGCCGCACGACCAGTACCGCGTGTTTTCAGGCGTGTCGCCGTTGCCGTCTGCCGCCAGTGGCCGCTTCACGGCGCACACAGCGCTGGTTCATGCCGATGCCAGCACGCCCGATGTGGCCGAGCTCATCAGCGAGATGGCCCAGCGCTGCGAGAGCGGCTATGTGTTTGGTGGCCTGGCATCAAGCCGCTCTCAGGCGCTGCAGTTTGCGTTAAGTAGCCATGGCAATGTCAAGGGCCAAGGCGCGGCAAGGGGCGTGTTCAGCGGTGGGCTAAGTGGTGTGGCCTTTTCCAGATTTGCAAGCGACTCGTCCGGCGGCGCTGCAGGCGGCATGACGCTGATATCGCGCGTCACACAAGGCTGCCAGCCGACATCCGGCAATCATCAAATCACCGCCGTTCAGGGCAATCTGGTCACCGGGCTTGACGGCATGCCGGCGCTCGATTTGATGCTGGCCGACCTGAACATATCACTCGATCAACCCAAGCAGGCACTGGCCAAAGTACGCACCACGCTGGTTGGCCTGAGTCACCCCGCAGATGCTTTGAACGATGCCATGCCCAGAGGCCGGGGCCAGTTTGGCGCCGAGGTATTGGTGCGCCACATCATTGGCCTTGACCCCTCGCGCAAAGGGATTGCGATTGCCGACACACCAACCGTCGGCATGACGCTGGCTTTTTGCGAACGCAACCGCGAGGCGGCGCGTTCTGACCTGATTCGCGTCTGCGCAGAAATTCGCGAAGAGCTGGAGCCTGAAGAACTGACGCTGGAAGTCGCCAGCGCCCTGAGCGCATCTGCGGCCGAGTCTGCACCGCACCCCGCACGGCGCATCGCTGGTGCGATTTATGTCAGTTGCTCCGGCCGTGGCGGGCCACACTTTGGCGCGCCCAGTGCCGAGCTGCAAATTGTGCGGCGCGCTTTGGGCGATGTGCCGCTGGTGGGGTTTTTTGCCGGTGGCGAGATAGCCGGCCACAACTTGTATGGCTACACCGGGGTATTGACGGTGTTTGTGGTGGCCAACTAATGGGCACCTCTATAAATTCATTTTTCAGGCAAATTGCTGCGTTGCGCGGTGCTCGTGGGGTTTTTGGGGTCAGAGTCCAAATTCATCGTGCCTTTGGCACGCCCGCCGGGTGCGATGCTCTGCATCGCAATGAAATTGGCGTCTGACCCCAATAACCCCATTCCGGTTCCTGCGCGACCCTCGCATGAGCCCAAAGGGCGATGCGACACGCGCCTTGCACTTCATCCCGAAAATCTGAATTTCTAGAAGTACCCCAAAATTCACATTGTCCGTGTTCCCCAAAAACGTTACTTTTTGAACCACGCCCGCTAATGTGGTGGTAAGGGTTGTAGGACACCGCTGCACACAGCGGTATGCCAACCCAGCGGTCAATCCAGCGTTGGACATTGATGTTCATGGTCTAAACGCCTCTCGCCCGGTCGGCATGAAACTGCGACACGAATGCAGCAAACGTGCCCGCATCCAGCGCATCACGCACTTCCTGCATCAGGTTCAGGTAGTAGTGCAGGTTGTGGATGCTGGCCAGCATGGGGCCCAGCATTTCACCGCAGCGGTCCAAGTGGTGCATGTAGGCGCGGGAAAACCCCCCCGACGTAGTGCCGTCGGGCATCACACGTCCCTTGCAGGTATAGCAGGTGCAGGTCATATCGACTGGCGCATCTTCTGTTTTGTAGCGTGCGTTGCGGATTTTCAAATCACCAAAGCGCGTGAACATGTGGCCGTTGCGTGCGTTGCGGGTCGGCATCACGCAGTCAAACATGTCCACGCCCACCGCCACGCCTTCGACCAGGTCTTCAGGCGTGCCCACGCCCATCAGGTAGCGCGGCTTGCTGGCGGGCAGGCGGTGCAGCGTGTGCGCCATGATGCGCTGCATTTCTTCTTTAGGCTCGCCGACGCTGACACCGCCAACCGCATAGCCGGGCAAGTCCATCTCGACCAGCGCGGCTAGCGATTCCTGGCGCAGGTTTTCAAACATGCCGCCCTGCACAATGCCGAACAGTGCATTTGGATTTTCGAGTTTTTCAAATTCGACTGCGCAACGCCCGGCCCAGCGCAAGCTGAGTTCCATCGACGTGCGTGCCTCCGCCTCGGTCGTGATGTGGCCCTTGGTGTCGTAAGGCGTGCACTCGTCAAACTGCATCACGATGTCGCTGTTCAGAATGGTTTGAATCTGCATCGAGATTTCAGGCGTTAAAAACAGCTTGTCGCCGTTGACGGGTGACGCAAACTTCACGCCCTCTTCGCTGATCTTGCGCATCTCGCCTAGCGACCACACTTGAAAGCCGCCGCTGTCGGTCAATATCGGCTTGTGCCAGCTTTCAAACTTGTGCAGCCCGCCAAACTGCTGCAGCACGTCCAGCCCCGGACGCATCCACAAATGAAAGGTATTGCCAAGGATGATTTGTGCGCCCATCTCAATCAGCGACTGCGGCATCACGCCCTTGACGGTGCCATAGGTACCCACCGGCATGAAGATGGGCGTTTGCACCACGCCGTGGTTCAGGGTGAGGGTGCCGCGCCGGGCCAAGGAGCCGGGGTAGGCACCGGCGGCCACGTCGGTTTTCAGGACTTCGAAATTGAGCATGCAGCGATTGTCTCAGGGGCGGCCCGCCGGTGCGGCGCGTTGCAGCAGCATCGCATCGCCATAGCTAAAAAACCGATACCGCTGCGCTATCGCTTGGCTGTACAGCGCCATGATGTGCTGGTAGCCAGAGAACGCGCTGACCAGCATCATCAGCGTGCTTTTGGGCAGGTGGAAATTGGTCAGCAGTAGGTCCACCACCTTGAAGTCAAACCCTGGCGTGATGAAGATGTTGGTGTCATTGCAGGTGTCGCCAAATTTGGCGCGTGACTCCAGCGCCCTGACCGTCGTGGTGCCCACTGCCACCACGCGCCCGCCTCTAGCCTTGCAGTCGGCAATCGCTTGACTTGTTGCATCAGGCACTTCAAAGCGCTCGAAATGCATGACATGCGCAAGAATATTTTCTGCCTTGACGCTCTGGAAGGTACCTGCCCCCACATGCAGCGTGATGCTGGCGCGCTGCACGCCGCTCTCTTCAAGCTGCGCCAGCACGGCCTCGTCAAAATGCAGCGCTGCAGTAGGTGCAGCCACTGCGCCGGGGTGTTTGGCAAACACGGTTTGGTAGCGCTGCTCGTCGTCTTGCGAATCGGTATGCGTTATGTACGGCGGCAGCGGCACATGGCCGTGCTGCGCCATCAGCGCATACGGGTCGCTGCTGAGTTTGAAGCGGTACAAAGGCCCGTCAACATTTGGCCAGCGACCTAGCAAGGTTGCACTAAAGCCGCCGTCCATTTCAAGCACAGCGCCCGGCAATAGTTTTTTGCTGACCCGCAGGTGCGCAGCGACTTCATGGCCGGATGCGGCATCGGGCGACAGCACGCGCTCAATCAAAAGCTCCAACTTACCGCCACTGGCCTTCTGGCCAAACAGCCGCGCCTTGACGACCTTGGTGTCGTTGAAGACCAGCAGATCGCCGGGCAACAAGAGGCTGGGCAGGTCGGTAAAGCGGCGGTCTGCGGCTAGCGCGCCCCGGCCATCGAGCAGGCGCGATGCACTGCGCTCTGCAGTCGGGTGCTGGGCGATGAGTTCGGGGGGAAGCGCAAAGTCGAAGTCGCTCAGGGTGAATGCGCGCGTGGCGCCAGGTACAGACGTGGGCATAGTGCTTGAGGGGCGGACTGCCCCGTACCAAGTTGAGTAAAGCTCAGGATTGTCGCAGCCATTTACTCCCGTGGCGTCTGCTTTGATTTGAGTTGGCGGGTCAGATACCGATTAATTGGAATCTGACTGACCCTCAGGGTTCAAGCGGTCGTCTGCGGACCCGTGATCTGTTCAATACTGCGTCGAACCAGATCATTCAGGCTGACACCCATCTCGCGAGCGGTAACGGCCGCTTTGAGGTGAAGCTCATGCCCGACTCGCACATTGAAAACACCTTTGCAAGGAACTTCAGGGGTATAGCCCAGCTGGCCGCAGTCGGCCAAATAGTCGTCAACCGCTTGTTCAAAAGCCTGCTTGACCAGCGCCACGGTTTCCCCTTCAAAAGTAACCAGAGCATTGATGAACTCCAGCTTGCCGTGCAAAACGCCGTCTTCCACGTTGGCCTCAATGTTGCCTATATAGCCTTTGTATTGCATCAGTTTCATATCAGACCTCCTGTCTGGAGCTTCTCACGCACTTGGGCCATGACATAGTTTTTAACCCCATTGCCCGGGTGGGGGCGATGCAAATTGATCAAATCAAGCGCATCACCATTGTCAAACTTGACCCGCGAACCCGAACCTTCAAGCTGCCGATAACCCAGCCCCATCAGCAACGCGCACAGCTCACTCCAAACCCATTTGCTGGTTGGTCTGCGGATTTTTTCGATCAATTTATCGTGCTTGGTCATAGGTGACTTGCAACTGATTTTAGTTGCAACTTTAATTTAGTCAACGACCGTTGGGCCTGATTCATATCCGAGCCTGGTCATTTTTTACCTCTTTTTTGGCGCAGCGCTTTTGGGTGCCGTTGGGGTTGGGGCCGACGGTATCGCCGCTACAGCGTTGAATTGCTATTATTTAAATAGCTGCTTGCGCATATGAAACGGGGGCTACAGCCTTGTTTTTCCTAAACTAATCGGGAGTGATGCTGGCGCTGCCTGTGGCGGCTGGTTTGAGTTGGTTGGTCAGACGCCGATTAATTGGAATCTGACCTTCATTACCCTCCTACCAATGGCGACCGCAATTGCAAGACCCCGCCATAAGAGGTTCATGCAGTTGCATTTCGTCCGTCCTTACTTTATAGTAAGGCACTCAAGGAGTCCAATCAATGACAAGTGCAACAGTGACAAGCAAAGGGCAAATCACCATTCCGGCCCGCATTCGGGAGGCCATGAAGGTGAGCGCAGGCGATCGTATTGAGTTCGTACAAGTTGAAGATGGCCGTTACGAATTTATCGCCGCAACGCGTTCAGTGACTGATCTCAAAGGCATGTTTGGCAAATCCGAAAAGAGGGTGTCAATTGATGACATGAATGCAGCGATTGCTGCCCGTGGGGCTTCTGCGCGATGATCGGCCTCGATACCAATGTGCTGGTGCGCTACATCATGCAAGACGATGCCAGGCAGGCAGAACTCGCCACTGAGCTGATGGAGTCCTTGACCGTTGATAAGCTTGGGTTTGTACCGCTGGTGGCGTTGATTGAGTTGGTTTGGGTGCTGTCTTCCTCCTTTGATCTGGCTCGCAGCCAGGTTGTGCAGGCCTTGGAGACGCTACTGCAGACCAAAGAGATTCAAGTGGAAAATGCGGAGGTGGTGTGGCGGGCTGTGCGTCTGTATCGAGCCAGTGCAGCCGATTTTGCTGACTGTTTGATTGAACGATCAGCCGCCGCCGCCGGGTGTTCGCGAACCATGTCGTTTGATCGTGGCGCCGTCAAAAATTGTTCGATGACGTTGGTTCAGTGATGCGCTCCCGCACCCCATGCCAACCCCGCCTCCCCCATCGCCCGCCAAGCCCCTAAGCGGCCCCCCAAAAGCCCTGCACAAGCTCGGGCTCGACCGAGACATCGACCTGGCCCTGCATCTGCCGCTGCGTTATGAGGACGAAACCCGCATCGTCATGCTCAAGGACGCGCGCGACGGCGAGATGGTGCAGATTGAAGGGCAGGTGACGCACAGCGAGATCACGTTCAGGCCGCGCCGCCAGTTGCGGGTGACGCTGGATGACGGCAGCGATACCTGTGTGCTGCGTTTCATTAACTTTTATCCCTCACATCAAAAAACGCTTGTAGTGGGCGCGCGGGTGCGGGTGCGCGGCGAGCTGCGCGGTGGTTTCATCAGCCGTGAAATGATTCACCCCAGCTTCAAACTGGCCGGTGGCGCGCTGCCGGGTGCGCTGACACCGGTGTATTCAACCGTGGCCGGTTTGCCGCAGGCTTATTTACGCAAGGCCGTGCTTGGTGGCGTTGCGCGGGCTGATTTAAGTGAGACCATTCCAGCGCCGTTTTTAAATCGCAATCTGCCGCAATTGCTGACGCATCTTTTGCCCTTGCGTGATGCCTTGCAGTTTTTGCACAATCCCACGCCTGATGTATCGCTAGCTACTTTAGAAGACCACAGTCACCCGGCCTGGCAGCGCCTGAAAGCCGAGGAGTTGCTGGCGCAGCAACTGTCGCAGTTGCAGGCGCGGCGCGTACGCGCGGCGATGCGCGCACCGCCTCTTAGTCCACAGGCCATGCCCGGCCCGCAATGCACGCTGCATGAGCAGTTGCTTGAACGCCTGCCGTTTAGATTGACGGATGCGCAGCAGCGCGTAGGCCTAGAGATTGATGCCGACCTGCAAAAAAACATTCCCATGCACCGCCTGCTGCAGGGCGATGTGGGCTCTGGCAAAACAGTTGTTGCTGCGCTGGCAGCCAGCAGGTGCATGGACGCGGGCTGGCAGTGTGCGCTGATGGCGCCGACAGAGATTTTGGCCGAGCAGCACTTTCGCAAACTCATCACCTGGCTGGAACCGCTGGGTATTAAAACTGCCTGGCTGACCGGCAGCCAAAAAGCCAAAGAGCGGCGCGAAGCCCTCGCCATGATTGCCAGTGGCGAGGCATTGTTGGTGGTGGGCACACACGCCGTGATTCAGGACAAGGTGCAGTTTAAAAATCTGGCCCTCGCCATCATTGACGAGCAGCACCGCTTCGGCGTGGCGCAAAGGCTGGCTTTGCGGAGCAAAGCCAGCGTTGCGCCATTGGCGAGTCATGAGCCCGCCCCCTCCCCGACCCTCCCCCACTCGGGGGAGGGAGGTTTGAAGCAGGAGCCGCACCTGCTGATGATGACCGCCACACCCATCCCCCGCACGCTGGCCATGAGCTACTACGCCGACCTTGATGTTTCAACGATCGACGAGCTGCCGCCCGGCCGCACGCCCATCGTCACCAAGGTTGTCAATGACGCGCGGCGCGGTGATGTGGTCGAGCGCATCCGCAGCCAGGTGGCTGACGGCCGCCAGGTCTACTGGGTCTGCCCGCTGATTGAAGAGAGTGAATCCATCGACCTCGTCAACGCCACGCAAACGCACGAGGCACTCAGCGCGGCGCTGCCCGGCGTGCTGGTCGGGCTGCTGCATTCGCGTATGCCCCTGGCCGAGAAAAAAGCCGTGATGGGTTTGTTCACTGACGGCGTGATGGGTGTGCTGGTCAGCACCACGGTGATCGAGGTCGGTGTGGATGTACCCAACGCATCACTGATGGTGGTGGAACACGCCGAGCGTTTTGGCCTGAGCCAGTTGCATCAGCTGCGTGGCCGGGTCGGGCGCGGCGCGGCAGCTTCGGCCTGCGTGCTGCTGTATTCAACCGGCGATGCGCCGCGTTTGGGTGAGATGGCGCGCGCCCGGCTCAAGGCGATGGTCGAGACCAATGATGGCTTTGAGATTGCCCGGCGCGATCTGGAGATTCGCGGTCCCGGCGAGTTTTTGGGCGCGCGCCAGTCGGGTGCGCCCTTGCTGCGATTTGCTGATCTGGCGCTAGATGCCGACTGGCTGACCTGGGCGCGCGCGCGCGCACCGCAAATGCTCGACGGCCATGCGGCGCTGGCGCAGCGGCACATTGAGCGCTGGCTGGGCGGCAAGGCCGAGTTTTTGAAGGCTTAACTTTGATTTGCTATTAATTTAGTAGCTTGTCAAGACCGTATTCATTGCGTGGTTCAAAACTGGGTAACACTTTTCGTGTGGCCATCGATTTAGCCATGGGCAAAGCGTTCAAAAGTCACATTGTCAGTGTTACCTAAAAGCGGCGCTTTTTGAACCACGCCGCAAAACGCACAACACTACACTAGTTGTCAATGAATCCCAACTCAAGATGACTTGGCCGGTCGCTTACACTAAACTAGACAGTCCCATTACAAAACAATTCCGACACACTGACTCATGGGGGGCTGTCCATCAAAGCGCTCAGTTCACTTATGCCAACCGCTTCCAAATCAAGCCACCTTTCGCATGGCACACCCTTGAATCAAAAGGTCGCCGCGCCAATCAAAAAAAGCGCGAACAAGCGCCCGTTGGTTACCCCCGAAATCGGTGCAGCAGAGATGTCTCAACCCGTTCAACCAGATTCCCCAGCAACGGCTGAAAAAATGGCAGCAGTGGGTGAACAGCCCCTTTTCGGAGCGGACATTGGCCGACGCATTCGCAACCTTCGACACATCAAGGGCTTGACGCTGAAAGATTTGGCAGACCGAGCCCTCTGCTCTGAAAGCATGCTATCCAAAGTTGAAAACGGCAAAGCCCAACTGTCGCTGACTTTGCTGCACCGCATTGCACACAGTCTGGACATCACCATCACGGCGTTGTTCAGTGAATCGCATGCAGACCACGGCGTTGTGACGCGCGCCAATGACCGTTCTACCTTCCGCATCGACGCCAATGGATCCCGCCTGGAGCGCCTGGTGCCGCCCAATTTGGGGCATTTGCTGGAGGGCAACCTGCACATCCTCGAGCCCGGTGGCGGCAGTGACGGCATCTTGACCCACGAGGGTGAAGAGGTCGGATATGTGCTGAGCGGCACGCTCGAACTGACCGTGAGCGGCGTCCAGTACCTACTCTATGCTGGGGACTCTTTTGTCTACCGGTCAGAAGAGCCGCACAGCTACAGAAATCCAGGAATAGTTACCGCTCGCGTGTTGTGGGTCAGCACGCCCCCAACCTTCTGACAGCCTGACACGGCCACAACCCGCAAAGATGGGCTGCCCAGTCAGGTCATTAAGCCGCGCATGCTGTGGGCCACAGCCAACAGCTGGCGGTCACTGTGACGACTCCCCAGCAACGACAAACCCAAGGCTTTGCCTTCGATCACCGCCAGCGGCATGGTGAACCCCGTGTGACAACAGCCAGTCCGAATTGCCAGCGCCGGTTGGATGCCCCGCAACGTCGAACAGATCTTTGACCGTCATGGTCAAGCCACTCAACGGGCCGTTGGCTTGACCTTCCATCAGAAACTTTTCGCCAGGAACAAAAGCGTTCCACTTTTTTACATCGGTCACGGTCTCTCCGATACCAAAATTTGTTGTGTGTTCAACTGCTCAACTCTTGATCTTGAAGAGTTTCAAGGCAAACAGAGATTGCTTGAATAAAGCGTGTTCAAGCAAAGGTAACAAAGCCGGATACAACGGATAGGGACGTCCATCTATTCGGACTCCAATATCAACTGTGTCACCCGCTCAATGGTCAAGGGCAAATGCCGGGCTCGAATGCCAATGGCCCTGTAAAGGGCGTTTGCAACAGCAGCGGGTACAGGGCCGGCTGCCACTTCACCACTTCCCAGGCTTGGGCAGTCTTGACGGTCGATCACATGGACCTCAATTTCAGGTATTTCGCTGAATGGGATGATCGGATAATCTGCCCACGTGCGTGAAGTGATGCCGTCCTGGTCCCAGTTCACTTGCTCCTTCAGTGTCCAGCTCAGGGACTGCACGATGCCCCCCTCTATTTGATTGATCAAACCATCCGGGTTGACAACCAGACCAACATCGACCACCGCCCAGACCTTTTCGACCGTCACTTTTTCGTCCGCCCGGATCAAGGCGGCGACCACACAATAACCAGCGACGTTTTTGTAACGTCCAAATCCCAATCCCATGCCGTGAAAACCATCGGGTTCACCTTGATTGCGCCAACCCGAGACAGAGGCGAGCTTTTCCAGAACAGCCACTGCACGCGGATCGTTCATGTGCTTCAAGCGGAAATCCAGCGGATCAACCGCCAACTTTTCAGCCAATTCATCCATAAAAGACTCAATGGCAAACAGATTGACAAATGACCCGAGACTGCGCAGCGCCGAGGTACGCAACGGCGCATCGGGTATGAAACAGTAATCAATTTGCTGATGAGCAAAGTCATACAACGCAACGGCGTTGCGATGTCCGCCGCCAGCGGGCAACGGAAGATCGGTGGGGACAGGCTTTTCTGGTCCACCCTCGATCTGCCACGCCCCCAGCAAATTCACACCCATTGCGCCACCTGGGCGGGTCAGATGGGAATGGCTCCAGACCGACAGGTTCCACTGAGATACCCGTCCTGTTGAATCAACACCGGCCTGTATGTCCACCAGACTGGGGCACCCAGTGGTGATGCCGTCATTTCATCCTCTCGCATCCATTGAACGCGAACCGGCAAACCCAATTTCAATGAAATGAAAGCAGCATCAAACGTCACATCATCCGCCCCATTGTGGCCGTAACAACCCGCACCGTGCATGTGGAACACCTGAACCGCATCCAGCTCCAGTTGAAGTGCCTTCGCCAGATCCGAACGAAGCGGAAAAACGCCTTGCGTGTGAGACCAGACGCTCAGTCGTCCATCAACATAGTGAGCCAACGCGCAAGACGGCCCAATCGACGCATGGGCGATGTAGGGTCTTGAGTAACGCGCCTGGTGCGATAGATGCGGTTCTTTCCGAGCTCCGTGCTCATAAACCGTGTTCGATTCACCGGCCAAGCCGAGCATGAGCTCTTCGGTACCCGAAGCCATGGGGAGGGGTTTTTTTAGCGAAAAATGCACCAAGCCACGGGCTTTTTCCAAAGACTTGACCAACCTTGCTTCATCGGGCCCCACCACCGCAAGAAAATCCCGGGAATGCACAACATGACTGACTCCAGGCAGCTCGGAAATGGACTGCACGTCCAGCGAATCAATGGTCGATTCACCCGTTTGACCTCGAATCATCCTCGCGTGGAGCATGCCGGGCAGTGTGACGTCGTGTATGAACCCGCTCCGCGACAACTTGTGAATGAAATCAGGTCGCTGAATACTTTGCCCAACCCATCTGCGGGGGGGGGATTAAGGTTGACATGCGGATCGGTTGCGCCAAGTCAACCCGATCCGACAACGACCAATAACTGCAGGTCTGCTTCGTCTGGGGACTTGAAAAAATACCTTTTGCCAGCTCAATGTGCTCGGCTGCTACAGCCAGCTCAATGGAGGCTTCACGCAAGAAAATCTCACGGGCGAACAAACAGGCCATACGAACTGAACTGCCGCCCTGATCGATGGTCTGACTGCCCGCCGTATGCCCTTCATCGGGCCCCAACAGTGTGTTGCCGCCTTCGAATTGGATCTGGTCGGGATCGACACCCAAAGCATCACAGGCGATTTGTTGCAGCGCAATTTCGACACCCTGCCCCAACTCAACTTTGCCTGAATGCAAGGTGATCGTGTGCACTGTGTCAAAAGACAACCATTGATGGAGTTGGGGATTTTTTACAATGCCTTGCGGCATGGCGGTCGGCGTCATCTCAAGCCCCCAATGTGTGTGTGATCATCGCCCTGACGCCCACTCAAGCATCGACCAGCTCGTCAGGCTTTAACACGGCCAATCTTTGCCGTGAAAGATCCACCGCCTTGAGGATTCGCGTATGGGTTCCACAGCGGCACAAATGACGATCCAGTGCGCTCAGAATCTGGTCTTTATCAGGGCTGATGGTCTGACGGAACATCAAAATCAGTGACACCAGAATGCCATTGATGCAGTAACCACATTGCGCCGCCTGAACATCGATGAACGACTGATAGACAACCGAACCCACTTTACTGGCGATCAAATACTCAACCGTCTGGTTGTCAACAGACCAGATCGGTGTGTCACAGGACTGAACCGCCTGTCCGTTCAGTGATACAGTGCAAGCCCCGCAGTGGCCGCTACCGCAACCAAACCGCGTCCCCTTGCAATCTAGCTGGTTACGTACCGCATACAAAAGCGCTGAATGCGGATCCGATTCGACGGTTTTCCATTCGCCATTGAAGTGTATTTTTGTCAACATTTAAAACCTAATATTTCTCTGAGATGCACAGCTTCTCCATCGTATGCCCCCGAACTGAATGGTAGTGTTCTGAGGTCATTGCGATGAATTCAGACGGCCAACTTAACATCAACCGGCGCATCCGACATCGATTTCAGTAGCCAGTGAATCACCGAGCTGTCGCTGTCACCATGGCCGGCTTTGTAAGCCAGGTCGTACAGTGCGCGGGCTTGGTCAAACACCGGCGAGGGCGTGCCTGCAGCCGCCACGAATTCGGAAATAATGCCCATGTCTTTTTGCCAAAGATGCATGGACATCATGGGTGAATAATCCGAGGCCACCATTCGGGGACCCCGAACTTGCCACATTCGGGATTGCCCTGCGCTATCACCTATGGCCTCCAAAACAAGATCCAGCTTCAAACCCGTTTTTTCAGCCAGTATCAATGCCTCTGCGGTCGCGGCGTTGTGAATAGCCACCAGATAATTGGCAATGAACTTCAGCTTCATACCGTTGCCAAATGCACCCAGATAAAACTGCTTTCTTGAAAACCCCAGAAGAACGTCCGTGACTTTTTTATAGGCAGCCAATTGACCGCTTCCAAACACCACCAGGTCTTTGGTCTGCGCCTGGGATCCGGTACCCGACAAAGGACAATCGAGCAAAACGATTTGGGCTGGGCTCAGAATACGCCGCGCAGCCATTTTGTCTTTGATTGGCAATGTGCTCGTTTCCACAACGGTCATGCCCTTGCGCGCCGTAGCAGCCAGCGAATGGCTGACTGCCAACAGGGCTGGAGTCGACGGCAGGGAAGTGATCAGAACATCCGTTTTTTCGGCCACTGCTTCAACAGAGCGTCCCACGCGTGCTTTTGTTTTTTTCAACAGTTTGCGCCGTGAAGGATCAATGTCGTAACCATGCACCTCAAAGCCCGATCGCATCAGGTTCTGGGCCATCGCCAGACCCATGACCCCCAACCCGATCATTCCAACGGCGGTCATTTACTTGACAAGTGAGAATGCAGACAAAGAAAAAGGCATCTTGTCCTCACACACACAGTGGAGGCCTCTCTTGATGCCACGATGTTGCTGTTTGAAATGCATCTGCCATCTTCAACAGCTTGCCTTCGTCAAATTCCCGCCCCACCAATTGAAAAGCCACCGGCAAAGCATTCACAAAGCCAGCCGGTACGCTCAATGAAGGAAACCCCAGATAATTGATACCCCGATTGCAATGCGTGATGATGGATATCTTCTTGGCGATTTCACTCCAGTCGCCCTCAGTGGTCTCTGAAATGCTGGGCGTTTGGACCGGTATCGTCGGCAGCAGCGCACAGTCGGTACCTGCCATGGACATCGACACCCATTTTTGAGCCAGCTCTTTTCTTGCGCTGATGGCCTCGTAATAATCAATGCCAGTGAAATCAAAACCGGGCTTGAAGCGCGCGAGGACTTGCTCGGCGTAATCATGGGGTCTTTCCCGGATCCAGTCTTTGTGCAGCGTAGCGGCCTCAACCGTCAGGACAATCGACATCATGCGGTTGATGACGGCCATATCGGGCGGCTCGGTCTTGATGATGGCAGCGCCCAAGCCTTCAAAAACCCGACAAGCCTCAGCGATGCAAGCAGCGACGCCAGCATTCAAATGTTCCAGATAATAGCCACCGGGCACGGCTATTTTCATACCCCGCAAATCCCCACCCAACATCGCTTCGTAATCAGGAACCGCTTGCTGGCTGCTGGAACTATCCAAGGGATCAAATCCTGCAATGACCTTCAATAAACGGGCGCAATCGCGAGCGCTTCTGGCCAGGGGTCCGACACAATCCAATGACTTTGACAAAGGCATCACACCAAAACTACTGACCCTTGACCACGTCGGCTTCAGACCGGTTACGCCACACATGGCGGAGGGGTGTCGGATAGACCCCCCCGTGTCGGTCCCCAAAGAGGCGAAGGTCAGTCTGGCGGCCACTGCAGCACCTGAACCACTGGAAGAACCGCCTGGGCAGTAATCCGTGTTCCAGGGATTGCGCGCATGTCCGTAATGCAAATTAAAACCTGTAGGGCTCATGGCAAATTCAGCCATGTGCAAGAGACCCAGATCGATGGCTCCGGCTTCATCCAGACGCGTCAAGGATGTTGCAGTAACGCTTGGGATGAAATCTTTGGTGATGATGGATCCATCGCTGGTTTTTCTCCCACTGCGATAGAACAACTCCTTGTGAGCCATCGGTATGCCGTGCAGAACACCCAGCTTGGCCCCTCTGGAGCGCTGCACATCAGCATTGCGCGCAGCCTGCAACGCCGCTTCCGCCTGAATGGAAGCCACACAATTGAGCTGGGGGCCCCATCGGTCCAAGCGATCCAGAGCGATCCTGGTCAGCTGCTCTGAGCTCACCTCGCCTCGCGCAATAGCGGTTGCCGCTTCGCATACACCCAGATTCGCGAGATGTTCTGTCATGACCGTGGACGATGAGGGTTAACGAACACCCAAGAACCGCTGCATGGTGTCGCGGTCATTCATCAGCTCATCGGCCAGACAATGGTGAACAATTTCACCGGTTTCCATCAAATAAACCTCATGGGCCACCGAAAGTGCGCTGTAGAGATTTTGTTCAACCAACAAAATGCCCAGGCCGATTTTACCCAATTCAGCCACAATTTCTTCAAGGCGCTGAACCATCACGGGCGCCAGTCCTTCGGTGGGCTCATCCATCAACAACATTTCAGGATCCGTCATCAATGCTCTGGCAACCGCCAACATTTGACGCTCACCCCCAGACAGCTGAGCGCCCAGATTGTTCTTTCGCTCTTGCAAGCGCGGAAACAATTCAAAAATTCTTTTGACGGTCCATTTGCTGCTTTGATTTTTAGAAGCAAATACCGTCAGGTGTTCGATCACGGTCAGTGAGGCGAAAATCCGTCGCCCCTGAGGAACAAATCCGATGCGCTTGGACGCGATCACGTGCGGGCTGAGCCCGACCAATTCATCGCCGTTGTACTTGACGCTGCCTTTGCTGATACGGGGCGGGTTCAACCCCATGATCGACCGAATCAGCGTGGTCTTGCCCATGCCATTTCGTCCAAGCAAAGCCACGACCTTGCCTTTGGGCACATTCATGTTGACGCCACGCAAAATGTGGGCGTCACCGTAGTAACTGTGCAGATCGTTGATTTCAAGCATGACGTGGCTTTCCCAAATAAACCTCTTGTACCTTTTCGTCGACACGGATCTCATCAGGCGTCCCACCTGTGAGCACTTGTCCGAAATGCAGGCATGTGACGTAGTCGACCAAACCCAGGGCCAAATCCATGTCGTGTTCGATCAATATCAGGGTGAGATCTCTCGGCAGGGCGTTGATGACGTCGGCCAACTTCACGCGTTCGGCCGGAGACAAACCAGCAGCTGGCTCATCGAGCAACAGCAGCTTGGGTTTTTGAACCAGGGCCATCGCCATTTCCAGCTGCCTTTGCTCACCGTAAGACAGTGTTTTGACTTCAGCGTTGCGCTGCTCTACCAGTTGCGAGTTTTCAAGAGCGTGCTCGATGGCTTCTTTTTCTACCGGGTTGGGTTTTCCGCTGCCGAACAGTGCAAATTTGCGCCGGGAGAGTCCACAGACAGCCAACCGTATGTTTTCCTGAACCGTCAATTGCGGGAAAAGGTTCGTGATCTGAAAGGTTCGCGATATACCCAAACTGGCCCGCTTGTTGGTTGTGTAGCGGGTCATGTCGACGCTGTTAAAGTGCACCGCTCCACCTGAAATGGGAACAACACCGGCTATGGCATTGAACAACGTTGTTTTACCAGCACCATTGGGCCCGATGATGGCGCGCCGTTGACCAGCAGGAACTGACAACGTCACACCGTCTACAGCCCGTAATGCACCGAAGGTTACACTGACGTTTTGAAGTGAAAGAATCGAATTCGTCACAAAATATCCCTTGAGTGCCAGTGTGCTTGATGGGTGTTCAAGCACACTGGCTGGCGTGCTTCAATGATTGATGTCAGAAGATCAAGACTTCTTGATACCCTGGAACTCGCGGCTGTATGGAGGTTGCTTCATATAAACCTCGGGATCGTATTTGCCGAATTGCGACACGCCGGGATACACCTGAATCGGCACGTTCCAGTATTTGCCATCGGGACGGACCTTTGTTTCACGAATGAAAACATCGTAAACAGGGTTGCCGTAGTTATCGAGCTTCACAGGCCGGCCCAAAGGCGAGTTGGTCAATTCGATTGACCTCACAGCATTCAGGAATGCGGTTTTGTCCTCCACCTTGCCGTTGATTTTTTTGATCGCTTCTGCAACCCACATCGCTCCCGAGAAGAGTGAGAAGCCATAAATGGAAGGCAGTTTGTCGTAGGCTTCCGTGTACTCGGCAACGAATTTTTTGGTGGCAGCGTTGTCAGACCCTTCAGCGAAGTGCGCGGAAGAAATGATGCCACCGGCCTCAGCGCCGAGCGTGCGGATTACCGATTGGTCGGTCAGGTTCATGGCGCCGTACAGGGGCAATTTGCCTTGCAGACCAAAGCTCTGGAATTGCTTGATGAAACGGTTGGCATCAGCACCGGTTTCCATCGCGAACACCGCATCGGCTCCGGCATTCTTGAGTTGAGCCATATACGGGCTGAAATCGGCCGTGTTGAGGGGGTGCCAGAATTGCTGAATAACCTGACCACCCAATTCGGTGAAGGTTTGGCTGAAACCGCCGCACTGCTCATGACCGAAGGTGTAGTCTTGCGAGATCGTCACAATCTTGCGAACTTTCTTGACGTTGTAAACGTACTCGGCCAGAGGACGGGGCATTTGGCTCGCTGAATAACCCGCAACGCGAATGATGTTCGGCACACGTTTGCGTTGCGTCAATTCGTCCGCCGCCACGATCGGAATGAAGTAGGGTGTTCCGCTGGAGCGAGCGTATTCAGCGATGGCCAGACCGGTGTTGGCCAACACGCTGCCCATCAGAAAATGGACGTTGCGTTGCTCCACCAGTCGACGGGCTTTTTGCAGAGCCATGTCCGGGTTGGAACCATCGTCTTCAATCACGACCTCGACCTGGCGGCCAGCCAGCGTCAAGCCGTTTTGCTTCCAGTACAGCTCAAAGCCTTCAACCAGCTCTTTGCCACCGGCAGCCAGAACCCCGGTCAAAGGTGACAGCAAACCGATGCGGATAGGCCCGGTCTGAGCTTGAGCGGTGTTAACCCATGGGGCTGCGCCGGCAGTAACAGTCAATCCTATGGATTTGATGAAATTTCTACGTTCCATGATGCACTCCTGATTAATGAACTAACAAAAAAAATACCCTCGACTCTCTTACCTCTTCTCACGTGACTTGATGAAATTGCGGGCCGCGCCCAAAAATCCGGTTGGGGCAAAAATCATCGTAAAGATGAACAAGAAGCCCAGAACCATCAACCAGCGCTCTGTGTACAAACTGACGAAGTTCTCTAGCGAAATAATCAGAATAGACCCGATGATGGCTCCGAACAAAGTTCCAACACCACCCACGATGGCCATCAACAGACCCTCAACCGATTGAGCAAGCGCAACGGTTGAAGGGCTGACAAAACTGTTGAAGAAAGCGTACAAAGCGCCTGCCACACCGGCAAAAAAGCCGGAGACAATAAATCCTATGAACAGATGCAGCGGAACGTTGTATCCCAAGGTCCGCATGCGCGACTCACTGTCGCGAATACCTTTCAAGGTGAGACCAAAGGGTGAGTTGACAAACTTCCACATGCCAAAAGTCACAACGGCAAAGCAGATTGCGGTGAAGTAATAGAGATTCTGTTTGTTGAGCAACCACTCGGGAGCCACACTGCCCCTGATGCCGTTTTCACCACCGGTGACCGAGGTCCAGCGAAGGCAAACACCCCAGACGATCATGCCGAGCGCCAATGTGAGCAAAATGAAATAAACGCCCGATGTCCTGATCGCCAAGGCGGCAAATACCATGGTAAGCGCCACAGCGGCCAGCACCCCCAACAATGCCCCCATCCACACCGAACCGCCAATCACCGTGACGTAATGCAGAACCACGTAGGTGGACACACCAAATATGGCGCCGTGGCACAAAGAGGTACGCCCTGTGTAACCGGCCATGATGTCAACCGACATGGCCAGTATTGCGAAAATCAGAATTTCCGTCGCAATACTGGTTTTGTAACCTGGCATCAGTGTTGGTATGAGTGCCAGGACAATCAAGGCCAGGACCACATACACCAGTTGTTTTTTATTGGCCAACATTTAAGCCACCTTTCCGAAAAGACCCAGAGGCCTGAAAGCCAACAGAATCGCCATGGGACCAAAAATCACGAAATAAGCCAATTCCGGGAACCAGACCTGCCCGAATGTGGACAACATAGCGACCAACAAACTGCCCACAGCAGCGCCAATCAGGCTACCACGCCCGCCAATGATCACCACCGCAAGGCTGTACACCAGAATTTCAGAGTCCGCCGTCGGATAGAGGGTCAAAAATGCGCCTCCCATCACACCGCCCAACCCTGCCAAAGCCGATCCGAGCATGAAGATGTAAATGAACACGCGGCGAATGTCCACACCCATGGCCGATACGGTCTCTGCGTCATCCACCCCGGCTCTGATCAAGGCACCCAAACGTGTTTTGGTGATCATCAAACTGAGGGAGATGAAAATTACAATGCCAACCAACATCACAAACAAGCGGTAAATGGGATAAGTGACATCCCCGAATTCGACTGGTCCATCCAGGAAAGCAGGCACCTGAATGCTGAAGGCATCGCCGCCCCACAGCACCAGCGCCAGGTCGTTGAGCACGAAGGCCACGCCCAGCGTCAACAGCACCTGTCTGAGCTCGGAACCGCGCACGAACCTCAACAGTCCGAAATCTATGATCAACCCGATCAGGGCTATACCAATAGCCGCCCCTATGCCAGCCAGAAAGAAATTGCCGGTGAGGTTGGCAACCGTCAGACCCAAATACCCGCCAAAAAGGTAGAGGGCACCATGTGCCAGGTTGACAATTCGCATCAGGCCAAAAATCAGGGTGAACCCGCTGGCCACCACAAACAGCAATGCGGCAAAAGTTGCTCCATTGAGGAGTAGAAATATCGTCATCGACACGGTAGCTTCATCCTTTAGATTCGGACTTTCGTCACTTTAAACACACCACTGAACCTGAGCGAATCGGGGTTCAACAATGAGAAAATTTAACCAACCAATTGCCCATACTCAAAACTGCGACTCCTGCGATCCGTACCAGTCAAGAATCTGCTCCCCGGTCCAGAACAGGACATCCTTGCGCGCACGAATTTCGGTTAACAACTGCTTGTAATATTTGAGCCGATGGGGCGCGCCCATGATGTAGGGGTGCACCACCAACGCCATGACCCTGGCCGAATGAGCCGAGTCTTCGTAAATTTGCTCGAATTGATCAATGCCCCGTCGGTAGTATTCAGAGGCTGTGTGGTGCTGAATGAGCATCATCGCCACATCGTTGCATTCTTGCGTGTAGGGCAAATTGATAATGGGTTTGTGTCGGGTTTTCAGATACACAGGCTGGTCATCCAGCACCCAATCACACACGTATTCATAACCGTTTTCAGACAACAAATCCGGGGTATGCCAGGTTTCTGTCAAACCGGGCCCCAACCAACCGCGCGGCCGTTTGTTGGTGAAAGCCTTGATCGCCTCAGTTGTCTTAGCAATGTCTTCCTGCTCGTTCTCTACCTTCTGCATGTTTCGCTGGGTATATCCATGCCCCATGAATTCCCAACCCCGATCGAGAGCAGCCTGTGAAATAGGCTCATAGGTTTTGATCGCTGAGCCGTTGATCGCGAGCACCGCCTTAATATCCAACTCATCCAGCACGTTCAACATCCGCCAGAAACCCACCCGGTTACCGTATTCGTGCCAAGCCCAGTTGGGAATATCGGGCATGGGCGATCCGCCGGCCGGTGGCGTCAGCACCGTTCGCGGCATCGTTTGATCGATGTCCCACTCTTCGATGTTCACAATCGTCCAGACCACCATGCGCGCCCCCCCCGGCAACTTCAATGGCTTGCGGGCATTGATCGGGGAGTACTGAATTCTGTCCAAAGGCTTCACGAAATTACCTCCTAGCACCGATGGTGATTTCAAGATCGCTTAAGCGGTCCACTTGGCCCAGCAGTTTGTCACCGCGAACAACCGGCGCAACCCCGGCTGGGGTTCCGGTGTAAATGAGATCACCAAGGTAATTGCGACCCACGCAATAAATCCTTCTGACCGGAAACGAGGCATCCGTCCCGGCAACCGGGACGGCCATCACTTCAGGTGGCTGGACCGCGTAGCGCATTACTTGGCCGTCTTTCTGGCGGTTTGATACCAGTCCAGAATCTGCTCGCCGTTCCAGTGCATCACACCGGTGTGTTTGGCCATGTGTTTGTAAACCTCCTCGAGGTACTTGATGCGGAATGGCTGTCCTGAAATGTAGGGGTGAATGGCAATGGCCATCACACGCGGACGATCAGACCCCTCCTGGTACAAACGATCGAATGTATCGATGCATTTTTGGGTCCAATAAGAAGCCTCATGGTGCTGAACCGCCATCATAGGAATATCGTTGTTTTCAACGGTATAGGGAATGGTTATCAAAGGACCGTGTTCGGTCTTGATCTCAGTGGGCTCCTCGTCATAAACCCAATCACCAATGTATTTGATGCCTGCCGCAGCCAGATGGTCAGGGGTTTCATTGGTCTGCGTCAGGCCAGGGCCAAGCCAGCCAATAGGCCGCTTTCCGGTGAATTTTTCAATCACATCCAATGACCGTTTGATCATGGCAGGCTGATCGGGTTCGAGGTGAATCGGCCCCTGCTGGTAGCTGTGGCCCATGAACTCCCAACCGGCATCCAGACAGGCTTGGGCTACCCTGGGGTAATCTTCACAAACGCGTGCGTTGATGGACAAAGTGGGCTTGATACCCAATCTTTCATACAGCTCATGGAAGCGCCAAAAACCCACCCGCATTCCGTATTCATGCCAACTCCAGTTGGGAACGTCAGGCAACAGGACCGCACCGGCCGGCGCAGGTATGACCTGACGGGCCATGGGCTTGCTGATATCCCAAACCTCCAGATTGACAATGGTCCAAACAATGATCTTGCCGTCATTGGGTAGCTTCATTTTCGGGCGGTCAACAATAGCACTGTAGGGCACACGCTCGCGAGGAATCATGGTCATAGTCGCTCCTTTATTTCTGGACGTAGTTAATTTCCCAACTCTCAACAATCTGGCTACCCGCCTGCCTCAAGATCACCGACATCGGGCAGCGCGCGTTCATGTCTTCACGCAACCGGACGATGTCTTCTTCTGTGCCTGGTGAGGCTCGCGGTTGGCGCGTAACCCTCTAGCGCAACCTTGATCAATTTATGTTCTTTGACATTCAGCACGCAATTTCCTTTTTGAGCAGCTCAAGGCCGGGTTTGATCAGGGACTCCAAACTGTGAAAGTTGAATATGGCACCCTTTTTTTGCCAGGCCTTGGCATTTGCCAGCGTAACGGGCAAACCAAAACGCTCACCCTGAGCCTTTATTTTTTCCGCAATCTCATCAAGCGCGTGCTGCACCTGCGGCACCGTGATGTCGCCACCAAAACCCATGCTGTGCGACAAGTCGTAAGGGCCAATCAGGAACAAGTCAAAGCCTTTGACCGCCAGAATCTGATCGATGTTTTTCATACCCGCCTCAGACTCAATCTGAGGGATGATGATGATGTCTTGCGCCCTGGCACCACAAGCATAGCTAACCGTTTCCAAAATCAACCGGGCCTCTTCTGCCGTTTCGACTCGAGGTATGACCAAGCCATCAATACCCCGATCGAGGTAGCTCACCCAATCTTCAACTTGGCGGGTTTTGCTGCGCACCACCGCCGCTACTCCATGGCGCTGTGCCGCACGCGCCATAGGCCCCACCGTTTCAATCCCGATGCCGGCGCGCTCGCAATCGATGAACAAAATATCGATCCCCAATCGGGAAACCAAATCGGCCACATCAAAGCCACCGGCGAAGGTGTTGATCGCCAACACAGGCTCGTTCGCCTGGATTTTGTTCTTGGCGTTTGAACGAAAATTCATGGTGCTTTTCTCAGATCGGGTACCGACATGACTTCAGCACTGGTCATCACAAAACCGAACGCGGTGCGGATACACAACAAAGCCGCATCGTGCAAAGCGGGATCGTCCATGGTGTCTACACAATCGCTCGGCACGATAACGGCGTAATCTCTTGAGCAAGCGGCCGCTACCGTCGACAACACACAGCTGTTGGTGTTGACGCCGGTGATGATCAGCGTATTGATGCCGTGAGCCTTCAAGGTGAAGTCAAGATCGGTTCCAATAAAGCAGTCGTAACGCTTTTTGGTATTGACAATCCAGTCCTTTGCCGGGTCGATCACTTGAGACATCACTGTGCAACCGGGTGACCCCTGCAGGTTGTGGCGCTCCACATTCTTTCGCGGGTTGTTCGGATCGTCGGCCCGCGTTCTCCAAAAAGGATTGGAACGAATCTCTGGCACATCACGGTAGGTTGTCACCAAGTGAATGACGGGCCAGTCCTGCTCGCGGCACCAGGCAAACAGCTTGGCTGCATGGCCCAACACCCGATCGGCTTGGGCTTGCGTCTTGACGGGCATGGTCGCCACCGCGAGGTCCATGTGACCCCGATGGAAATCTATCGCGATGACCGCCGCTTTGACTTTGTCTACACCGAAGTTCATTGCTGCCTCAAATCAAAGGGTTGTGCGAGGTACTTAACAATTTTTTCTGATTGATACCAAAACGGTCAGCCAACCAGTCGGCCAAAATTTCCTGCCCAATGGTCGGGTTGTCGTGCTGGCAATGCTCGGCCCCCGTCTCCTCTTCAGACAACAGCCTCAGCGTCACATCCACGCCCTTGGCTTTGCCGTAGTCGTAGACTTTTTTGGCCTGAGACACGGTCAACACATCGTGCCCACCGTGCATCACCAAAAATGGGCACTTCATGTTTTCGAGATGCCCCTCCAGCGTGAAGTCGCGGGCCTTCTCCATCGATGCTTTCATGGTCGGCTTGCCGAACACCCACTTGATGTGCTCCGCCAGTCCATGGTCTTCAGAGGCATTGCCCCACAGGTCGGTGATCGCCCAGATCGCACCGTGAGCAATGCAGGCAGCCAGACGGGGCTCGTAGCAGCCGGCGCGGGCCGCGTAATAACCGCCCAAACTTGAGCCCGCAACGGCGATGCGTTTGGGATCGACGTCGTCGCGCTTCTCCAGCCAGTCAATGCACTTGCCAATCGGCACTTCGGTGTCGACTCTGTTCACCACCTTGTGACGACGCAAGGTACCACCCTGCCCCGGGCCATCAATCATCAAAACCGAGATTCCCCGCTGAACCGCTCCACGGGCCTGCATGAACCACATTTCGTCTTTGATCGAATCAAGCCCACCCATACAAATCAGCACAGGCTGGCGCTTTTCAGGGAAAGGCGCCCGCACGAAATATCCACAAATGGTTACGCCGTTTTCATAAGGAATCTCAACTGCCTCACCCGCAGGATTCAGATGCGAAATGAACTTCTTGCTGCAGGCTTCCATCTTTTCGAAAGTCGGCAACCGCCGGAGATCCTCGGGCTTGAGAAAAAACTCAGCCTGACGGTAGTAGTTCGCAGCGCGAAGGTAACAGTTCATCGCCGTCTTGATGTGACCCAGGCGCTCTTCTTCACAACCCCGATCCCAATTGCGATTGCCGATGTGCAGCCATTCTTTGTGCCAGCTCTCCAGGTCGCCTGGAGTCATGCGGCTGGCCGCCTGAAATACCTCACTGACCGAGCCACCACCCTCTTGCGTCTCACCCAAACCTCGGCGCAACTGATAAGCCAGCCAAGGGTGCTCTGGCCAATGGTGCCAACCGTAGGGCTCGTAGTGAGGCAGGCGGTTTTCGGTGATTTTTTCGATCAGATTGTCTTCTGACATGAAGGAAGCTCCTATAGTGAAATTCCAGAACCATGCATGAATTTCAAGTAACTTGAATGATCATACGCCGGCTGAAAAAACTGTCCCCCAGTTTCATATCAGTGTTTACCCCATGAAAACTTAGAACCTGGACAGTGCCAAGTTCTCCGTCAGATTTCTCCCTCAAATTCAGTCGGCGTTCTTGTTCAGCCGCAGGGTTGACAGCTCCGTTGCCAGGTCGATCCAGCGATCAATCAGAAGTTTCATGCGCTCGTAGTTTTTGAGCTGTTTGCGAACCTCAGGCAAATCTGGCTTTTTCACAAACTTCGAGCTGCTCGGCTCGACGCCGATGAAGTAGCAAAGCTCCTCCAGGGTGTACTCGCCGGGGTCGAACTGGCTCAGCAGTGGGTCGGCGCTTTGCTGGATGAGTTGGCGCAGTTCAGGATCGGCGATGGCGTCGATGGCGGGTCGATCACGGACTATCTTCATTGGGGCATTTCCAGACGTGGAAGTT
>JBCKNJ010000005.1:0-56597 GCA_038902795.1 Polaromonas sp. | reverse complement strand
GGATAGTGGGTACTATGAATTTAATAGCTGGTCGCGTACGTGAAATAAGGGCTGCAGCCTCAAAGAAGCGTCGGGCGAGGTATTGAATCTCTGATTTCCGGCTGCCTGGCAGTATGGCGACAACTCTATCCTCATCGCCTAGACCCAGCTTGCGCCGTGCAGCAGCGCGGTCTGGCTGCATGGGGATGAGATTGGCCAGCGGGTGACCAACGTAGGTCGCAGCAATACCATGCGCGGCCAGCAAGGCGGGCTCGAACGGAAAGATGCAAAGGACATGATCGACGCTGCGACGGATTTTCTCCACACGATCAGCACGCCAGGCCCAGATAGCGGGACTGATGAAATGGATAGTCTTGATGCCTGCCGCCTTTAACGAGGCTTCCAGATCAAGATTGAAATCAGGCGCATCAACGCCAACGAAAACATCTGGTTTTTGATCGAGCAAGCGGCGCTTAAGTTGCTGGCGAATGCCGACGATTTCTCGGTAATGGCGCAGCACCTCAACATAGCCGCGCACTGCCAGCATGTCGCTGGGCCACCAGGCCTGAAAGCCGCGCAGGGCCATGTGCGGCCCACCAATGCCGCACGCTGTCATGGCGGGCCAGCGCGCCCGGAGGCCGTCAAGCAGTAGCCCAGCCAGCAAATCGCCCGATGTTTCGCCGGCGACCATGGCAACACGCATAAAGACCCTAGCGAACAATGCCGCGCTGCGGCGATGTGTGCTCTAGAAACGTGACCATCATCTGCACGTCGGGCAATGCTTCTGGGTGCTTTTCTGCGAGCCCGGCAATCTGCGTTTTAGCCTGCGCCATGGTCAGG
Organism: Polaromonas sp.; assembly: GCA_038902795.1. Lineage (GTDB taxonomy): Bacteria > Pseudomonadota > Gammaproteobacteria > Burkholderiales > Burkholderiaceae_C > Polaromonas. The sequence goes on along the minus strand of JBCKNJ010000005.1, from coordinate 55,778 downwards.
TCTTCACGGTACAAGGCCTTGTGCATGGCCTTGACTGCCGCAATCCGTTCAGCTGAAAACCCGCGCCGGCGCAAGCCTTCAAAGTTCATGGAACGTGCTTCTGCCGGCTGGCCTTGCGACATGACGAAGGGCGGTAAATCTGCCAACAGCAGCGAGCACATGGCGGTCATGCTGTGCGCACCCACACGTACAAACTGATGCACCACCGTAAAGCCGCCGAGAATGACCCAGTCACCAATATGCACATGCCCGGCCAGCTGCGTGTTGTTGGCGAAAATCGTCTGGTTGCCGACCTGGCAGTCATGCGCCAGATGCACGTAGGCCATGATCCAGTTGTCATCGCCAACGCGGGTAACGCCAGCATCACCCGGAGAACCAATATTGAAGGTACAGAATTCGCGGATGGTATTGCGGTCGCCAATCACCAGCTCGCAGGGTTCACCGGCGTATTTTTTGTCTTGCGGAATGGCACCCAGCGAGTTGAACTGGAAGATGCGGTTGTCTCGCCCTATGCTGGTGTGGCCTTCAATCACGCAGTGCGGGCCAACCGTGGTGCCAGCCTGGATGCTGACATACGGCCCGATAACGCTGTACGGGCCCACGCTGACGGATGGGTCGAGCTGGGCTCTGGGGTCAATGATGGCAGTCGGGTGAATACCTGTTGGCATAGCCGTTGTCGCTGTCGCTGTAGCAGCAGAGCTCTGCGTCATGTCTTGCACGCTTGACACTTTAAGCAATGGTTCGCATCGTACACATCAGCTCTGCCTCGCAAGCGATGTGCTCACCCACGCGTGCCACGCCCTTGAACTTGAAAATGCCCGCCTTCATGCGCTCCAGCGTCACGTCCATGATGAGTTGATCGCCAGGTTCCACGGGGCGCTTGAAGCGGGCAGCATCAATGCCTGCGAAGTAGTAAACGGTTTTGTCATCAGATGCTTGCCCGAGCATGTCAAATACCAATAAAGCAGCGGCTTGCGCCATAGCTTCCAGCATCAAGACACCAGGCATCACGGGACGATGCGAAAAGTGACCGACGAAGAAAGGCTCATTGATGGTGACGTTTTTAAGCGCCTTGATGCGTTTGCCTTTTTCAATTTCGAGCACGCGGTCAACCAGCAAAAACGGGTAGCGATGCGGTAGCTGCTTGAGAATCTGGTGAATGTCCATCATGATTTTTCTTCTATAGATGCAGAGAGATTTTTAAGCTGGATTTCAAGGTGTTTAAGTCGCTCGCGAAAGGTCGAGAGCTGCTTCAGGCTGGCTGCGTTTTTTTCCCACTTCGCATTGTCGTCGATAGGAAACCGGCCAGTGTAGTTTCCGGGCTTCAGGATTGAACGCGTCACGACGGATGCCGCAGAAATATGAACATGGTCTGCCAGCGTCAAATGCCCGAGTACGACAGCGCCGCCACCTAGCGTACAGTGCGCACCAATTCGCGCGCTGCCCGCAACGCCAACGCAGCCGGCCAAGGCTGAATGCGCGCCAATATGTACGTTGTGGCCGATCTGGATCAGGTTGTCAAGCTTGACACCATCTTCAATCACCGTGTCCTGCATGGCACCGCGGTCGATACAGGTATTGGCACCGATCTCGACATCGTTGCCGATACGCACGGCACCCAGCTGTTCGATCTTTTCCCAGCGTCCCTGATGCGGTGCAAAGCCGAAGCCGTCAGCACCCACGACCACGCCAGGGTGAATGATGCAACGCTCACCCACGCTACAGCTGTCACCCAGCGTGACACGGGCAGAAAGGCAACTGCCCTCGCCTACCCGTGCATTTTTCCCAATCACACAGTGTTCCCCGATGCGCGCGCCAGAGCCGATCACGGCACCAGAGCCTATGCAGGCAAACGCGCCCACAGACACGCCTGGCGCAACCTGGGCCAGCGGATCAATGAACGCGGCGGGATGGATGGCAGGGGCAGACTCCACGCTGTGATGACGCTTCCATATCTGCGTGATACGCGCAAAATAATAATAAGGGTCGTCCACCACGATACAGGTGCCACGCTCAATGGCAGCCGACTCGAATGAAGGCGCGACGACAACGCATGCCGCAGATGAATGCGCGAGTTGCGCTATATATTTAGGGTGGCTCAGGAAAGTCAGTTCCCGACTTGTAGCCTTCTCCAGCGAGGACAGGCCTTCAATCAACAGATCGGCATCACCTACCAGGCGTGCATCGAACTCGGCCGCCAGTGCATCAACGATGGCAGCGAGTTTTATAGCCATGCGGCACCTGCGCCGTGGCGTGGTTTTTTGCTGCTGCGCCGATTATCTGCCAGTCGTGGCATTTAGCGACTTGAGCACTTTGTCGGTGATGTCGTGCTTGGGGTTGACGTAGACCGCTTCCTGAAGAATCAGGTCGTATTTTTCAGCCTCCGCGAGTGCCTTGATAACCTTATTCGCGCGCTCTATGACCTGTTGAAGCTCTTCATTTTTGCGTGCATTGAGGTCTTCCTGGAACTCACGGCGCTTGCGCTGAAAATCTCTGTCCTGATCCATAATCTGCTTTTGCCGCGTATTGCGCTGGGTTTCGGACAAGGTAGGTACTTCACGTTCAAATTTGTCGGACAGCGTTTTGATCTGTGTCGCGACATCGTTCAGGTCTTTCTCGCGCTTGCCGAATTCGGTCTCCAGCTTGGTCTGCGCAGCCTTAGCCGAATTCGCTTCGCGGAAAATACGATCCAAATTGACAATTCCGACCTTGAACTCCTGCGCACTGGCAGAAAAGCCAGCCAGCGCAATCAGCGAGCCCAGTAATAGTTTGCGTGAAATGTTCTTCATTAGAAAGATGTACCAATTTGGAATTGAAAGCGCTCTATTCTATCGCCTACTTGTTTACGCAACGGGTTGGCAATAGCAAAGCGTAAAGGACCTACAGGTGATATCCAGCTGACACCGACACCGTAGGATGCACGCATTTCGCTGAAGCTGTATTTCTGGTTTTCCCCGAAGACGTTACCCGCATCCACAAATGCAAACATGCGCAGGGTACGGTCATTGCCCGTACCCGGGAACGGGGCTATCAACTCTGCATTGAGTGTGATCTTTTTGGGGCCACCCGTAGCAAGGTCGTTGGGAGGAGCACCCTCACGCGGGCCGAGCGATCCCTGCTGGAATCCCCTGACCGAGCCAAGGCCGCCGGATGAGAAATTCTTGAAAATCGGGAAAGGCAGATTGCTCAGGCCCTTGCCCCATCCGAGTTCGCCATTGAGGGCAACGGTAAACTGCTTGTTGAGCGGAATGTACTGCTGGATCTGGTAATTTGTGCGTGCGTAACGTACGTCACCCGCCAAACTCACATCGCCAAAAACCCGCTGGAAGAGCCCTTTGGTTGGCACCAAGGCACTGTCGCGGTTATCACGCGTCCAGCCGACCGTAAGCGGTATGGCTGCACCGGTACAACCAACCTGATTGACGCAATTCTCGATCCTCTGTGGTGTATTGATGCCTCGTTCGATCGTGAGACGCTCGTAGCCAGCACCAAAATAAACCCTATCGGTCTCGGTAAACGGCACACCAAAGCGTATGCTGGTACCGGTTGTTTTCAGGACATAGCTATTCAGGGAAAAAGCGCCAACCTGACCATCCAGCGGACGGCTGGTACGATGGTAGACATCCAGCGCGCGCGATATGCCGTCGGTCGTAAAATAGGGGTCAACCGTACTCAGAACCAACTGGCGGCTGATTTTGCTTGTATTGACTTGAATACCCAGATAGTGACCGGATCCAAACACGTTTTCCTGTTGGATACCAAAGCTCAAGGACAATTTTTCAGCGCTTGAAAACCCTAGCCCCAGCGTCAGGTTGCCGGTTGGTTTTTCAAGCACATTGACTGTCACGTCCACCTGGTCGGAGGTTCCGGTGACATCCTGGGTATCGACATTGACTTCGGTAAAAAAACCGAGACGGTCAACACGGTCACGGGAAAGCTTGATCTTGTCACCGTCGTACCACGACGACTCGAACTGCCTGAACTCGCGGCGCACCACCTCATCACGGGTGCGGTTGTTACCCACCACATTGATGCGTCGGACGTAGGCGCGGCGCGAGGGGTCGCCCTGCAGGACAAAAGCAACGCGATTATTGACGCGGTCGATTTCCGCTATGACATCGACCTTTGCAAATGCGAAACCGAAAGTGCCAAAGTAATCGGTGAAAGCCTTGGTTGTCTCGGTAACCGTGTCTGCGTTATAGGCTTCACCCGGCTTGATTCTCACCAGTGATTTGAATTCTTCTTCCTTGCCGATGTAGTTGCCGTCCAGCTTGATACTGGACACCAGAAAGCGCTCACCCTCGGTCACATTGATGGCGATGCTGACATCCTGCTTGTCAGGGGAGATCGCCACCTGCGTGGAGTCAATCTTGAATTCAAGATAGCCGCGCGCCAAATAGTAGGAACGCAGGCTTTCGATATCGGCATTAAGCTTGGCACGTGAATAGCGGTTTGACTTGGTGTACCAGCTCATCCAGCCGCCAGTGTCCAGATCAAACAGGTTGCGCAAAGTGGACTCGCTGAACGCCTTGTTGCCGACGATGTGTATTTCCTTGATTTTTGCGGTGTCGCCTTCGGTCACATTGAAGGTGAGGTTGACGCGGTTGCGCTCGATCGGCGTGACGGTGGTGACGATTTCGGCAGCATACATGCTGCGGTTGATGTACTGGCGCTTGAGCTCCTGCACGGCCTTGTCAGTCAGCGATTGGTCGAAAGGCTGCCCGTCGTAGAGGCCGATTTCCCTCAGCGCTTTTTTAAGCACCTCCTTGTCAAACTCCTTGCTGCCAACAAAGTTGACGTCTGCAATCGTTGGGCGCTCTTCGACAATCACCACCAGCACATCCCCGCTGACTTCCAGGCGCACATCCTTGAAAAGGCCCAACCCAAACAAGGCACGAATGGCCGTGGAGCCTTTGTCATCGTTATAGGTTTCACCGACCCTGAAGGGAAGCGTCGCAAATATGGTTCCCGGCTCCACACGCTGCAAGCCCTCAATCCGGATGTCCCGCAGCGTAAAGGGATCAACTGCCCAGGCCGAGTGGGCTATCAACAGGCTGGCCGCAATGGCGGACACGGTTCGAAGTTTGAATCGATTGAATTGTTTTTGCATGAACTTTAGGTGTTATGGAGTTATTGGGGTCAGACGCCAATTTCGCTGCGGTGCATCGCACCGCACCCTGCGGGCGAGCCAAAGGCTCAGCGAATTTGGACTCTGCCCCCAATAACTCCTAGCCAAGGAGCCGGGTAATGTCATTAAACAGGGCCACCGACATCATGCACAGCAGAACCGCAACGCCGCCGCGCTGCAATCTGCCCATCCACGCATCAGACACGCTTTTCCCAGTGACTGCCTCCCAAAGATAATACATCAGGTGACCGCCATCCAGAACCGGCAGAGGCAGCAAATTAAGCACGCCGAGACTCACGCTGATCAGCGCCAGAAACACCAGATAGGCCGTCCAGCCCAGGCTGGCAGACTTGCCGGCGTAGTCTGCAATCGTCAGCGGCCCGCTGAGGTTTTTCAGGGAGGCCTGTCCGGTCACCATCTTCCCGATCATTTTCAGGGTCAACAAAGAGACCTCCCAGGTGCGAACAGTACCCTGCCACAGGCCCTCGAAGATGCCATAGCGAACGTTGACAAATTGGGGCGGTGCACCAACGTAGGCTCCGATGCGGCCAACGACGATCTTGCCGTCCTGGCGCGCCTCGGGCGTAATCGGTAACTCGATGGTTTGCCCAGCACGCAGGATTTTCCAGTTTTGCGCCAGGGCTGCAAGCGGGTTGCTGCCGGACTGCACCGAGCTGCGTATGGTTTCCCGCAATTGCTGACCGTCCACAATAGTGGTGCGGCCTACCTGCTGAACTACATCACCCGCACGCAGACCGGCTTTGTCTGCAACACTGCCAACCATCACATCGCCTATGATCGGCTGCGTCCAGGGGCCCAGAATGCCAATCTTGCGGAACATCTGCGGGTCTGCATCGCTGGCATTCATCTCGCTCAGCTTAAGCAGCACTTCACGCATTGGCACATCCGCAGCCTGCGAAGCAGACGAGTTCCGGCTGATCGCCAGACGCACGTCACGGCCATTGAGCGCGCCTTGCGTCAAACGCCAGCGCAAATCCTCAAAAGAACGTACAGACTCCAGTTGCTCGCCATCAAACGCAGCGCGGGCCACCAGCTCTTGCCCGCGCAAGCCTGCGCGATCAGCTATCGAGCCTGCCACCGGGCTGGCCAGTATGGCCATGGGCTCCTGCTGGCCGCTCCAGTTGACAATGCTGTACAGCACAATGGCCAGCAACAAATTGGCTGCCGGGCCAGCCGCAACCACCGCAACCCGCGACCTCAAGGGCTGGGTATTGAAAGCCAGATGGCGTTCAGACTCATCGACCGGAGCCTCGCGCTCGTCCAGCATCTTCACGTAGCCGCCCAGCGGCAGCATGCCGATGGAAAATTCGCAAGGATTGCCTTTTAGCCGCCAGCTGTAAATCGGCTTTCCAAAACCAATGGAAAACTTCAGCACCTTGATGCCGCACACCAGCGCGACCCGGTAATGGCCGTATTCATGTACCGCAATCAGCACCCCGAGGGCAACCACAAAAGCAAGCAGGGTCAACATGTCAAACCTTCAGATGTTCAGGGCACTTCTATAAATTCATTTTTCGGGCGAATTGCCGCGTTGCGCGGTGCTCGCAATCCTCATGTACCTGAAGTACATTGCGGTTGCTGCGCTCCGGGCGCCTTGCACTTCATCCCGAAAATCTGAATTTCTAGAAGCGCCCATACGCGATTGTGCTAGCAATATCACCAGCAATGGCACGCGCCTGGGCATCAAGAGCCAGCAAATCGTCCAAGCCGCGTATTTCAGATACCGCAAGCCGATCCAAAGTTGCACGGTTTACATGGTGAATCTGGTCAAAGCGTATACGTTTTTCCAGAAATGCCGCAACCGCAATCTCATTGGCTGCGTTCAGTATTGCCGTACTGCCCGTGGGGGCGGCCAGCACTTCCCATGCAAGTTGCAGCCCCGGAAAGCGCTGATGGTCGGGTACTTCAAACGTCATGGTTGCCAGCGCCTTGAAGTCCAGCGCCTGCGCGCCCGAGGCGATTCTGCCCGGCCAGGCCAGGCCATAGGCTATTGGCACCCGCATGTCGGGTGTACCCAGCTGTGCAAGCACCGAGGTGTCACGGTACTGCACCATCGAGTGAATGATGCTTTGCGGATGGATGACCACTTCAATTTGCGCAGGGACGAGGCCAAACAGGTATTTGGCCTCAATGACTTCCAGCGCCTTGTTCATCATGGTCGCCGAATCAACGGAAATCTTGCGCCCCATCACCCAGTTGGGGTGCGCACAAGCCTCGTTGGGGGTGACATGGCGCAAGGTAGCCGGATCGCGCGTGCGAAACGGCCCGCCAGAGCCTGTCAGGATGATTTTTTCAACCCGCGCGGCCCAGGTTGAAGGATCTTCGGGCAATGACTGGAAGATGGCGGAATGCTCGCTGTCGATCGGCAGCAACTGCGCAGACCCGGCTGCTACCGCCTGCATGAAAACATCGCCACCAACCACCAGCGCCTCCTTGTTGGCCAGCAACAGGCGCTTGCCGGCTTTGGCAGCAGCCATACAAGGGCTTAAGCCAGCTGCACCGACGATGGCCGCCATCACGGCATCAACATCAGCGTGCGACGCTATCATTTCAAGAGCCGCTTGATCCCATAAAACAATGGTTTCAAGCCCATTGGCCTTTACTTTTTCAGCCAGATCGCGCGCATGCGGCTGGCTGACCATGACGGCGTAACGCGGTTTGAAGCGTGCGCACTGCGCCAGCATCAAATCGGTTTGCGAGGCGGCGCTGAGTGCGAACACCTCAAAAAGGCCGGGATGCGCCGCGATCACATCGAGCGTGTTGACCCCCACTGATCCGGTAGAACCAAGAATGGTGATGCGCTGTTTTTTATCTGCCATGCAAACCTAAAAACTGACCAGCATCATGGCCAGCGGCAGGGTCGGCAGCAAGGCATCGACCCGGTCCAGCACACCACCGTGGCCGGGCAACAGGCCACTCGAATCCTTGGCTCCAGCGCTGCGTTTGATGAGCGACTCAAGCAGGTCACCCAGCACGCTCATGGCAGCCAGAAAAACCACCGCAAGCAGCATCACGATGACTCCATGCTGGGCCCAAAGGCGCGCATAGAGGCTGCCACCAAAACCGGCCGTCTGGCGATCCAGCGCAAGCCATGCAAATGCCAGCACGACGACCCCGGCCATACCACCCCAGACACCCTCCCAGCTTTTACCGGGGCTGATGCCGGGAGCCAGCTTGTTTTTGCTAAATCGGCCACCAAAAGTGCGGCCTGCAAAGTAGGCAAAAATATCAGCCACCCACACCAGCAGCAATACCGATAGCAGGAAGTTGATGCCTATCACTCGGGCCTGCGCAATCGCCAGCCACGCCAAAAACAGCACCACCACGCCACCCAACAAACGCAGCGCCTTTGGCAAGCGCGCCCAACCAGGAACACCTAGCCGTAAAAGTCCGGCACCCGCCATCACCCATGCTGCGCCCGCAAAGACCCACAGCATTTGCAGCGGCTTTTCAAGCAGCCCAAAGTACCACGCCAGCACGCATAGCCCCGCAGTAGCGGAGGCCAAAAATATTGAAAACCCCTGACCACAGCCGTTCAGGCGACCCCATTCCCATCCGCCAGCAGCAATCAGCACCAGAGCAACCAGACAAAAGGGGAATGGCGTTGAATAAAAAAGCGCGGGTAACAACACCGCAAGCAACACAATCGCCGTGATGACGCGCTGCTTAAGCATTCGGAGATCCTATCAAGCGACCCTGACTTTCTGATCCACCGTGGTTATTGGGGTCAGACACCAATTTCGCTGCGGTGCGACGCACCGAGCCCGCAGGGCAAGCCAAGGGCTTGGCGAATTTGGGCTCTGACCCCAAAAACCAGCGTGGGGGCTGCATCTTAGACGGCCATGATCTCTCGTTCCTTGCCAGTGACAAGCTTGTCAACTTCGGCAATGAAACGGTCTGTCGATTTTTGAATGTCGTCCTGCGAGCGGCGCTCATCGTCTTCCGAGGCCAGCTTGTCCTTGAGCAGCTTTTTGATGCCGTCGTTCGCGTCGCGGCGCAGGTTGCGAATCGCCACTTTGGCGTGCTCGCCCTCACCGCGCACAATCTTGCTGAGCTCTTTGCGGCGCTCCTCGTTCATGGCTGGCATGGGAACGCGAATCAGGTCACCCTGAGCTGCCGGGTTGAGGCCCAAGTCTGAGTCACGAATGGCTTTTTCAATCTTCGCGCCCATGCCTTTTTCCCAGGGCGACACGCTGATGGTGCGGGCATCTAACAGCGACACATTAGCCACCTGACTGATGGGCACCATGGAGCCGTAATAGTCCACCTGCACGCTGTCTAACAGGCCCGGGTTGGCGCGACCCGTGCGGATTTTAGTCAACCCGCCCTTGAACGAGTCAATCGACTGCTGCATTTTTTGTTCTGCATTCTGCTTGATCTCAACGATGCTCATACTTGAAACTCCGAGTTTTCTGACTTGGCAAAAACCAAGCTCCTAGACATGCACCAGCGTACCCTCATCTTCGCCCTGTACGACGCGTTTGAGTGCGCCATTCTTAAACATACTGAAAACCTTGATAGGCAGCTTTTGGTCGCGGCAAAGGGCAAACGCCGTGGCATCCATCACCTTTAGATTTTTAGCCATTGCTTCGTCAAAAGTGATGCTGGTATAGCGCGTGGCCTTAGGGTCTTTTTTAGGATCTGCACTGTAAACGCCATCGACCTTGGTGGCCTTGAGCACAATTTCCGCGCCAATTTCAGCGCCGCGAAGAGCTGCAGCGGTATCAGTGGTGAAAAAGGGATTACCGGTTCCGGCGGCAAAAATGACAACCTTGCCTTCTTCCAGATATTGCAGCGCCTTGGGCCGAACATAAGGCTCGACCACGCGCTCAATGCTGATAGCCGACATCACACGCGGCGTAAGTCCCGCCTTGTCCATGGTGTCGCCAAGGGCCAGCGCATTCATCACGGTGGCCAGCATACCCATGTAGTCGGCGGTGGCGCGGTCCATGCCGACCGAGCCGCCCGCCACACCGCGAAAGATGTTGCCGCCACCAATAACGACCGCCACCTGAACCCCCATACGGGTGATTTCAGCGATTTCTTCGACGATGCGCACAATGGTGGCGCGGTTGATGCCAAAGGCATCGTCGCCCATCAAGGCCTCACCTGACAGTTTTAACAAGATTCGCTTGTAGGCTGGCATGCAGGGACTTTCTTGGAAATTGGGTTGTGCTGAAGTTTAGCGGCCTTTCGGCTGGTATTTGAAAAAATCAGGCAGCTTTGGCAGCAGCGATCTGTGCCGCCACTTCAGCCGCAAAGTCAGCTACCTTTTTCTCAATGCCCTCGCCCACCACGTACAGGGTGAAGACTTTCACTGTGGTGGCTTTTTCTTTCAGCATTTGCTCAACCGTCTGCTTGTCGTTTTTGACAAAGCTCTGGTTGAGCAGGCTGACTTCTTTCAGGTACTTCTGTACACCGCCTTCGATGCGCTTGGCAACGATTTCAGCCGATTGCACGGGCTTGCCTGCGGCCGTGGCCACAGATGCATCTTCAGCCGCCTTGGCTGCGGCAACGGAACGCTCTTTGGCGACCAATTCGGCAGGCACGTCGCTACTTGCCAGCGACAGGGGCTTCATGGCGGCAACATGCATGGCAACGTCTTTGGCAGCGGCCTCATCCCCGTCAAATTCAACCACCACGCCAATCCGCGTGCCGTGCAGGTAAGAAGCCAGCTTGCCACTTGCAAAACGTTTGAAGCGGCGCACCGACAGGTTCTCGCCGATCTTGCCGATCAGGCCCTTGCGCACGTCTTCAACCGTCGGACCAAAGCCGTCCATTGAAAGCGCCATGGCAGCCATCGCGACCATGTCTGCCGGGTTGTTTTTAACGATGCCAACGGCTAGCGCATCGGTGAAGGCTAAAAAGCTGCCATTTTTGGTAACGAAGTCGGTTTCGCAGTTGATCTCGACCAGTGCGCCTACTTTAGCGTCACCTTCGCCTTCGGTGTGATACGCAATCACGCCTTCAGCCGTCACGCGGGAAGCCGCCTTGCCAGCCTTGTTGCCGAGCTTGACGCGCAGGATTTCTTCTGCTTTTTCGAAGTTGCCATCAGCTTCGGTGAGTGCTTTTTTGCACTCCATCATGGGGGCACTAGTCTTGGCACGCAGTTCTGCGACCATGCTTGCGGTAATAGCCATTTTCAATTCTCTCCGTTTGTTTTTTGCAGCGCGGCTGACCTTGCCCGCAGCATCAAAATTATCTTTAACTTGTAAAAAAGGGGCTACGCGAGCCCCTTTTCCGCGTCTGGCTCGATCCAGTGATGCCGGAATCAATCAGGCAGCAGCAGGCACTTCAACAAATTCGTCCGAGCTTTCAGGCTGAACCATCTTGACCACTTCGCTTGATGCGTTGGCGCGGCCTTCAATGATGGCATCGGCAATGCCGCGTGCGTACAGCGCCACAGCCTTGGACGAGTCATCGTTGCCGGGGATCACGTAGTCAATGCCGATAGGCGAATGGTTGGTGTCAACCACACCGATCAGTGGAATACCGAGCTTTTGGGCTTCGAGAATCGCGATTTTGTGAAAGCCCACGTCGATCACGAAAATCGCATCCGGCAAGGCGGCCATGTCTTGAATGCCGCCTATGTTTTTTTCAAGCTTTTCGATTTCACGCTTGAAAGTAAGTTGTTCTTTTTTGCTGATGGTGTCAAGGCCGGCTTCTTGCTGGGCTTTCATTTCCTTCAGGCGCTTGATGGATACTTTGACCGTTTTGAAGTTGGTCAACATGCCGCCCAGCCAGCGCTGGTCAACGAAAGGTACGCCAGCGCGCTTGGCCTCTAGCGCCACAATTTCGCGCGCCTGGCGCTTGGTGCCGACCATCAGGATGGTGCCGCGGTTGGCCGTCAGCTGCCTGGCGAACTTCATCGCGTCCTGGTACATCGGCAGCGATTTTTCCAGGTTGATAATGTGGATACGGTTGCGATGGCCGAAGATATACGGGGCCATTTTGGGGTTCCAGAAGCGGGTTTGGTGTCCGAAATGAACGCCAGCTTCCAGCATTTCACGCATGGTGGTTGACATATGAATATTCCAAAAGGTTGTGTCTAAAATCAGCGCTTATCACCTGCAAGCCAGAAGTTCTTCTGAAAATTCCAAAAATTCCGAGAAGTGTCCTCTAGCCAACCGGCAACACCTTGTGTGGCTGATTTGCGATTTACCCTACAGTAGGCAAAATCGCCATCTGCAAAGCCATTCGAGTATAACACCTCCCGCCCAATGAAGCAGCCCCTCCTGAGAGCCAACATCCAGAGTACCCGTCAGGCCATCCAGGCCAACAAGAGCTACCTGACCGACATTCTTGAGCAAGCCCGTGCGCTAGCCCAAAGCGATGCATGTCGCCATGTTTTCATGCCTGGCCAGCTAGAGACGACCTTTTCACCTCCCAATCTTGACTTGAGCCTGCCGCTGGCGGGTATTACGGTTTCAACCAAGGATTTGTTCGATATTGCCGGGCAGACCACTGCTGCCGGCTCAACGGTGCTGGCCAATGCGCCCGCTGCAAGCACAGACAGCGCCGCCGTCGCCCGCCTGCGTGCTGCCGGTGCCGTGCTGACAGGCCGTACCAACATGGTCGAGTTTGCCTTTTCAGGTGTCGGCATCAACCCGCATTACGGCACGCCCGTCAACCCGGCGGACACCAGCGTTGAACGCATTCCCGGTGGCTCGTCGTCTGGCGCGGCAGTGTCGGTTGCCACGGGTGCTGCGCTCATCGGCCTGGGCTCTGACACCGGAGGCTCGATCCGCATTCCTGCCGCGCTGTGCGGCATCGTCGGCTTTAAAAGCACCGCCCGACTGGTGCCAACCACGGGTGCCCTGCCGCTGTCCACCAGCCTTGACACGGTATGCGCCCTGACGCGATCGGTACGCGATGCCATCACGGCGCATGAAGTTCTGGCCGCACGCAGCGTCGTGTTGGCTGGCAAGCCGCTTTCAAGCTGCCGCTTTGCAATCGCTCGCACGCTGATGCAGGACGGCATGGACGCTACCTGCGCAACGGCTTTTGAGCGTGCCCTGAAAACCTTGCGACTGGCAGGCGCGCAGATCGAAGACATCGCACTGCCAGAGATCAATGAACTGTCCAGCATCAATGCCACAGGTGGTTTATCTGCCGCCGAGAGCTACACCTGGCATCGCAAGCTGATAGCCGAACAGGTTGCCGAATACGACCCCCGTGTAGCCCTGCGCATACTGCGCGGTGCCAGCATGAGCGCAGCCGACTACATAGACTTGGTGGCAGCTAGGTGCGAATGGATCATTCGTATGCGGCTACAGCTTGCAGGTTTTGATGCCGTGCTGTCGCCCACTGTGCCCATCGTCGCAGCCCCGATTGCCAGCCTGCTGAGCGACGATACCGAGTTTTTCAGGGTCAACGGCCTGCTGCTGCGCAACACGGCGGTGGTTAACATGCTTGATGGCTGCGGCATTTCGTTGCCCTGCCAGCAAAGCGGCGAACTGCCGGTTGGCCTGATGCTCTGGCACGCGGCCATGCATGATGATGCGCTGCTTGACGCGGCGCTCCAGGTTGAAGCAGCGTTGGCAAGTTAGTTATAAATTTAATGCAAAAAATCACCAGCGCAACCAGCCACCCGCTTTTCAGCGTGGCAGCCACGCGCACGCTGGAGCGCGCCACACAGGCGCAGTTGCTACCCCACACACTGATGCAGCGGGCGGGCCTGGCGGTGGCGCGTTTGGCGCTGGCGCTGCGCCCCCATGCCCAATGCATCTGGGTCGCTTGCGGGCCCGGCAACAACGGCGGTGATGGTTTTGAGGCGGCTATGCACCTGCACCAGTGGGGCAAGCGTGTTGTGGTGACGTGGACCGGTCTGCCTGCGGGCCGGGCGGCACTGCCACCTGATGCGCAGGCTTCACAGGCCCGAGCACTGGCAGCCGGTGTGACTATGGCTGATCAACCGCCGCCTGACTTTGATTTTTGTATTGATGCCCTGCTCGGCATTGGTGCAAACATCGACAAAATAGACGCTGAGGCGCCTGACAAGCGCCGCATCAACACGCTCATGGCGCAATGGCTGGGCATCATGCAAGCCAGCGGCAAGCCGACGCTAGCGGTTGATATTCCCAGCGGACTGAATGCAGATACCGGGCACTCAGCAGCCACTTTTTCACCTTATTTTCAGCGTTTTACCCTCAGTTTGCTGACCTTAAAGCCCGGTTTGTTCACCGCCAGTGGGCGAGACAGCGCAGGGGAAGTCTGGTTTGATGATCTGGGCGTTCAGTGCACTGAGGCCGCAGCAGGCCCCACGGCAATCCTGCTGGGCAAAGATCAAGTCACGCGACGACGAGTAGCCAAAAGCGCAGCGCCCCAAGCCAGTCACAAAGGCAGCTTTGGCGATGTAGCCGTGCTGGGTGGCGAAGCAACGCCGCGCAGCCACATGGCGGGTGCCGTATTGCTCGCCGCACGCGCAGCGCTACATGCAGGTGCAGGGCGCGTGTTCGTCGCCCTGCTGGGTGACGAGAGTTTGGCTGCCGGTTTAAGCCTTGACCCACAGCAACCCGAGCTGATGTTTCGCAGCCCGGAGGCGCTGGACTTCAAGAGCCAAGTCATCGTGTGTGGCTGCGGTGGTGGTGAGGCCATCAAAAGCGTATTGGCCAAAGTGCTCTCAAACGCGCCGCGCGCAGTGCTGGATGCGGATGCGCTGAATGCTATTTCCAACGATAGCTCGCTGCAAACATTGCTGGTTGCTAGACACGCGCGCGGCTACAAAACCGTGCTGACACCTCATCCGCTGGAAGCCGCACGCCTGGCTGGCACAACAGCGGCTGCGGTACAAGCCGACCGCCTGGCGCTTGCCTGCGCGCTGGCAGAGCGCTTTCAGTGCATTGTGGTACTCAAGGGTTCAGGCACAGTTATCGCTGCGCCCGGCGAGTTGCCAGCCATCAACGCCAGTGGCAACGCGCTGCTGGCGAGCGCCGGTACCGGGGACGTGCTCGCAGGCATGGTGGGAGCTTACCTGGCCGCTGGCCTGAGTGCTTTTGAGGCGGCTTGCGGGGCGGTGTTTGTACACGGGGATTTAGCCGACGTTTGGCTTCGGCAAAGGCCAGGCGAAGTGCTGACGGCATCGGCGTTGGCTAATCAGGAGTTTTTGTAAATTACCGTTCGCCCTGAGCTTGTCGAAGGGTCTGCTCGCTAAGTGGTTGTTTTTAGCTAAAGGCTTCGACAGGCTCAGCCCGAACGGGGTTTGGTGAATTTATAGAGGTGCCCTATAGTGCAACTACCGCAACACGACCGCAGCACAGGCGGTTCAGTCCAACATGGTTTATCTGCCGCGATTGATGTCTTTGCTTTGTGCTGGTTTTACGGCGCGGCGGATAAACGCTGATTGTTAGGCAGACAAGGGATGGACGCGAAGGAGCAAAGGCTCGTCGGCGATGTGTACCGCCGCATCATGGAACGCGCGTTTCACGAACTTGACGTTCTCGCCCTCTTGATCGTGCTTAGGCCGTACGCGGCCAGTGGATCACCCGTGCGTGAGCTCAGCGACTTCGTCGCGCATCGTGAGAAAGATCGTGGCTCGCTCAAGACATACGTCCACCACGTGGTCGCCTACGGGGAGGCCTTGGTCAATAAGACCGCCGCCCATTTGAAGATCGACGTCGTCCACTCAGCCCAGGCATTCCGCGAGTCGCTCAACCTCGCGCTCGCACAGTTCAAACTGGCCGCGCTCGCGAGTGACTTTACCGACGACGTCCTCGCATGCGTCATGTCGCTCCTGCAGGACGTAAGACTGCTCCACGAAAAGAAAGAAATCGGTCGCCTCTGGCTCGGCCGCGTCGAGAAGGAGTTGTGGCTCTGCGGGGAAATAGTAATGCCACCCAAACAAGTTCGGGTGGTGTTTCCCGCTCTTATAGTTTCCAACAACTACTGCTCCTCCGGGGACATTAAGAAACTCGGCGCGTTTACTGGGCTGGTCGAAGCGAGATGCACGAAGGGACGACTGCGATTGTACGTGGACGGCAAGGAGGCTGCCTAACGAACAAGCAACTGTCTTAGAAGTCAAGCATTTTCGACCTCCCGGGTGTGCAAATTTTCGTTCCATGGCGTGCCTGATTTGACGATGGTAGCTTTATAAAAGGGTTGGAACGTTCACGCAAAGACAAAGCTAACCATGGTTACCTTTTGCCTTCTATCTGGAAGCGCGCTACACTTGAGTTATAAAAATGTAACTACAAATGCATATTTCATTCTCATGGGACGAAGTTAAAAGCAAGTCCAACCAAATAAAGCACGGTTTGAGTTTTGAAGCTGCGAAGTTTGTGTTCGATGGCCCGTTGCACGTAACGAAACAAGATCGAATCGAGAACGGTGAGGAGCGTTGGCGGACGATTGGTTATGTCGAGGACTTGCTATTGGTTGCGCACACCTGGAGCACGACCGAAGACGGGCAAGAGCACATTCGCATCATTTCAGCCAGGTGGGCAACCAAACAGGAAAGGAAAAGCTATGAGCAAGTTACCGGAAAGTATCCGTAAGGAGTTGGCCGCTTTGGCCCAAAGGCCCGATGAGTTGATTGATTGCAGCGATTTGCCAGAGCTGACCTCGGACTTTTGGCAAGGTGCCGAAGTTGGTAAGTTCTATAGGCCCCTTAAGCAGCAATTAACCGTCCGGGTAGATGCTGATGTGGTCGGGTGGCTTAAAGGTACTGGAAAGGGTTATCAGACGCGGATAAACACCATTCTTAGACGTGCCATGCTGGATAACGTGAGCAAGTCTCACGGCTGAGCCTGTTTTGTCTTCTTTCTGCGTGGTTCAAAAAGTAACGTTTTCGGAATAACACGGACCATGTGAATTTTGGCTGGTTTGCCTATGACTCAACCGATGACCATCCGAAAAAGTGTTACCCGATTTTAAATCACCCCCGCTAGGCTCAACGCATCAAGGGCACTTCTAGAAATTCAGATTTTCGGGATGAAGTGCAAGGCGCACGGAGCGCAGCAACCGCAATGTACTTCAGGTACATGAGGATTGCGAGCACCGCGCAACGCGGCAATTCGCCCGAAAAATGAATTTCTAGAAGCGCCCTCAAGCCACAGACTTAAGCGCAACCCGGGTAGCCGCAGTTGATGCCGCAAGGTCTTTAAACCGCCGCCTGATAGACAGCTCAATCCCCGCCGCATCCAGCCCCAGCAGCGCCAGCAGTTTGGCCGGATCACCGTGGTCGATGAATTCATCGGGCAGGCCGAGGTGCAGCACGGGTTTGCTGACACCAGCGGCTTGCAGCGCTTCACTGACTGCGCTGCCTGCACCGCCCATGATGGCACCCTCTTCTAGCGTGACGAGCGCGTCATGCGTAGCTGCCATCTGAAGCAAAAGATCAATATCCAGCGGCTTGGCCCAGCGCATGTTGACCACTGTGCAGCCGAGTTTTTCACCCGCCTGCAAGGCCGGGTACAGCAGCGTGCCGAAGGCCAGTATGGCGATGCTTGTACCTTGTGGGCCGCCTGCCGTGCGCTCTAGCCGCTTCAAACGTATTTCGCCTTTGCCGTAAGGCAGCGCATCCAGATTGGCTTCAGGGGCAATACCTGCCCCAGCACCGCGCGGGTAACGCACTGCCACCGGATGATTTTGTGCAAATGCCGTGCTCAGGAGCTTGCGGCACTCGCGCTCGTCGGCCGGGCAGACAATGCCCATGTTGGGGATGCAGCGCAAATAGGGAATGTCATAGGCACCCTGGTGGGTGGCCCCATCAGCACCCACCAAGCCGGCGCGATCCAGCGCAAACACCACCGGCAGGTTCTGAATCGCCACATCGTGAATCAGTTGGTCATAACCGCGCTGCAAAAAGGTCGAGTAAATCGCCACCACGGGCTTGAGACCTTCGCAGGCCATGCCTGCTGCAAACGTGACTGCGTGCTGCTCGGCAATGCCCACATCGTGGTAACGCTCTGGAAAGCGCTGGTGGAACTCCACCATGCCCGAGCCTTCGCGCATCGCCGGCGTGATGCCGACAAGACGCTTGTCTTTTTCGGCCATGTCGCAGAGCCAGCGGCCAAAGACCTGGGTGAAGGTCTGCTTCGCCGGTGCGGCGGATTTTTGCAGGCCCATGGCCGGGTCAAACTTGCCGGGGCCGTGGTAGGCAATCGGGTCGACTTCGGCGAGCTTGTAGCCCTGGCCTTTTTTGGTCACCACATGCAAAAACTGCGGGCGGTCGCCATTCGCCATGAGCTGCTTGATGTTCTCTAACGTGGGGATCAGTGACTCCAGGTCATGCCCGTCAATCGGGCCTATGTAGTTGAAGCCAAAATGTTCAAACAGCGTTGCCGGCACGACCATGCCCTTGGCGTGCGTCTCAAGCCGCTTGGCCAGCTCAAGCAGGGGCGGTGCAACACTGAGCACGTGCTTGCCGACGTTTTTGGCCGATGCATAAAAGCGCCCGCTCATCAGTTGCGCCAGGTAGCGGTTCAGCGCGCCGACTGGCCGGCTGATGCTCATGTCGTTGTCATTGAGCACCACCAGCAGCTTGCAGTTGTCGTGTACGCCAGCGTTGTTCATCGCTTCAAACGCCATGCCTGCGCTCATGGCACCATCGCCAATAATGGCGACCGAATAACGCTCTTCACCTTTTTGTTTTGAGGCCAGCGCCATGCCGAGGGCAGCAGAAATCGAGGTCGATGCATGCGCGGTGCCAAAGGTGTCGTAAGGGCTTTCGTCACGGCGCGGAAAACCCGACAAACCGCCAAACTGGCGCAGGCTGTCCATGCGCTCACGCCGACCGGTGAGGATTTTGTGCGGATAGGTTTGATGGCCCACGTCCCACACCAGGCGGTCATCAGGTGTGTTGAAAACATAGTGCAGCGCTACCGTCAACTCGACCGTACCGAGGTTGGAGCTTAAATGTCCGCCGGTTCTTGAAACGCTCTCGAGCAGGTAGGCGCGCAATTCTTCTGCCACAGACTTCAGCTGTGTACGCGGCAGCTTGCGCAGGTCTGCGGGGCTGTTGATGGATGCTAGCAATGAAGTCATCGTGTGATTGGTTCGTAATGGCGGCGGTGTAGCTTAGGATGCAGTTAATTATGTATGACGGTTGACCAACATGTCTGCCAGTGCGCGCAGGGCATTGGTGTTGTGAGGGCTATTGAGGTTAACTTTGTCGTCCATTTTGTCAAGGCTTGCCAGAGCTTTCGCCAGTAACTGCTGGGCATAGTCCCTTGAGGCATCCAGCCCCAGCAGCGATACAAAGGTGGGCTTGTTTTGATCGGCATCCTTGCCAGCAGTTTTACCCAGCGTGGTGGAGTCGGTGGTGACATCGAGAATATCGTCGACTACCTGAAACGCCAGGCCCACTGAGGCACCGTAGTCCCGCAGCGCCTCGCATACCGGCAAGCTGGCCTGGCCGCAACTGGCCCCCATCAACACGCTGGCCTGTAGCAGCGCGCCGGTTTTGAGACGGTGCATTTCGTGCAACTGCACAGAAGTCAGAGGCCGGCCCACGCTGGCCAGGTCTATCGCCTGCCCGCCCGCCATGCCCTGAAAGCCCGCCGCCTTGGCCAACATGCGGCACAGACGTGCCTGCGTCGCCGCATCGACAGAGTCGTCGTCAGGTGTCAAAAATTCAAACGCCAGGGCTTGTAACGCATCACCTGCCAGCAGCGCCTGCGCCTCGCCAAACTTGATGTGTAGCGTGGGCTTGCCCCGGCGCAGTATGTCGTTGTCCATGCAGGGCATGTCGTCGTGAACCAGCGAATAGGCGTGTATCAGTTCAACCGCGCAGGCCGAACGCAATGCAGCCTGCGGATTGCCGTTGACGGCTTCGCAGGCGGCCATCACCAGCAAGGGGCGCAAGCGCTTGCCGCCATCGAGCACGGCGTAGCGCATGGCATCGCCCAGACCTGCGGGCGCAGGCGCGTCGTTCGGGCAGGCAACCCATCGCGTGAGGGCCTGCTCAATCTGGCCGAGCTGTTGCTCGCTCCAGTCGGCCAGCACAAAATTTGACTGCGAAGGTAGCTGCGTGGTCGGCACTGGCATGGTCATGGATGTCAGCTTTATGCCCAGGGCTTCAACTCGCTACCTTCCAGCACCTTGACCTGGGTTTCCACGGCTTCGAGTTTTCTCTTGCAAAAGCCCAGTAGCTGTGCGCCGCGCTGGTAGCCGGTGAGCAACTGGTCCAGCGGCAACTGGTCGGACTCCAGGCTGGCAACCAGGGCTTCAAGCTCTTGCAGCGCTGCCTCGTAGGTGGCGGGCAATGCGGGAACTGGCGGTGTTGTAGAAGCAGAGGATTTAGCCATGGTATTTTGGGCACTTCATCCCGAAAATCTGAATTTCTAGAAGCGCCCTTTTGTTTAAGCGCTGATTTTAGGCCCCTTGAGTCACTCGAGCCCCACTACCCCGCATGTAGAATTGAGAACTGTTCTCGATAAGCCACAAGCCTAGTAACAAAGCATGTCTGATTTAAGCCTTAGGCTGCTGCAAGCGACCAGCCAGCTCCCCATTTCCAGCTACTTTGATGCCGGGATCTACGAACGGGAGCAGCAAAAGCTGTTCGCCCGTGGGCCGCGTTACCTGGGCCACGAGTTGGCCGTGCCGCAACTCGGTGATTTTTACGCACTGCCGCATGAGGGTGAAGGCCGGGCGCTGGTGCGTAATGCCTCGGGCATAGAGCTAATTTCAAATGTTTGCCGTCACCGCCAGGCCACCATGCTTGCTGGCCGTGGCTCGCTCGGCAACAGGGCCGACAGTAACATCGTCTGCCCGCTGCACCACTGGACCTACAACACATCGGGCGAACTGATAGGTGCGCCGCACTTCGAGATTGACCCCTGCCTCAATTTAAACCGCTATAAAACCACAACCTGGAACGGCTTGGTGTTTGAAGACAATGGCCGCGATGTCGTCGCTGAGATGGCATCGCTGGCCACCATGGCAGACCTCTATTTTTCAGGCTACCAGTTAGATAAGATCCACCTGCACGAGTGCAACTACAACTGGAAGACTTTCATTGAGGTGTATCTGGAGGACTACCACGTCGGCCCCTTCCACCCCGGTCTGGGCGGTTTTGTCAGCACGCACGACTTGCAGTGGGAACTGAACAACCACTACTCGGTGCAGACCGTCGGCGTGTCTGACAAGCTGGGCAAACCCGGCACCGATGTCTACAAAAAATGGCACGACGTGGTGCTGCAGTACCGGCGCGGCGTGCCGCCCAAGTACGGTGCGATCTGGCTTACCTACTATCCGCACGTGATGCTCGAGTGGTACCCGCACGCGCTGGTGGTCAGCAGCCTGCACCCGCGCGGGCCAGACCAGACCCTCAACGTGATCGAGTTTTTTTACCCCGAAGAAATCTGCGCCTTCGAGCGCGACTTCATCGAAGCACAGCAGGCCGCCTATATGGAAACCTGTGTCGAGGACGACGAAATCGCGCTGCGCATGGATGCAGGCCGCAAGGCGCTGATGCTGCGCGGCGACAACGAGTTTGGCCCCTACCAAAGCCCGATGGAAGACGGTATGCAGCACTTTCACGAGTGGTACCGCCGCGAAATGGGTGCCAGCAAAACCACGCAGATGATCTGAAACGCCATGAACTACTCCACACTGATTTCAGTACCGCAATTGCAGGCCTTGATCGCATCAAGCCAGCCGCTGCGCATCTTTGACTGCACGTTTGAGTTGATGCAGCCGCACGCTGGTGAAAAGCAATACCTTGAGTCACACATCCCGGGCGCGGTCTACGCCAACCTTGACACGGCCCTGAGCGCCAAACATGGCATCAACTCCGGCAAACCCGGCGCTGTTGGTGTTATCACCGCCCTAGGCGCTGATGCGCCTGCATCGGGTGGCCGGCATCCGTTGCCGAATCGCGAAAAATTTGCCACCTGGCTATCGAGCGTGGGTTTTGCCAACAACATGCAGGCCGTGGTGTATGACCGCAATCGGGCCAACTACTGCGGCCGCCTGTGGTGGATGCTCAAGTGGGCTGGCATTGACAACGTAGCGGTGCTGGACGGCGGCTTGCAGGCATGGACGGCTGAAGGCGGCGCGGTCAAAAGTGGCGAAGAGCCAGCGCACTTTCAAACCAATTTTGAACTTGGCCCTGAGCGGGTCACGCTGGTGGGGGTCGATACGGTTCTCGGCAATCTGGGCCGTCCCGTGCAGACGCTGATAGACGCACGCGGCACGCTACGCTTCAAGGGTGAAGTCGAGCCGCTAGACCCAGTGGCGGGGCATATCCCCGGTGCGTTGAACCGCCCCTTCACTCAAAACATAGGCGCTGATGGCAAGTTCAAACCTGTAGCAACGCTCAAAGCCGAGTTTGAAGCCTTGCTAGTCGGGCGTGACCCTGCAACGGTTGTGCATCACTGCGGCAGCGGTGTCAGCGCAGTGCCCAACATCATCGCCATGCAAATCGCCGGGCTGGGTAGCAGCGGCCTTTATGCAGGCAGCTGGAGCGACTGGTGCAGTGACACCAGCCGCCCAGTGGCGCAGGGCTAAAAATTAGGCCCAGTGCGCCAGTGTACTGATGACCGTGACCAGCGCTATGCCCATCAGCAGCCAAGCGATTTGCGCTGCGGTCTGCGCCGGGCTTACGCGCTTTTGCAACTGTGGAATCAGGTCTGCCAGCGCCACATAGATAAAGCTGCTGGATGCCACGACCAGAAAGAACGGCAGGTAGTCCAGCAACTGATCGACCAGCGCATAACCGATCATGCCGCCAAGCGCTGTCACGGCACCGGCCATGGACACCTTGATGAGTGCGGCACGACGGTTATCGGACGTTTGGCGCATGACCACCAGATCACCCATATGGTGCGGCACTTCATGCACCAGCACCGCCAGCGATGCGACCACGCCCAGGCGCAGGTCGGCCATGAAGGCCGCGGCAATCAATATGCCGTCACCAAAGGCATGCACGCTGTCACCAGCCAGCACGGCCCAGCCACCGGATGGGGTGTCGTGATCGTGGTGACCATGCTGGGCATGATCGTGAGGCTCACCGTGCGCCGTTTCAGCGCCAGCGTGGTGTTCATGCCCATGATGCCAAAGCTCGGCCTTGTCTAACAGAAAAAAGAACACCAGCCCGGCCAGCAGCGTGGCAAACAGCGCCTGCGGGCCGACCTGGCTTTCAAAGGCCTCGGGCAGCAGGTGCATGAAGGCAGTGGCCAGCAGCGCGCCTGCTGCCAGACTGAGCATGTGCTGGGTGTAGCGCGCCAGCAAGCCGAAGCTCAGCAGTGCCGCCAGCCACACGCTGCCGATACCGGCGGCCAGGGTGCCAGCCAAGATTGCTATTAATATCATAGCTGCTTACGCCCGATCTATATGGGCAAATGCCCAAAATGGTTGTACAACACCGTCTGAATGCGCCAACCAGCACAAAAAAACCGCCGCACAGGGGTGTGGGGCGGCTCGGGATGCGGGCGGGCTTGTTAAATCAAGCCACGCCATTCGCCTTGAACCACGCCAAAGCGCGTTTCCAGCCATCTTCTGCAGCCTCCTTGCGGAAGCTGGGTCGATAGTCGGCGTGAAAAGCGTGCGGGGCATCAGGGTACACCACAAATTGCGAAGCCTTCGCCGCGGCGCTGCCGACGGCAAGCGCTGCTTTCATTTTATCCACCGTATCAAGGGGGATGCCGCTGTCCTGCCCGCCGTACAGGCCCAGCACCGGGCCGTGGAGGATGGGCGCAATATCGACCGGGTGTTTGGGCGTGAGGGGCGTGCTGGCACCGACCAGACGCCCATACCAAGCCACACCGGCTTTGACGTTGGAGCTGTGCGCGGCATACAGCCAGGTGATGCGGCCACCCCAGCAAAAGCCCGTGATGCCCACTTTGGCGGTGTTTCCGCCGTTGGCGCCAGCCCACTTCACGGCACCGTCGAGATCAGCCATAACTTGCGCGTCCGATACTTTGGAGACGACCTCGGCCATCAGCCTGGCAATCTCGCCATACTGACTGGGGTCGCCCTGGCGCTCATACAGCTCGGGCGCAATCGCCAGATAACCGGCCTTGGCAAAGCGGCGGGTGATGTCGGCAATGTACTCATGCACACCCAAAATTTCATGCACAACCAGGATCACAGGCAGGTCGGTTTTACCCGCAGGTGCGGCGTAATAGACTGGCACCTGGAAGCCGTTGACCTCGAACGTGGTTTCACCAACTTTCAGGCCTTCGGCAGAGGTCTTGATGGCGGTTTGCGCCATGATCGGCAGGGCCGCGGCGGCGTAGCCCACACCCAGCGCGACTTTCAGCGCGGTGCGGCGGGTGGCGCCGTTTTCAGTGCTTTGGCCTGGGAGCAGGGAATCAAACTCGGATTTCTGGTCGCTGTTGAGCATGCGGTTTCCCTCAGTTTGTTAATTGGGATTGTGACCAGGGCAGACCGTGCGAGTCTATGCGGTCACGAAAGTTCGCGCCAAAGGGTTACTGCAAACGACGGGTCTTTAATGCGCTTTTTCCCAGTTCGGCCCGATCCCAATCTTAGCCAGCAGCGGCACTTTTAAATCAGCCACACCCGCCATGATGCGCGGTATTTCAATCCGCGCCCGTCATTGCTGACGGGCGAACCTCGGCCAGCCCGGCGATCGGCTCTGGGTGCGAGCCCGCTCCACGCGCACGCCTTTGGCCGTTTCTACGCCGGGTTTGTCCACCTTGGCGTGGACCGCCTGACCGCGCAGGGTGAAGACGTTTTCGTCAAACACCTGCTCCAAGTGAATCAGGCCGCACTGGCGCGGGCAATAGTGCCAGTGCTGCAGGGCAGAGAGGGCAATTTGTTCAAGCTCGGGGGGCATGGTGTCGTCTCATGCCGTTTACCCCAATATTTTCAGCTGCAACTCGTCACGCGTAATCCCTCGCGACTCTGCAACCGCAGACAAAATGGCCGCCAAGGTGCCAATGCGCAAGGGGTCATGCAAGGGAACGGTGATGTGGTGTTGCGTTGGTGATTCGCAGGTCAAGCGCACATGGCTACCTGTTTGCCGAGTCGACATATAGCCCAGCTTGCCCAACGCACGCACCAACTGCGCGCCGGTTAAATCTCGCGGCAATCTCATGGCTGCACCTACGCGACCAACAGCTCTTCACGCACAAAGTGCAGCCGGATGATTTTGGGCGACTTGCCTTCGTCAAAGTGGCAATGCACTGCGTCTTGCACCGCCAGACGCAATTCGGCTTCGGTGTCCGCCTCGGTGAAGATGGATTCACCCAGGGCACGGGCGGTGTAGCCGCCCTCGGGCGCTTGTTCGACTACAAAAACGATTTCATTCATTTCAGCATCTCCTTGTCAGTGTTACGTCTGGTGCGGGCTGGACCTGCTGCCCGACGGACAGACTTTGATTATCAAACAAAACAGACAGTATGCATCGAAGCTGCGCACGACGGCCCCCGCCTCTTTGGGTTTGACTTGCAAGCGGTCAAACAGCGCATACGCAGGGGCGTTGCCCAGTTCGCTATCGTGCTTGAAGACGTATAGCCCGCGTGTGGACATTTCGCCGCGTGCGGCAGAGCGGTCATGCTCAAACATTTGTTCGAGGGCCTGGAAAAAACTGGCCAATTTCGACGAGCTGGGCGGACGCAATGCCTCGCTGGCCTATCTTGAAGCCGAGACCGACGGTTTTTAGGCGCAACGCCTTACGATATTGGGAAATTCGAGCCTGACCCCTTATCTTTAAGAAAAGCACTCTGAAGGCCCAGTCATCCGGGCTTTTTATTGCTTGTCCGACATGATTCTCTCAAATCGACCCCAAGCTGCTGTACGACCTATCGGAAAGCAGGCCGCCAGGATATTTACGCTGCCAGACCGGTGAGCGCATTGGCTCACAAGCCGTGTTGCAGCCATTCGAAGTCGATGTAATAATGAAGCCGGTTCTTGGCAGGAACCATCCACCCGTCTGCGAAAAGCTGTTGATCAGCACTGCCTTAAAATCCTCCTTCCTGTGCATGTCATGTTCAGGCTCGAGAGGCGGTCGACGGGTGACGTTTCGCAGTGGGCCGAAGGAACTGTCATGTCAAATGAAGACATTCGTCCGACCACGCTGGTCGGCATCAAACGCCTTGCCAAGTCAATCAAGACTCGCGACGGCATCTCCCATCACGAGGCTTTGGACGCCGCCGCTAGACGCGCGAGCTTTCAGAATTTTCGCCATGCGTCCAAGCAGATACCTCCAGCTAGCAATGCTGCGCCTAGCCAGCCAACTAGGCACATCCTATATCTCACACATTACTGGAAGGATCGCAAGACGGGAATGAAGGGCCGCGAGACCCTTGCCGTCGAACTCTCCAAGCCGTTGTCCCAGTTGGTGACTGCTGCCCAGATGTCCTACCGCCGCTCGCTAGGCAGCCTAGTTGCAGAAGGGCCCGATCATCTTGTGAGCCGCAGCCTCACCGAGTCCCAGAGCCGCGCTCGGCGTGAGATATGCCATGCAGCACGCACTTTCCAATTCATGGATACCACGCGGCTGCGGCCGTCGAACAGTCGAAGTCGCGTTTACCCGGGCGGCAACTCTGCTAACCGAATACCCGGGGCCGACCACAGCAGCTCATGGTATGAACCAGAATCAAGGAATTACGTGTTCGTCGACGAGCCTTACGAGAGCAGTGCTGACAGCTGGCATCTTGAGCGCGAAGCCTGGGCAAAGAAACACGACTTTCAGGTAGTGAAGGTCCGATTCTGGCCGGGGATGTATGCGCCCGACCTAGGTTCCAGGCTTTATCTGATCAGTCCAAACAAGGGCTTGTGGTTAACGTCGCTAGCGGCGCAACTCGATGTCCTTCCGGAACCCCCTGTCGAAGCTTCCTGGAAAGGCACGTCCGCTTCGCGCTTCCCGCGCTTCAACAGTCCTGGCACGATCGCCCAGACTCAAGCGCAGCAGCTTGCTTCCGTAACGACGCCTCAGCTTGCGGCACGAGGGCCACGGCAGTCCGTCGGTTACATCCAGACCTTTGTCGGTCCACAACGCCGGCCAATGGGTCGAATGGCGATAGAAGTTCACTCGAAAGTCGGCACTCTGTTGAAATTGGTCTCTGCAGCCACTTACTACCGCAAAGGCGTTCATAACCGTGTGGCCAGTGTTCGAAGTGAGTTGGACGAGTGGGTCATGCGCGAGTACACGCCCCATGAGTTACCTCAAGACGTGTTCAACGACCTCTACTACGGAGCCGCTCCCGGTTCATCGCACGCCAAGTCGTTACCGGCTGAACAACGACTCTCTCTTCGCGCATCAATCGAACAGGTCAAGGCGCTGCTCGCGACGAACTACCCGGATTGTCCACCGTTGCGATCACTTATGAGAAGGCTCGACGCAGCGGTCGACTCGCTTGAACGTTGGACGAGATAACGCCTGTTCAAGTTAGAGAGATCGGGGCTAGGCCTTACGTTTGACATTCCGCCACCGCACACCCGATGCAAGAATAGGAAATTCAACCGCATGAGGCCAAGTATCCCACCGAAAAGCTGTCTCCGAAACCATGCTGACCCTCAGTCGTCGGGTCGGCCTGATTGATTGCCCAAGAGTTTGCGCCCCATCAACGCAAACCACGTGCCGCGCTGCCCATCGAAACTCCGCATCAGCTATCAGGCCGCAATTCGTACAAGTACTCGAAATACAGCTACTGATGACATTGCTATACTGGAACCAAGTAATAAAGTAATACCATGCTGATCACCTCAAAACTAACCTCAAAATTTCAGGCCACTGTTCCCAAACCTGTTCGCAAGGCGCTACAACTCAAGGCTGGTGATCTGGTAGGCTTTGAGGTTGACGGTTCTCAGGTCAAATTGCGCCATGTCACACCGCTCGACATTGCTTTTTCGCAGGCGCTTGAGGGCACTCTGGGCGAGTGGTCAAGCAAGGCCGACGACAAAGCATTCAAGGACTTGTAATGGCCGACTTGAGCCTTGAACTGTTCGACGTGGTGGTGGTGCCCTTTCCGTTCACGGATCGTAAAGCCGCCAAGCGCAGGCCCGCACTGGTGCTGTCAAGCAAGTTATTCAACGACAGTTCGGGGCATAGCGTACTGGCCATGATTACCAGCGCAGAACAATCAAGCTGGCTAGGGGACCTGCCCATTTCAAATATTGAGTCAGCAGGTTTGACGACCGATTGCCTGGTACGCATGAAGCTTTTCACATTAGACGCCAGGCTCATTATTCGCAAGGCAGGCAGTCTGGCTGCGCCAGATCAGAAAAAACTGCGGGCTGCCTGGAAGAAGCTGCTGCTGGTTTGATCAAGTCAGTGCGCTTTTTCCCAGTTCGGCCCGATCCCAATCTCAGCCAGCAGCGGCACTTTTAAATCAGCCACACCCGCCATGATGCGCGGCACCTCAACCCGCACCCATTCGACCTCGGCATCGGGCACTTCAAACACCAGTTCATCATGCACCTGCATGATCATTTTGGTGGCCCGTTTTTCATCGTCCAGCACCTGCTGCACCTTGTTCATGCTGAGTTTGATGAGGTCAGCCGCAGTGCCCTGCATGGGCGCGTTGATAGCGGCGCGCTCGGCACTAGCGCGGCGCGGGCCGTTGGGTGAATTGATCTCCGGCAGGTACAGGCGGCGGCCAAAAACGGTTTCGACATAGCCCTTGGCTTTAGCCGACAGACGGGTTTTATCCATGTAGTTTTTAACCCCCGGGTAGCGCTGAAAGTATTTGTCGATATACGCCGCAGCGGCCTTGTTATCGATACCCAAGGTACGCGCCAGGCCAAAGCTGCTCATGCCGTAAATCAGCCCGAAGTTAATGACTTTCGCGTAGCGGCGCTGCTCGCTGCTGACCTGATCCACGGCGACACCAAAGACCTCGGCAGCGGTGGCTTTGTGTACGTCAATGCCCTCGGTAAAGGCCCGCAGCAAGGCTTCGTCTTCACTGAGGTGGGCCATGATGCGCAGCTCGATTTGGGAATAGTCGGCACTCGCAATCACGCTGCCAGAGGGGGCCACAAAAGCCTCGCGCACGCGGCGGCCCTCAGCGGTTTTGACGGGAATGTTTTGCAAGTTCGGGTCGTTGCTGGAGAGGCGCCCGGTCACCGCCACAGCCTGCGCGTAGTGGGTATGCACCCTGCCGGTGCGCGGCAGCGCGAGTTGCGCCAGCTTGTCGGTGTAGGTGCCTTTGAGTTTTGAGAGCGACCGATGCTCCAGCAGCTTGGCCGGCAGCGGGTAGTCTTCGGCCAGTTTTTCAAGCACTTCTTCATCTGTAGAACGCGCGCCCGTCGCGGTTTTTTTGATCACTGGCATACCCAGCTTGTCAAAAAATATTTCCCCCAATTGCTTGGGGCTGCCTAGGTTAAACGGTTGCCCGGCAAGTTCATACGCTTCGGTCTCCAATTGCAGTATGCGTTGGCCCAGCTCGCCACTTTGTTTAGCCAGCATGGGTGCGTCAATCAGCACGCCATTGCGCTCGATGCGAAAGAGTGTTTCACTGCTTTTGATTTCAAGCTCGTAAATAAAGCGCAGCGGCTCAATCGCTTCAATCTGCGGCCACAGCACGCGGTGCACGTCCAGCGTCTGATCGGAGTCTTCACACGAATATTCAGCCGCCTTGGCAATATCGACTTGGTTGAACTTGATCTGATGCGCGCCCTTGCCGCACAGGTCTTCATAGTTGATGCCGCTGCGGCCCAGATGCCGCTGCGCCAGACTGGCCAAACCGTGCGGTTTGTGTACTTCAAGCACATAGCTCTGCAGCATGGTGTCGTGCGCATAGCCGCGCACTTCGATGCCGTGGTTGGCAAACACATGGCGGTCGTATTTGACGTGTTGACCGAGCTTGGCTTTAGCCGCGTTCTCCAGCCAGGGTTTGAGTTTGGCCAGCACCTCCGCGCGTGGCAGTTGCGCGGGTGCGTCTGGGTAGTCGTGCGTGAGCGGAATGTAGGCGGCCTCGCCGGGGGTGACGCTAAAGCTTAAGCCCACAATTTCGGCGCGCATTGCATCGAGCGAGGTGGTTTCGGTGTCTACAGCCACAAGGTCTGCGGCTTGGATTTTTGCCAGCCAGTTGTCAAACGCTTCCCAGGTGAATAGCGTGTCGTATTTCAGATTAATGGCAGGCTGCGCCATCGGCGTATCGGCGAGCGCATTAATGACATTACTAACATTACTAACATTGATAAGTGCAGGTTCATCAAACAGACCCGGTGAATCAGCATCAGGTTTTGCCGCAGGCTTGGGCTTGCGGCCTTCAGAAGGAACGTTCACTACGGGTGCGCCAGCAGCGATCTGTTTCACCAATCCTTTAAAGCCATATTTTCCATAAAAAACTATTAAAGCATCTGTATTTTCTGCACCCATCGCTATCGAATCCATAGCGGGCAGGCCGTCGATGTAAGCCGTCAAATCGCAATCTTTTTTAATCGTCAGCAGCGCCCGGCCTTGGGGCAGCCAGTCAAGCGAGGCGCGCAGGTTCTCGCCCACCACGCCCTTGATCTCACTGGCGCGGGCCACCAGCGCATCGAGCGAGCCGTATTCAAGCAGCCACTTCACCGCTATTTTGGGGCCGACCTTGGGCACGCCGGGCACATTGTCTACTGCGTCACCCACCAGGGTCTGGTAGTCCACCATGAGGCGCGGCGGCACGCCAAATTCGGCCTCCACACCGGCCAGGTCGCGGCGGCGGTCGTTCATGGTGTCTATCACGGTGATGTTTTCATCGACCAGCTGGCTCATGTCCTTGTCACCGCTGGAGATGATGACTTCAATGCCTTGCTTTGAGGCCATGCAGGCCAGCGTGCCAATCACGTCATCGGCCTCAACGCCGGGAACGTCCACCACCTTCCAGCCCAGCAGGCGCACGACTTCGTGAATCGGCTCTATCTGGCTACGCAGGTCGTCGGGCATGGGCGAGCGCCGGGCTTTGTAGTCGGCATACAGGGCATCGCGAAAGGTCGGGCCTTTGGCATCGAACACGCACACCGCGTAGTCGGAGCGCACATCTTTGCGCAACTTCGCCAGCATATTGATCATAATGCGGATCGCGCCGGTCTTTTGCACGCTGCCATCAGGCAAGGTGACGCTCATAGCGTCCCCGCCGGCAAAGAAGGCGCGGTACAGGTAGCTGGAGCCATCGACCAGCAGCAGGGTTTTTTTGTAAGTAGCCATGCCGTGGAATTGTCAGCTATATCCACGCCTTTATCCGCCAGAGTCGGCAGAGTCGGCCTAATCTCTTCCGGGCACTTCTATAAATTCATTTTTCGGGCGAATTGCTGCGTTGCGCGGTGCTCGCAATCCTCATGTACCTGAAGTACATTGCGGTTGCTGCGCTCCGTGCGCCTTGCACTTCATCCCGAAAATCTGAATTTCTAGAAGTGCCCTTCCAAAGCCGTGCAAACCCAGTATTCAGGGGTGCTAAGCCTACAATACAGGCATGGAACATGTTTTGCCACCCTCATCCTGCGCATTGATGATTTCACTGTTGCTGACGCTGCCACTTAGCGTTCCAGCGGCGGCATTTGCCCAGTCAACAGCGCCAGCACCAGTAGCAGCGTCGTTGTCGGCAACGCCCAGGATTGAGGCCGCACCCCCGACTGCATCCGGCAGGCCAGGCAAGGCCGTTCAGCGCATCCGCACCGAAGACGCAGGCAGCCGTATCGACGAGGTACGGGTGGGCGGCGAAACCCAGAGCATCACCGTGCAGCCCAAAACCGGCAACAACCTGCCAGCCTACGAAGTAACATCTTCAGGCTCCAGCAAGGGCAGCGCACCGTCAACATCCAGCAACGAGACCAATGGCCCGCGCGTCTGGAATGTGCTGAAGTTTTAAACTTCGCGCTGCGTTTTTTCGTAACCCCAACCCGAGCGCAAAGCTTCACTTTCAGGCATGGCCGTATTCACCGAAGTCTCGTTTGACGAGGCTGCTGCTTTCCTGCACGCACTTGATCTGGGTGCGTTGCAATCCATCAAGGACTGCCCGGGCGGCATCGAGAACACCAATTATTTTGTCGATACCGAGCGCGGCGAATACGTGCTGACGCTGTTTGAGCGCCTGACGTTTGAGCAGTTACCGTTTTACCTGCACCTGATGCGGCACCTGGCAGCTCGCGGCATACCAGTGCCAGACCCTGCACCGGGTAAAAACGGCGACATCCTGCACAGCTTCAAAGGCAAGCCCACAGCAGTCGTGAACAAGCTGCGCGGGCACAGCGAACTAGCCCCCAGCGTTGCCCATTGCGCAGGTGTCGGCGACATGCTGGCCCGTATGCACATGGCCGGACAAGACTTCCTGAAGCGCCAGCCCAATCTGCGAGGCCTGAGCTGGTGGAACAGTACAGCGCCCGTGGTGTTGCCGCACATCACACCAGAGCAGCGCAGCCTGCTGCTCAGTGAGCTGGCCTACCAGAACCACATTGCGGCAGCATCAAGCTACAGGGCCTTGCCCGTGGGTGCCATACATGCCGACCTGTTTCGCGACAACGTGATGTTTGAAGATGGCCGCCTCACCGGGTTTTTTGATTTTTATTTTGCCGGCTGCGACACCTATGTGTTTGATATCAGTGTGTGCCTGAACGACTGGTGCATAGACCTGGCCACAGGCCGACCTGATGCGCTAAGGGCCGAAGCGTTTCTCACCGCATACCAGGGCGTGCGCAAGCTGAACGCAGCCGAAAGAGCCTTGCTGCCAGCCATGCTGAGGGCTGCTGCGCTACGCTTCTGGATCTCGCGGCTATGGGACTTTCATTTGCCGCGCGAAGCCGCCGTTTTACAAGCCCATGACCCCAGCCACTTTGAGCGCGTGCTGCGTCAGCGCTTGGTTCACACATTATCTCCTTCACTATGAATCTAAACATCGTTCCCGCCCGTACTGGTTTGACGTGGGTCAAACTCGGTTTCAAAACTTTTCTGCAGCAACCACTGGCTTTATCAGGGCTGTTTTTCATGTTCATGGCATTGCTGTCGATTGCCACGCTGCTGCCTTTCATTGGCGCTGCGCTGGCACTAGCCTTGCTGCCCGCCGCCACCCTGGGTCTGATGGCGGCAACACAAGAGGCCAGCAAGGGAAAATTTCCGATGCCCACGATACTCATCAGCGCGTTTCGTGCGGGCAAGCAGCAAGTACGGGCCATGCTGGTGCTGGGTGCCTTGTATGCGGCAGGCTTTTTAATCATCATGGCAATCTCCACCCTGGTAGACGGTGGCGGGTTTGCCCGGCTTTACCTGGTGGGTGGCAAGATCACCGAAGACATCGTTCAGCAGACCGATTTTCAGCTGGCAATGTGGGTCACACTGGCACTGTACCTGCCACTCTCCTTGCTGTTCTGGCACGCACCGGCGCTGGTTCACTGGCATGGCATCACACCCGTCAAAAGCCTGTTTTTCAGCCTGCTGGCCTGCTACAAAAACTGGGCAGCCCTCACCATCTACAGCATGGCCTGGATTGGCATCTTCGTCGCGGTGATGCTGCTGGTCACGCTGATTGCCGCCTTACTGGGCAACCCGACGTTTGCGGCACTGGCCCTGTTTCCGGTGGCATTGCTGATGCTGGCGATATTTTTTACGTCGATCTACTTCACGTTTCGTGATAGCTTCACCGATATCAGCAAAGAAGCTACTGTTCAATAGGCTCAATCGACCGGCCGCTTGAGGCGTATTTCTTCCAGCTTGGTGCTGCCGAAAGCAACCGTTTTGAGCGATGGCATTTCGCGTTTGAAGCCCGCAGAATGCTCAAAAAAGCGTATCGCGCGTTCGTTGCGCAGCAGCACCCAGGCGTCATGGTTTTTAGAAAGTCCTCGGGCATCAGCTCTTTATAGGCCGATTGCCAGGTGGCCACATGAATCTCGGCGTCAGACCCCAATTGAATCGCTTAAATGATCGCGTTAATTTTGGTTTAATGCGCCGCCAAAAGAACCTCACGCACCACATCAGGCCTGCTGGCAGCAATACGCAGCAAGGTCTGCGCGGCACCGGAAGGTTTTTTGCGACCTTGCTCCCAGCCTTGAAGCGTTCGGGTTGACACGCCAATCATCTGCGCGAACTCGGCTTGCGACAAGCCTGTTTTGGCTCTGACACCCATCAACTCCCACTCTTGCGCGCTGTAGGTTGATTTGTGTTCAACCTTGCCGTCGGCACGCTCGATGCGGCGCTCAACAGTACCGCCGCGTTTGACGCTGAAGGTGGTTTTACGCGCCCATTGTTTAACGGCGACAGGCGCGGATGCGGCCTTTGTGGCCAGGTATTGCTCAATCAGTTGCTTGGCTTTGCTCATCTTCCCACTCCTGTTTTAAACGCCTTAGCCAGGCGCGCGGCACATCGTCCTTTTCATTTTTCGCAGCAGAATTGGGGGCAGACTCCAATTGAATCTAGCTCAACCCCGACATCAAACCGTCACGCACCTGTGCAAGGATGGGACATGCCCCTTCCGCGCACACGCCGCACGACCTTCACCCCACGGCTGATCTTCGTTCGACCTTTGTCGAGCACGAAGACCTCAAGGCCATCCTGCCGTCGGTTTTTTTGGCGGCATTCATGGGCTGGTCACGCCCGTATTTATTAAAATAATCGCGACTTTTTTAATAATCGACTCAATAAAGTCAGAAAAATAAGAACGCCTGTCAATTATGTTTTAACTGCACTGATTGCAACGATAATTGAACGCTCAAACAACCGGAGAAAAGCATGGCAAAAGGTCAACAAAACAGCGGCAAGATGGTCAAAAAACCAAAGAAAGACACCTCACCACCGAAGACGGTGTCGCCAGACGCGGTGCGCCCAACCATCGTCACCACGATACCGCTGCGGGGCAAGCTGAAGAATAAGTAAGCAGCATGGTTGCTCAAAGTGGGTCGCCTCAGCAGGGGAATGGACAGCCAGCAAACCCGCTGCATGGCATCAAGCTTGAAGCCATCGTGACCGCGCTGGTCAGCCACTACGGCTGGGAAGAGCTGGGGCAGCGCATCAACATCCGCTGCTTTACCAGCGAGCCCAGCGTGGCATCCAGTCTGAAGTTTTTGCGCAAAACACCCTGGGCGCGCGAGAAGGTTGAAAGCCTTTATCTTTTCATGCTGCGCGAAGTAAAACGCAGCAGCCCAACGGTTCATAATTTCCCGCCGCCGCGCCGTGTCGTTTGATGTCGCCAGCAACAGCACGCGGGTCGAGCTGGAGCCAATCACCGGCAGATCCCACCAGTTGCGCGTACATCTAAAAGCCCTGGGGCATTCGATTCTTGGCGACGCACTGTATGCGCCTCTAGGAGCCTGTCGGGCTTTGGGCATCGATAGCGAAAAAGAGCCCCAGCGAGGACAGTTTTTGCCGGATTTGCAGGCCCATAGCCCGGCTATGGGACAAAAAGCCGGTGAAAAATGGACCGCTGCGGCGCTTTTGCAGCCGATGCTCCCAAAGTCCGACAGGCTCCTAGCCGCGCAAACCAAAGCACCGCGCCTGCTGCTTCATGCCTGCATGCTGCAGTTTGAGCACCCGGTCAGCGGCGGGTTGCTGCGCATGGAGAGCACAGCGCCCTTTTAGCGTACAACTCCCCGAGGGTGTTCAACTGTTTATTCGCGAACGATCATGACGGGCAAATGGGTATGTGACAAAACCTGTGCCGCAACGCTGCCCAGAAGCAGTTTTTTCAGCCCCTGGCGGCCATGCGAGCCCATGACGATCAGGTCTGCGCCCGTGGATTGCGCGGTATCGAGAAGGCCCTTGTAAACAGCGTGCCCCTCTACCAGCGACGAAGCCACCGGAATACCGCGTGCTTCGAACAGCTGTTTGACCGCATTGAGGGTGGCATTTGCTTCTGCCGTGGCTGCTTTAAGGTATTCCGTTTGTCCGTAGGCAAAATCAACCCCAACGCCCGTAAAGGCGTAGTCGTCAATCACGCTCACCACGGTAACCTGGCTTTTGAATGCCTCCGCCATGGCAATGGTTTTTTCAATCGCCTGGTTCGATGTGGATAAGCCATCGACTGGCAGCAGGATTTTTTTGAACATGATGAAGCGCCCTTCAGGAAAGTGACATGCAGCGGTCATTCCCTCAACGACCAGCATCCATCTCTTTTAAACCATTGTCAGCCAAAAAGCCAGCAGACGGCAGCCCTACATGGCACCGATATTACCGCGCCACAAATCCCACGCGCGCAGCACCTGCCCCTCGGTGGTTGCAGTTGCAAGCGCCGCTTCTTCTTCAGTCAGAAAATTAATCGGCCCGAGCGCCGCTGCCTGGATTTGCAGCTTGGCATTGATCTCTGCGTAAATCGCCCGATAGACCGCAACTTCAATCGACGGCCCAACGGTGGTTGAGCCGTGGCCACGCATCAGCACGCAGTTATGCTGGCCCAGCGACTTGGCAAGCGCTTTGCCCAGACCCATGTCGCGAATCAGCAGATCGGTGTTGCCAGCGGTGTCACGAATTTCAAACAAGGCCGAGCCACTACCAAGGAAGCCGCTCATGTGAAAAATGGGCCGCAGGCGCTGGCCCGTAGCGCCAAACGGAATGACGCTTTGCGAATGGCTATGCACCACCGACATCACGTCGGGCCGGACACGGTAGATCTCGGCATGAATAAAGCGCTCAAGGTAGGAGCGCTTGTCAGAAGTCTCTGTCAGATCGCCATTGAGGTCGTACGTGAGGATGTCGCTGGCATTGACAAGGCCAGGTGCCCGGTTGCAGGACAGCAGGAAGTGGTCTGGCGACTTGTCGTGCCTGACGCTGATATGACCGAAACCATCGACCACGTTCTGGTCGTACAGGATGCGATTGGCGAGAGCCAGCTTTTCAGCCAGTGCCGGGTCAGATTTTGCAAGCGTCATGGAGTCTCCTTATCAACAATACGATGAAATGCTTAGTTTAATAAGTATACGTATTACTTGGCAGCCTGACCAGACAACATCAGGCCTCGATCTTCACGCCTTTCCAGAAGGCAATATGACCCTTGATATTGTCGGCCTCAGGTTTCGGGTCGGGGTAATACCAGGCGGCATCGGTGTTCATATCGCCATTGACCAGCAACGAGTAATAGCTGGCCTGTCCTTTCCATGAGCACGTGGTGTGGTGGTTGCTGAAGGTGACGTAGTCACGATTGAGCGCGCTTTCGGGAAAGTAGTGGTTGCCTTCAATCACCACGGTGGTGTCGCTTTGCGCAATGACTGCGCCGTTCCAGATGGCTTTCATGGCTTACTTTCTTTGAGGTTAACGATCATTGCCTTATACGCCGCCGTGCGGATGTGTCGGGTCTACCCACAGCACGGTGTCGGGTTTTTCGACGGGTTCAATCGCCAGGTTGACGGCCACCGCCTCGCCGTCGCTGCGGCACAGCACGCATTCAAGCAGCTCGGTCGGGCTGGCGTTTATTTCTTGATGCGGTACGTAGGGCGGCACATAAATAAAATCGCCTGGCCCGGCCTCGGCGGTGAACTCAAGCTGCTCACCCCAGCGCATACGCGCCCTGCCCTTGATGACGTAAATCACGCTCTCCAGATGGCCGTGGTGATGCGCACCGGTTTTGGCACCCGCATGGATAGTGACCGTACCAGCCCAGAGCTTTTGCGCGCCGACGCGGGCAAAGTTAATCGCCGCCTTGCGGTCCATGCCCGGTGTTTGCGCGGTGTTGCCGTCCAACTGGTTGTCTGAAATGACGCGCACACCGTCATGCTTCCAGGCCGGCTCGGCGTGGCTGTGATCGTGATCGTGATCGTGGCTCATGGCATGACCCTTATTTTCAAGCAAATTCTTTAGCCAGTAGTTCATACGACCTGCGCTGCACGGCCGCGTCGTGCGCCCAGGTAATGATGACCAACTCTTTAACCCCGTGAGTATCGGCTAAGCTGCGCAGCTTGGCAGCAACCTGCGGCCCGTTGCCGACCAGTGCGGTGCGTCTGAGCTTGTCGGCTTCAAATTGCTCGGCCGGAGTGTAGAGCCTGCTGGCGACTTCGGCAGGCGACGGCAAGGCACCGAGCGCGCCCTTGTTGCGATCAATCTTCCAGCGCGCGCGGCTGGAGAAATGGTGCCAGGCTTCTTCTTCAGTATCCGCCGCCAGCGCCCATACACACAGCACGGCTTGCGGCTGTGGGCGCAGGGCTGTTGACTGGTAAAGTCGGCGGTACAAATCCAGCGCCTGATCCGCGCCCTGCCCATCAGTGATGAAATAAGCAAACGCATAAGGCAGGCCGTAATGCGCCGCCAGTTGCGCGCCGTAATCAGAGCTGCCCAGCATCCACAGCTCGGGCGTGGTCGGCCCTGTGGGGTTGGCAGTCACACCTCTACCGGGATGGCCTTCAGGCAAGTCAATGCCGGATATCCAGGCCTGCAGCTCGCGCACCTGTATCGGAAAATTGTCTGCCGACTGCTGTGGGTCAGTGCGCAGCAGCCGCGCCGTACGCATGTCAGAGCCCGGTGCGCGCCCGACACCCAGGTCAATGCGCCCGGGTGCCAGCGCCTCCAGCACCCGGAACTGCTCGGCCACCTTTAGTGGCGCATAGTGCGGCAGCATCACGCCCGCACTGCCAATGCGTATGCGGCTGGTGCTGGCAGCAATGGCCGCCATCAACACCTCGGGGGCCGAACCGACGATGCTCGGGTGGCTGTGGTGTTCGCTCAGCCAGAAGCGGTGGTAGCCCAACGCTTCGCAATGCTTGGCAAGTGCCAGCGTCTGGCGAATGGAAACATCTTCGGTGCGGCCTGATACGGCTACGGATTGGTCAAGTACAGATAAACGAATCATCGGCAAACTATATGAGGTTTGAGGCAGTCTGTTCCAATAGGGGTATCACCAACAGCACTCGGGGCTTCCAGAAACTATGGCACTTAAAGCCACCATCTACAAAGCGCAGTTGCAATTAACCGACATGGATCGCAACGTCTATGCTGACCACAGCGTCATCATCGCGCGCCACCCGTCGGAGTCTGATGAACGCATGATGATCCGTCTGCTGAGCTTCGCGCTCAATGTGCCTGCTGACGACAAGAATGGCAAGCTCGACTTTGCAAAAGACCTGTGGGACGTGGACGAACCAGCGCTTTGGCAGCAAGACTACACCAACCAAATTTTGCATTGGATAGACGTCGGCCAACCCGACGACAAGCGCCTAATGAAAGCGGCGGGTCGGGCAGGCAAAGTCAGCGTCTACAGCTTTGCCAGCAGCACCAACGTGTGGTGGAAGGGCATTGAAACCAAACTCACCCGCGCAGCCAACCTGGTGGTGTGGCAGATCGAAGCCGCGCAAAGCCAGGCACTGGCAAAGCTCGCCGAGCGCAGTATGCAATTGCAGGTCACGGTACAGGACGGCACGGTGTGGATGAGCACCGCCAGCGGGGCGCTGGAGATAACGCCAGTCAGGCTGACTGCGAGTTTGTAATTGCTATATCAAAGCCCCAAGGCCTTCCAGCCTGAAGCCCCCAGTTTTTCAAGCGTGGCGATGTTCTGCTCAAAAATCGCTTCGGCTTGGGGAAAGGCCGCAACCGCTTTTTCAACGCTTTCCTCGCGCAGCAAATGCAATATGGCAAACGGTGCGCGGTTGGTGTAGTTGCCGATGTCGTCCGGCTCGGTGCCTTCAAACTGGAACTGCGGATGAAAGCTGGCGAGCTGGATGATGCCTTCAAGTCCGTGCTCATCGACCACCCCTTCGGCGACCTCAAGAAAATCATTAAAGTCCAGAAAGTCGTCGAACAGCGTCGGGTGGATCAGCAGCGTGGTGTCGATCTGCTCTGCGGGCGTGGCGACCAGCAGGTCGAGCTCACTATCAAGTTCTTCCAGTAAATCGTCGGCATGACGAGCGTGACTGACGACCAGACGCACCTGGTGCTTAGCGTACACCGCCTTGGCGAACGGGCAGAGATTCAGCCCGATCACGGCTTTTTCAAGCCAGTGCCGGGTTTGCTTTAGAACTTCCTCGTCGCTCACAAGCAGCTCGAAATTGAAGGGCGCTTCTAGAAATTCAGATTTTCAGGATGAAGTGCTAGGCGGACGGAACGCAGCAACCGGAACGTACTTCAGGTACGTGAGGATTGCGAGTACCGCCCAACGACGCAATTCGCCTGAAAAATGAATTTATAGAGGTGCCTTTAATGCAATGCCTTAAAGCGAACACGCTTCGGCTTAGCACCCTCTTCACCCAAACGCTTTTTCTTGTCGGCTTCGTATTCCTGATAGTTGCCGTTGAAGAAAGTCCACTGGCTATCGCCCTCGGCGGCCAGGATGTGCGTGGCGATGCGATCCAGGAACCAGCGGTCGTGGCTGATCACCATGATTGAGCCGGCGAATTCAAGCAGAGCGTCTTCGAGTGCGCGCAGGGTTTCCACGTCGAGGTCGTTCGACGGCTCATCGAGCATCAGCACATTGCCGCCGGCAATCAGGGTTTTGGCCAGGTGCAGGCGCCCGCGCTCGCCGCCTGACAGCGTGCCGACACGTTTTTGCTGGTCACCGCCGTTGAAGTTGAAGCGCCCCGCATAGGCGCGGCTCGGCATGGTGAACCTGCCGACGGTCAGCATGTCCAGGCCACCCGAGATGTCTTCCCAGACGGTTTTTTCGTTGGCGAGGTCATCGCGGTGCTGATCTACAAAAGCCATGTGTACGGTCTTACCGATTTTGATTTCGCCGCTATCGGGCAACTCCTTGCCGGCAATCAGCTTGAACAGCGTCGATTTGCCAGCGCCGTTCGGGCCGATGATACCGACGATGGCACCAGCCGGTACCTGAAAGCTCAGGTTATCGATCAGCACGCGCTCGCCGAAGGACTTGCTGACATTCTTGAACTCGATGACTTCATTGCCCAGGCGCTCGGCCACCGGGATGAAAATCTCGTTGGTTTCGTTGCGCTGCTGGTATTCAAAATCCGACAGTTCCTCAAAACGGGCCAGCCGCGATTTGCTCTTGGCCTGGCGCGCCTTCGGGTTCTGGCGTGACCACTCCAGCTCTTTCTTCAGGGCCTTGGCTCTGGCCTCTTCGCCCTTGTGTTCCGTTGCCAAACGCTCGCCTTTTTGCTCCAGCCAACTGCTGTAGTTGCCTTTCCAGGGAATTCCGCGACCGCGGTCCAGCTCCAGAATCCATTCGGCCGCATTGTCCAGAAAGTAACGGTCGTGGGTAATGGCCACCACGGTGCCAGAGTAACGCTGCAAAAACTGCTCCAACCAATCAACTGATTCGGCGTCCAGGTGGTTGGTCGGCTCGTCAAGCAGCAGCATGTCGGGCTTGGACAGCAGCAGGCTGCACAGTGCCACGCGGCGTTTTTCGCCGCCCGACAACACGCCGACTTTGGCATCCCAGGGCGGCAGGCGCAGTGCGTCGGCAGCGATTTCAAGCTGGTGCTCGGTGTCAGTGCCCGACGTGGCAATGATGGCTTCAAGACGCGCCTGTTCGGCGGCCAGCGCGTCAAAGTCGGCATCGGGCTCACCGTAGGCGACGTAAACGGCTTCCAGTTGCTCCTTGGCGGCAAACACCGCGCCCATGCCGGCCTCGACACTTTCGCGCACGGTGTGCTCGGGGTTGAGCTTAGGCTCCTGCGGCAGGTAACCGATATTGAGCCCCGGCATAGCGGTGGCTTCGCCCTCGATTTCGGTGTCAAGCCCCGCCATGATTCTCAGCAAGGTGGACTTGCCCGAGCCGTTGGTGCCGAGCACGCCGATCTTGGCACCGGGGAAAAAACTGAGCGAAACGTCTTTAAGAATCTGACGCTTGGGCGGCACTATTTTGCCGACCTTGTTCATGGTGAAGACGTATTGAGCCATCAGGAATAATTTCTAAAAAATGGATAGGCAGGACATGAACGAGATGGCGCAACAGCAGAAGAATTTAAGCTGCAATTTTTACCATCAACCTTCTATTATCGTTCCGTGAGACAATGCTGCGGTTGCAGGCTCCAGTTACCCGCGACATTTGGGCACATCCCAAGTCTACTTCCCAGGTAGCTACTCGAGATGTTTACAGCCCGACCTTTTGACCCCATCTGCCTATCACTGGCGGGTTGCTTCCAACACAAAGCACCCAACAGGCCGATCAAAAAGCGCCTAGTGGCGCAACACAATGACCTTTGAAGAATTGAATTTGGCTCCGGCCATACTTAAAGCCGTGCTTGAGCAGGGCTACGAAACCCCAACCCCCATTCAGGTACAGGCGATTCCCGCTGTGCTGGCAGGCAGCGACCTTTTGGGTGGTGCCCAGACCGGCACCGGCAAAACGGCGGCCTTTGTGCTGCCGATGTTGCAGCGCCTGTCTACCGAGCCGAGCCGCGCCAACCGGCGCGGTGTCAACGCCGTGCGCTGCCTCATCATGACTCCCACGCGCGAGCTGGCTGCGCAGGTTGAAGAAAGCGTTCGCGTCTATGGCAAATACCTTGAGCTGACATCCATGGTGATGTTTGGCGGTGTCGGCATGGGCGCGCAAATTGAAAAACTGCGCCGTGGCGTAGACATCCTGGTAGCCACGCCAGGCCGCCTGCTTGACCACGCAGGCCAGGGCACGCTGGACCTGAGCCAGGTGCAGATTCTGGTGCTCGATGAAGCCGACCGTATGCTGGACATGGGCTTTAT
Source organism: Polaromonas sp. (assembly GCA_038902795.1). GTDB lineage: Bacteria > Pseudomonadota > Gammaproteobacteria > Burkholderiales > Burkholderiaceae_C > Polaromonas. Next base: position 13,239 of record JBCKNJ010000005.1, on the reverse strand, counting down.
CCATGACATCAAAAAAGTGCTGGCACTGGTGCCCAAACAAAAGCAGTCGCTGCTGTTTTCTGCCACCTTCAGCGATGAAATCCGCGACCTGGCCAACGGCCTGCTGCGCGACCCACTGCACATACAAGTTACGCCGCGCAACACCATGGCGCAGCGCATCACGCAGACCATTTACCCGGTGGGCCGGGCTAAGAAAAAAGCCCTGCTGACACACATCATCAACGAGCACAACTGGAGCCAGGTACTGGTCTTCACGCGCACCAAGTTTGGTGCCAACAATGTGGCCGAGCATCTGAGCAAAAACGGCATTCCCGCCATAGCGCTGCACGGCAACAAGAGCCAGACGGCACGCACCCAGGCGCTGGCCGACTTTAAAAACGGCACGATTCGCGCGCTGGTGGCAACCGACATCGCCGCACGCGGCATCGACATTGACGAGCTGCCGCACGTCGTCAATTACGAGATCCCCAACGTCAGCGAAGACTACATTCACCGCATTGGCCGTACTGGCCGCGCTGGCAACAGTGGCGAGGCCGTCAGCCTGGTGTGCTTGGATGAAGAAGGCTTCATGCAGGACATCGAGCGCTTCACCAAACAGAACATCGAAAAAGTCATAGTCCCCGGTTTTGAAGCCGAACCCGGCGAGCGCGCAGAGCCGCTGGCCATGGGTCGCCAGACCATCTGGGGCGGCCTGGGCAAACCGCCAAGCCGCGACGTGATGCAGGCCGCAGCCAAGGCCGCGCGCAGTGAAATGATGACCCGTATCCGCGACAGCAAGGCCGCGCGGCCTGCACGTGGTGGTGGTCGCAATGAAGGCAGTCGCAACGAAGGCGGCGGCAACTTTGGCCGTGGCCCACGCACCCCTAACCCCGGTCAGCCTCGACAAAACACGGGTGGCCAACCACGGCAGCCCCAGCAGCAGCGTTTTCGCGATGACTCACAGCCGCCTATGCAACATGCACCGGGTGCACCTAGCCCGGACGGCTTTCATGGCTTCAGTGAGCGCAGCGACTTCGACGAGCGGCAACCCGCCAGTCATGCGTCATCAGGTTTCCCTTCGTCTGGTCAGCCGTCTGGCGGCAATCGCGGCCGGGGCAACTTTAGCGGGCCGCGCTCTGGTGGTGGTGGCCCACGTCGCTCCGGTGGTGGCGGTGGCGGAGGTGGCCCACGTCGCTCCGGCGGTGGTGGCGGTGGCGGTGGTTCATACGGCGGACGATAAACAGCTCGCGATGCGTCATTCAACCGCGTAAAAACAGCGTCACCAACGGATCAGGCCCTGCCTGCCTGCTCCAGTGACCATGCACACTTGCATCAAAGGTGGCCCCTTCGGGAAGCACGTCGGCTGAATAAAAATGCTCGCCAGGTTTAAAGATGCGCGAGATACCGCCTTGCAGGCCAATCTCCATTTCACCTTGCAGAATAAACACCCACTGCGGCGCGCTAGTGCAATGAAAGGTACTGCGAAAACCGACTGGGCTGTGGCGCAACTGAAAGCCACCTGACGGCATCAGCGTAGACAACATCGACTGCGACGTGCCTTCGCTAAGGGCAAGTAACTCATCCCGAAAACGGGCGCGGCCATCGGCGTCGGTGAATAAAACAACTTTGGTCAGTTCGGTCATGATGGGGTGTATCTATTACCTAGTGGTTAATAGTTAGTAGACGAACGCAAGGCCATCACGCGACCAACATTTCTTTCGGCAAATTCACAATAAAGTCGGTCAGGCCTTTGGCATCATCCGCCGGGCGCATGTGCACGAGCATGACCTTGCAGGCGGCATCGGCATCGTGGCGGATGAAGGCTTCGACGATCAGGCCGTGCTGGTCGAACGAATTTTTAAGCTGGCCCAGTGCACCAAAGGCGTGGCGGCGGTAGTAGCCGGTACGGGTACGCATGCGCAGCACCTCCTGGCGCAGGTAGGGGTTACGGGTGGCGTGGTAGATTAGTTCGTGAAACTTGAGATTGCTTTCCTGCCAGCCCGCCACGTCGTCAGCCTCCATCACAGCGCGGCTCTGCTCGTGCAACAACTCCAGCTCTGCCAGCTCGGCCGGGGTCATGCGCTGACACGCGAGGCGTACCGTAACGCCCTCCAATTCAGCCAGTAGTTCCCACAGCGACAGCAGTTGCTGCAAGTCCATCTTCGCCACAATCACGCCGCCGCGCGGCAAGCTGGTGAGCAGGCCTTGGGCCTGGAGCTGGATCAAAGCCTCGCGTATGGGCGTGCGAGACACTTGGTATTGGGCGGCCAGTTCTGCCTCGTCAATCGAGTCGCCGGGCAGCAAAACGCCGTCTTTGATGGACTCTTCAATCTTGCCGCGAATCCGGTCGCTGGCTTTGATGAATGCGTTTTTTGACCTGCTCATTCGACAAGTTTCTCACATTGCCACGTATCCTCAATTGCGTTATATTTATATATATGAAAGTTTCATGTATATAAATCGCCACAAATGAGCCCGCCAAATCGTCTAACCCTGTCAGCCGATACGCAACTGGCCACGTGGCAAAGCGTGGCTTTGGCAGTGCTGGGTGCACGCAAGATCAGGGCCACAGCGCCAGAGGTGCAGCGCGTGGCCAAGGCAGTGGTACGGCTACAACCAAGTGCCACCCTGGCGCTGAGCCACCAGTCGCCAGAGTCGTTTGATGAAGCATTGCAAATGCTTTCCCATGATTGAATTGCCCGCCACACTGGTCGAGCTACAGCACATGTTACGGCGAGGCGAGGTGTCTTGCAGCGACGCGCTGGCCGCGCAAAGCCAACAATTTGCCAGCGGCAATCAAAAGTTTCATGCGGCGATCAAAACATGGGCTGTCAGTCCTGACAGCCAAAACAACAAATTTTTCGGCAAATCATTCGGGAAGTTAAGTGGCATAGCGCTTGCGCACAAAGACATTTTCAACACGACGGACAACATTCCTGGCGTGGGCCATGACGAAGGCCAAGCCGCACCGGGCACGCCTTGCGCAGTGGTATTGAAACGGCTTGCATCGCATGGCGCTACGAATCTTGCAGCACTGACGATGGCCGAATACGCTTGCGGCACCACAGACTTCAACCCGAACTTTGAGCGCTGCATCAACCCACTGAACGCCAATGCTGCCGTGGGCGGATCGTCCAGCGGCAGCGCTGTAGCGGTGGCGGGTCAAATGGCCTACGCATCCTTAGGCACGGATACGGCAGGTTCCGTCCGCATACCGGCTGCAACATGCGGTTTGCACGGACTTAAAACAACCCACGGGCTGATACCACTGGACGGCGTTTACCCGCTAGCACCCAGCCTTGACAGCGTGGGCCTATTGGCGCGTAACGCCTTTGACGCGGAACAAGTTCTGCATGCCTGCGTCATGCCGGGCCAACTGCGTGAGCCTAACCATGCGCCGCTCCGCGTCAAAGCGTGGATACCCGAAACCGACTTGCATAAAGACGTTGCGCGCGCCTTGAGCGATTTTGCAAACAGACAGTCATGCAGCGAACGGCTTGGCACGATGCCCGAGCATGCCGTGCTGACACAGCTCGCAGAAATCGTGCTACATGTAGAGGCTGCACGCACACACCGCGCCGCCTTGCTAGCCTGCACTGCATCCGCAGGGGTTGAGGCAGTGGCCCTTGCAGGCTTGGTGATACCGGCGCAGTGGCATGAAGCCGCGCTGGCGATCCGGCCACACCACCTGCGCACCTTTGTGCAGCAGCACTTGAGGCAGCACAACATCTTGATGATGCCTGCCCTGCCCGAGCCGATTCCAGATGCGCCCAAGGTAACCCCTGGCGATGCGGCGTTTGATGTCAAGAAGCTTCTGGGTCTGCACCGTTTCATGGGTTTTATCAATTACCTCGGATTGCCCTCACTGGTGGTACCGATTGCACTGGATGCACGCGGACTACCCATCAGCGTGCAACTGGTGGCACGCCCTTTTCACGAGCTTCGGCTTCTTGACATGGCTCAGAAAATGGCTCTGCCAATGCGCAAGCAGGCCGGATTCTTGCATTCGCTTTCGACATAGAAATAATTCCACACATGCCAAAAATTCAGGCTTCTTCTGCACTGGCAACGCAGTTCAACAACGCAGCTCAACAACGCTGGTGTGCCTGCTGGCCCGGTGTACACTGTGCCGCAAGTATTTGAAGACGAGCAGGTCAAACACTTGGGTGTGACGACCTCGCTGATGACCGGCTTCGGCAAAGAAATGCAATACATCACCCAACCCGTGACCTTGGCGCGTACCCCTTCAACAGTGATGGCACCTGCACCGGGCTGGGGTGAGCACACCGACGAGGTACTGCTGGAAGCGGGTTATTCTGAAGCTGAAATTCAGCAGTTTCACAGCGACAAGGTTGTTTGACCATGCAAGACGTTTTGCATTCACTAGTTGGGCATGTGTCCACCATCACGCTACGCAATGAAGGGCGCTACAACGCCATGTCGCTCGCCATGTGGATCAAGCTTGCAGACTCCTTGAAACAAATCGACAGTAACCCGGTTGTGCGTGCGGTGGTGCTTCGCGGCGATGGTGACAAGGCTTTTGTATCCGGTGCAGATATTTCAGAATTTGGTGAACAGCGCAGTGATGCAAAAGGCGTAGCCGCGTATGACGAAGCGGTTACCAATGCGCAAGGTGCGCTGGCTCGCTTGTTTCGATTTTTTCGTGTGTAACTTTCCCTAAACCTAACCAGGAGTGTTGAAGATGAAGTTCTCTAAAGCCATCCCCACGTTGCTCTTTGCGGTCAGTACCGCCATGACAACAGCGCATGCCATTGGCCCGGCACCAGCACCCTTGGCACAGCGTGAAACGTTGACCATCGGCTTCGTCAAAGTCGGCCATCTGGCACCTTTGCTGAACATCGAAGAAGAGTTGAAAAAATTCAACATCGATGTCAAGCGCGCAGAGTTTGTGCGCTACGCCGATGCCCGTACTGCCCTGCTCTCTAATTCAGTCGATATTTCAGCCGTCGGCCCCGGTGACCTTGCCATCGCGGCGGCGCAGGGCAGCAAAAACTTAATTGGCCTGACGGGTGTAGCGAGCTCGCCCAAAAACCTGGTGGTGCGCAAAGGCGTGGTCATCAATGAGTGGAAAGACATCGCCGGTAAAAAAATCGGCATTGCACCAGGCTCTGCGGTGTGGTTTCAATGGGCCATGACGTTGATTGAAAACGGTATTCCGTACAACAGCTTCACACCGGTGAACATACAAGGTGGCGGTACTGCATTCATTCAAGCCATCAAGCGCGGCGATATTGATGCCATGGTGTTGTGGGAGCCGTTTGAGTCGCAAGCCGTCTCAGAAGGCGATGCCTACTTTGCCAAAACGCTGGAATACAGCAAGTCCAAGTCAGTCGGTGCAGAGCTGGGCATGCTGGCTGCATCACGCGACGCCATGACCAACAAAAAAGAAGCCGTCCGCCGCTTTTTGTGGGTGTACCTGAATGCCGAAGAGCAAATGGTTAAAAACAATGACTTGTTTGCCGATGCCTATTCCAAGTACACCGGCCTGCCGCTCAACGTCACCAAAGAGTCGTCGAAGATCATCAAGCTGGGCGGCGTGCTAACCAAAGACCAAGTCAAACTACTAGCTGACGCGGCATTTAAACAAGGCATCATACAAAAAGATGTGGGTGTTGAAGCAGCGGCGCTGTACGACGACTCGATGGCACGCGAGATCAAGCGTTAACACCGTTACAAGCGTCAAAAACGTAAACACCGTATGAAGCGCCTTATACAAATCCTTGTGGGTCTTGCAGTGCCGGCGGTGCTGCTGGTGGTCTGGCAGATTGTCGGCAGCCAGGACAGCATGGCGGGTATCGTACCCACGCCGCTGGCAGTGTTGGAAGGCTGGAGGGGGTGGGTCTTTGACGCGTCAGGTCCAGCGGGTGGTTTGGCTCTAAGCCTCAACCCCTATCAGGGCACGTGGCTGGCCAATGTGCAGTATTCATCCATGCGGGTAGCGCAAGGTTTTGCACTCGCTGCACTGCTGGGCATTCCACTCGGCTTGATGATTGGCTGGAGCAAGTTTGTGTCGCAGCTGTTTGACCCGCTCGTGCAAAGCCTGCGTCCGATACCGATCACCGCTTGGTTGCCATTTTCGATTGCACTGTTTGGCATCAGAGACTTTGGTGCTATTTTTCTGATTTTCTTGGGCGGCTTTTACGCCATCGTGGTCAACGCGACCCAAGGTGCGCGCGATGTAGATCGCAACTTGGTGCGCGCCGCACTGATGATGGGCGCAACCCGTGCGCAATTGCTGCGCCGGGTGGTGTTGCCGTCTGCCATGCCGTCGATATTTACCGGGCTTCGCATCGGCCTGGGTATTTCATGGACAGCAGTCATCGTGTCTGAAATGGTGGCCGTGAAATCGGGGCTCGGCTATGTACTGTGGGACGCGTATTACGTGGGCCGCATGGACATCGTGCTGGCCGACATGGCGTCGATTGGCGCGATGGGCTACATCAGCGACCGGCTGATTGTTTTTATCGAGCGACGCGTGCTGCGCTGGCGCATTCTTGAAAACTACTAAGTGCCCGCTACTGCCATGTCCGCCATTCACATTGAAAAACTTGACAAGATTTACCCCGGAGAGCCCCCCGTCCAAGCGCTTGCCCAGGTTGATCTCACCGTGCAGCCAGGAGAATTCGTTGCCCTGCTGGGGCCGTCGGGCTGCGGTAAATCAACCTTGCTTAATTTAGTCGCAGGCTTTGAACAAGCCAGTGGCGGGGTGCTTCACGTACACGGCAAGCCGGTTGAAAAACCAGGTCCTGATCGTGGCGTGGTGTTTCAAGATGCCGCTTTGTTCCCTTGGCTGACGGTTTGGGAAAACGTCATCTTTGGTCCCAAGACGCAAGGGGCGCAACCCAAAGACTACGAAGAACGCGCCCACGACATGCTGCGCATCGTCGGGCTGTCGGACTTTAAAAACCACTTGCCCGTGCAACTCTCGGGTGGCATGCGCCAGCGCGTCGGCATTGCACGCATCCTCACATTAGGCTCGCGGGTCTTGCTGATGGATGAACCCTTTGGCGCACTGGACGCACAAACCCGCCTGAGCATGCAAGAGCTGCTGCTATCAGTGTGGCAGCAACTCAAACCAACCATTGTTTTTGTAACACACGATATCGACGAAGCGCTTTTTTTGGCCGACACGGTGTATGTGATGTCGGCCAGACCGGGCCGCATACAGGCGCGCCTGGAAGTGCCACTCAGCCGCCCACGCTCGATTGAAGACACCACCACGTCGGAAAGCTTCAACACGATGAAGCGTGAAATTTTGAAACAAATCCGGCATTAAAAAACTTCCCCACACCGTACACAGCACCCATGGCCAACCCACGCATCCCCTACCGCTTTTCCAACGAAGGCCCAGCCCTCGCACCCCATCCATCGGGCAACATCATGGTTCACTTGGTGGTCAACGTCGAGCACTGGGAGTTTGATGCGCCCATGCCGCGCACCATCATCACGCCCCCGCACGGTAAAGAAACCGTGCCCGATGTGCCGAATTTCAGCTGGGTTGATTACGGTATGCGCTGCGGTCTGCCGCGCATCATTGAGGCCATCACCTCACGCGGGCTGACCGCGTCCACCAGCTTTAACGCCAGCGTCATCAAGGCCTACCCGCGCGCGGCTGAAGCCATGCACACCGCGAAGTGGGAGTTCATTGGCCACGGCATTCACCAAAAATCCCTCAACCATGCGGGCGCTGAAGAAGAAGTCGTGAAAGCAACGCTGGACATGATTGAGACGTTCACCGGCACCCGGCCGCGTGGCTGGCTTGGGCCGGGTCTGCGCGAAAGCTACACCACGCCTGAAACACTCAAGGCCGCTGGTGTTGACTATGTTTTTGACTGGGTAGTGGACGACCTGCCGAACTGGCTCACAACCGGCAACGGGCCACTGCTGAGCCTGCCCTACAACCTTGAACTGAACGACTCGATCATCTACGCGGTTGAAAAGCATTCGTCTGAAGAAATGTTTAAGCGTGTCAAAAGCACGGCTGAACTCTTTACGCGCGAGGCGCTAAAGCGTCCACGCGTTTTAACGCTCGGGCTGCACCCGCACCTGATCGGTGTGCCGCACCGCTTTGGCTCGTTCGAGCGCATGCTCGATTTGCTGATGAAAACGCCTGGCACTTGCTTTGTGCAAGGCCATGACATCGCAGACTGGTACAGCGCACAAGTACCCGCTGCACAAAATTAACCATCCACAAAGGAAACAATGGACCTCAAACTAAAAGGCCAGCGCGTGTTGGTCACGGGCGGCTCAAAGGGCATCGGTTTAGCGATTGCCACTGCGTTTGCCAAAGAAGGCGCACTGCCCATTTTGGTATCGCGCTCTACAGACGTGCTGGCCAAAGCGGTCGCAAGCATCCAGCTTGAAACAGGCGTTGTTGCAACTATGCTGGCGATTGACTTAGGCCTACCCGGCGCTGAAAAAACCCTCATGGCACAAGCGGGTTCTATCGATATTTTGGTCAACAACGCCGGGGCAATTCCCGGCGGTGCGCTCAAAGACATTGACGATGCCAAGTGGCGACAAGCTTGGGAGCTCAAGCTCTTTGGCTACATCAATCTGGTTCGGGCGGTACTGCCCGTGATGGAGGCACGCGGCAGCGGCGTGATTGCCAACATCATTGGCATGGCAGGCGCGGCACCGCGCAACGAATACATTTGCGGCTCTACCGCCAACGCGGCACTGATGGCATTTACCCAAGCAGTTGGCGCGGTCAGCCAGCGCAGCGGCGTGCGGGTGTTTGGCATCAACCCTTCCCCCACCCGCAGCGACCGCATGGAGACTATGCTGCGTGCGCAAGCTACAGCAAAACTCAGCGACGAAAACCGCTGGATGGAACTCACCACCAAGCTGCCCTTTGGCCGCATGACCGAGCCACAAGAAATTGCCGACCTGACAACCTTTTGCTGCTCGCCACTGGCTGGCTACTTGACGGGCACAGTTATCAATGTGGATGGCGGGCAGATGTATGCCACACCTCAATAAAAGATATTTTCAACACCACCATGTTGAAACAAAACAATCCCAAGTACGAATTTGGCGACAATCACTTTTTACGACAATACTCACGAAACCCCTTTATGCGACTCCTACACACCATGCTTCGCGTTGGCGACCTCCAGCGCTCGATTGATTTCTACACCAACGTACTCGGCATGACGCTGCTGCGCACATCTGAAAATGCTGAATACAACTACACCCTGGCGTTCGTCGGCTACGGCAAAAATCCAGACCATGCAGAACTGGAACTGACCTACAACCACGGCACCAGCAGCTACGACATGGGCACCGCCTACGGCCACATCGCGCTGGGCGTACCCGATGCCTATGCAGCGTGTGAAAAAATCAAAGCCGCCGGAGGCAACGTGACGCGTGAAGCCGGGCCTGTCAAAGGCGGCTCGACGGTGATTGCGTTTGTGACCGACCCGGATGGCTACAAGATTGAGCTGATCCAGCGCGCTGAAGGTGCTGCGGGTGCGGGTGGCAGGTAACGGGAAGTCAAATATCCGCAATCCGGCACACATGCTGGAAGCGGTAAGCCGTGAATGGGGTGGCAAGAAAGACCTTTGGATTTTTGGCTATGCGTCCCTCATCTGGCGACCTGAGTTTGAGTTTGCCGAAGAACGCTTTGCCACCATTTACGGTTATCACCGTGCGTTAAAAATGTGGAGCCGTCTGAACCGTGGCACGCCCGAGCGCCCTGGCCTGGTATTTGGGCTGCTGCACGGTGGCAGTTGCAAGGGGGTGGCGTTTCGCATACCACGCGCCCAGGTGATTGCAGCCCTACCCGGCCTGTGGGAACGCGAAATGCCGAACGGCGTATATGACCCGAAATGGCTGCGTTGCCACACTGAACAAGGCGAGGTGCTGGCGCTGGCTTTCACGCTCTCAAAACGCAGCCCGAATCACACGGGTGTGCTGAGTATTGACACCTACCGGCAGATTTTTTCTGACTCATGCGGGCGCTACGGCACCACACGCGAGTACGCACAGCTAACCTACGACAAACTGCGCACGCTGGGCATTGATGACCACGCGTTGGGCAAGCTGCTGACGCTGGTGGCTCCGTAAATCAGATGCTGGCGCGAGTGCGATGGCACGCAGGGTTTCGCTGGATGGCTACACTTTAACGATGTCACGTACTACACACTCCAACCAAGCCATTGCCGATCTGCGTAAAAGCTACGCGCGCGCCGAGCTCAATGAAGACGCATCCCATGCCGACCCGCTCAAACAATTTGAGCAGTGGTTAAACGAAGCGATTGCAGGCGAGGTACCCGAGCCCAACGCCATGACGCTGGCCACCGTAGCCAACAACCTGCGCCCTTCAACGCGCGTGGTGCTGGTCAAAGGTTATGACAAACGCGGCATCGTCTGGTACACCAATTACGACAGCCGCAAAGGCCTTGAACTGGCGGGCAACCCGTATGCGGCGTTGCAGTTTCACTGGGTTGAGCTAGAGCGCAGCGTGCGCATTGAAGGCGTGGTTGAAAAAGTCTCCGCAGAAGAAAGCGATGCCTACTTCCACAGCCGCCCACTCGACTCACGCATAGGCGCATGGGCCAGCCCGCAAAGCGAGGTGATTGCAGGGCGCGGCGTGCTGGTGGCCAACGCCGCCCTGTACGCCGCAAAATTTCTACTGCAACCACCGCGCCCACCGCACTGGGGTGGCTACCGTTTAAAGCCCGACAACTGGCAGTTCTGGCAGGGGCGCAGGAGCCGCTTGCATGATCGCTTGCGGTACACGCTGCAAGACGATGAGGGCTGGTTACGGGAGCGACTGGCGCCTTGAGTTTATTTGTGTTGAAGATGTCACGCTACTAATTTAATAGCTGCTCACGCCCGTATTTAGTTGGCTACAGCCATTTTTAGGGGTAAAAATCGCATCAAAAAGTACTTTTTGGCGGATTCAAATTCTGAAACAGCGCCATAAAACTGTTTTTGATGGCTTGGAGCTTGAATGCGTCCAGTTAACGTCGAAGCCCACCGGCGCGCGGCAGTGAGGCCTGCCCAAAACACGGTGCTTCCCGCGCGTCCGTGTGGGGCGAAAAGTTAAAGAGCGTTATTTCGATTCCTTTACTAAGCCACGAAGGCCTGCCCGTTTCGCCGCCGAAGCAACGAGCCCCTCTGACTTTGCGTCCTCAACGAATTGGCGCAGAAAAGGCATTCCCAGATCTCTTCCTTTTGGAATTGCGATCGCAACTTGCTCGACTGCATATCGCCCGTCGAGAACGCGGAAGCCGGGCAACTTGTCAGACATCTCAAACAGAATTGTCTTGACCGCTACAAACGCGTCCATCTGTCCGGCCGCAAGCATTTTGCCTGCGATATCAAGCGTGGGAGCGCGGACTAAAACGGCATTCTTCAGCTCTTTTGAAAACCGGCCATCCATGGCGCTTCCCTGGGCAACGCCGATTCGAATTCCGGCGCGATCCGCCTCAGCCACAGATGAGGATGATATTGGGGAGTCGGGCGGGACAAGGAATCCAACCTCGATTTCCAAATGCGGTTGAGCGAAATCCATTTCCTTCGCGCGTGCGGGTGAAGGGGCAGTGACTACAAAATCCACCTGGCCCAACTTCATCGCCTCAAGCAATTGCGCGTTTCCTCCCAGAGCAACCACCTCAAATGGAACACCCAGGCGCCTGGCGAACTCTTTCCCCAATTCGTAGGCGACACCTTTAACCTCGCCAGTAGCCGGATCCCGAAGTATATGCCCCGGATTTCCAGAAATAAATCCGGCACGAAGTGCTCCGGTGGGAGCCAACACCTGTCGCACTTCCGCACTTGGCGCAATAGGCACGCTCCCACAACCGGAAGTGATCATTCCAACGATCATGATTATCGAAATGATTGGGCACCAAGTTTTTGTCATCGTGTTCCCCTTTCAGGAGATCTTCGCGCTCTAACGTTCACATTCAATGGTGCGCCAATGATGATGGCGGGAAACAAGCTGGCGGCGGCGGCGCGTCCATTGCAACGTGGTGTTATGCGACGTTCTGCATCTTGTTGGCGTAGTCACGACCAGCGGTTGCCTTGAAATGCATGCTGTAACGATGCACTTTTGGAAGACCTGATTTGGCCATGAAACACCTCCGTTTGGTTAGGGGGAGGTGTCAACTAATTTGGGGGAAGGTTAGCGTCCTACTTGAGCGCCGAGTTAGGCGCGTTAATTACGGTAAAGGAGAAACTCAAAGCTTCGGAAAGAAAATAAGTTGAGTACACCGAAACAAAGCAATCGTCTTGCCAGTCCCCTTATCAATAACGCTTGCATCCCAGACATGTGTTGTCCTTCCAAGATGAACAGCTTTTGCCGCACACTCAATAGTTCCATTCCGTGCTGTGCCAAGAAAATTTGATTTCAATTCGACGGTTGTAAATCCAGTAGCACCCTCTGGCAAGTTCGCGATGCATCCATATCCAGCGGCTGTATCCGCCAACGAAACTACGCTTCCTGCATGCAGATATCCGTTTGGGGCGAGATGGTGTTTGCTGATCTGAAATTCAGCTACCAGCTTTCCGACACCTACCTCAGTCACAAGAATACCTAGATGATGCGGCAGATGGTCTAAACCAAATTTATTAAAATATTCAGGCGAAAGTGCTTGGGACAAGTCCATACGGTGCTCCAAATGAAAGCCTAACGAATGAAAGGGACTTCCCCGTCCCAAGCGAGCCGCGCACCATGAGGCTTGCGGTTTACGGCAACAACGTGCCACGATGGAGAGGTCAAACTTTTCATCAACTTGTCCGAAAGGGGAAATCATGACTATCGTAACCGTAGGAATCGATCTGGCAAAGAACGTCTTTGCCGTGCACGGCGTAGATGAGACAGGCAAGCCAGCACTGGTGCGCCCTGAAGTTCCACGCGCCAAACTGCTCGAACTGGTGGCCAATCTAGCGCCGTGCTTGATCGGCATGGAAGCGTGTAGCGGCGCCCACCACTGGGCACGCGAGTTTTCGAAGTTTGGCCACACCGTGCGCCTGATGGCCCCCAAGTTCGTTGCCCCCTACCGGATGAGCGGCAAGCGCGGCAAGAACGATGCTGCCGATGCTAAGGCCATTGCCGAGGCGGTGACCCGACCCAACATGCGCTTTGTACCGGTGAAGAGCATTGAACAGCAGTCGCGCCTGTTTGTTCACCGCGCCCGTCAGGGCTATGTGGAGCAGCGCACCGCCCTGATCAACCGCATCCGTGGCTTGCTCTCGGAACTGGGCATCGTGCTACCTCTGAAAGCGGCC